>NZ_JAMYTU010000066.1:0-20003 GCF_040322615.1 Mesorhizobium sp. M0119
TCCATCCCTCGCCGCTGACGAGAGAGCTGCTACTCTCTCCCAGCGGTTCATTCTCGCCTCTTCGCAATGAATGTCATAAGACAAGCGCGTCGCATAAGGCCGATCGAGCGCGGCGCGCTTTAGGCGCAGCGGCGCTCTAAGCCAGCCTGTCGAGCAGCGGCTTCAGCCGGTCGCCATAGCGCTTCCACAGATCGACCGAGCCCTGATACATCGGCTGGCGCACCTGCGCGGCGGACGCCGTGCGCACCGGCCGATCGGTCTGGTGGAACGACAGCACGGCGTCATCCCATGGCAGGCCGAGATGGGCGATCAGCGCCCGCGACTGGCCTTCCTGGTCGGCGACGAAATCCTCGTAGCGAACGTCGTGCACGACATCAGGCAGCACGGCGTGCCAGTGCGCCATGATATCGGTGTAGAGATTGTGGAAATCGGCGAGCTCGTCGAGATCGTAGCCGTAGCGATGGCTGTCGCCGCGGAAGTGCACCTTGTAGATCGACAGGCAGGTCGCCGCCGCATCGCGCGCGCAATGGATGATCTTGGCCTTCGGCAGCATCATGTGGATGAAGCCAACCAAGAGGAAATTGCCGGGCATCTTGTCGGTGACGTGCCGAAAACCCGGATAGCGGGCGTGCAGCATGTCGAGATAGGCTTGGCCCGCCTCGGCATAGGCCTTGTCGGGCATGTCGGCGATGCCCCAGGGAAAGCCGCCCTTCATGCCGAGCGGAAACTGCTTGCCTACCGCCGTCTTCAATATGCTGAGCTCGCCCGCGCCATAGGCCTGCGGATGGCTGGCGATGATCTGCTCGACCAGCGTGGTGCCGGAACGCGGCATGCCGACAACGAAGATCGGCGCATCGTCGGCGATCCCGCTCGGCCTGTGCTTTTCAAAAAAGGCCTTGTCGAACACCGCCTTCATCGCCTCGAACTCGCCGCGCGTCTTGCCGGCGTCGTAGTCGATGCCCTGGCGGCGGATCGCGTTGCCTTCGGCGAAATAGTCGAAGGCGCGGCCATAATCCCTGAGGTCGTCATTGGCCTTGCCGAGGCCGAAGGAAAGCTGCATGCGCGCCAGGCTGCCTTGCGGCGCCTTGGTGTGCTCCGCCTCCATGCGGGCAAGCTCGGCGTCGCGCTCCTTCTGGCGCTTGACCTGGGTAAGCATCAGCCAGGCCCTCGCCATACCGGGGTCCACAGCCAGCGCCTGCCTGAAAAGATCGGCAGCCTCGTCGAGATTGCCCTTTTCCATCAGCCCGACGCCCAGGCCGTGCAAAAGATCGGCATCCTTCGGCCGGATCGTCAGCGCCTCGCGAAAAACAGCCAGTGCCTCATCCAGCCGGCCCGCTTCCTGCAGCGTTTCGGCAAGCCCGACGCGGGCGCGGACATGGAACGGGTTGCGGCCGATCGTGCCGCGATAAATATCTTCGGCGCCTTCGAATTGGCCGAGCTGCTTCAGCGACGAGCCGAGATTGTCACGCGCCGCCAACTGGTCCGGCCGAATCGCCACCACCTTGCGGAAGAGATCGGCGGCGGCCGCTACCCGGCCGAGGTCGCGCAGCACGGTGCCGAGATTGTTGAGGAAATCCGGATTGCTCGGCTGCAGACGCACCGATTGTTCGATCAGCGCCAGCCCCTCGGCGCTGCGCCCGGTCTGGTGCAGCAGAAGCCCGAGGAAATGCGCAGCAGCCGGGTGGTTGGCCTTTTGCGCCAGCACCTGTCGGTAAAGCGCCTCGGCTTCCTGCCGGCGCCCCGCCTGGTGCAACTGCAGCGCCTGCTGCACGTGCTGGTCGAGCCCCAGTGGCGGCTGTCCGCCTGAGCCGTAACGTGCGCCTGCCGTTTGTCTCGGATCTCTGTTGATGGGAAACCTGCCGTGTTGTCCGCCTGCCGCGATCTAGGCCATCGCTGCGGCACGTGCAAGAGCAGACGGCGGTCGCTACGAAGCAAACCTCCGAACTCGGGGAGCTTACCGAAAGTCGGCCGGCGTCAGCACATACATGTTCTTGCGGCCGTGCGAGTAGGCTTGGCGCGCAATCTCGTGGATCGACGAACGCTTGGCGTCGAAGGCGCTGAGAAATTCGGCCTCGGCTCCGCTTGCTGCCGGGTTTGCCGCCGAAAGTGCCGCAACCTCGACAAAGAACGGGACTTCGAGCATGCCGTCATGGCCGACGAAACGAATGCGCTTGGCCGCCGCGTCATAGGAGCGGCTGGGGTTGGGAAAACTGAGCGTCATGGTTGCGCGTCAAATCAGGCGGTTGCTTTCGGCAAGCTGGCGCGCCCGCCGCGCTGTTCCGTCGGTGTCGGCAATTCTTCGCCTCGCCGCCTCGTCGCTTCTTATAGTGAGGCGCGGCGACAAGACCTTTATCGGCTTGGTGACGGGACTGACTGCAACTGTCGGGACATCAGGTGTTCTTGCGGAATTCATCACTCACATCCTTTGATACCTGGATAAATACAAATGCCGGAGGAATTTTTCCGGAAGTTCTTCAAACAATTTTTGAGGTGCACCGGGATCGTATCATCGTTCTGCAGATAACTATAGAAAAGTAATTTTACGTTGGTAGGGGTAAGAGGCCGAAAACTTCTTGAATAAGCCGTATTTTCAGACTAGTGGTAATGAAACCGTTTTGGGTCATGCTTGGCCCCGCGGCGTCAGGGGTTCTCGGCCCGCCAAACTTATCCAAATCGCCGACACCTGGTACCGCAATGCAGGCTCCGCTTCCGGGGCAGGCCGGAAAGAAACTTCAAGGCACGAGAACTTCAAGGCACAAGCGAGAACTTCGAGGCACAAGAATGTCTGCTCGCACCACCCATTCCATCGCGCATTTCGCGGCACCTTTCGTGCTTGGCGGGCTGGATGGCGTGCAGCCGGCCGGCGACTATGACATCGACCACGACGAAGAACTGATCGACGGCATGTCGTGGCCTGCCTGGCGCCGCGTCGCCACTTTCATCCATCTGCCGGCAAGGACGGTGAAAAGCGCGACCAGCCAGCTTGTCGCCGTCGACCATGCCGAGCTCGACGCAGCGCTTCAGCACGACCAGGAGAACGCCACATGATCCGCTTCCAGCAGAGTGCGCGGCGCACGGACACGCCGGCGCATATCTTCACCGTCGGCCAGACCGTCCGCATGAAGAGCCGCACCGGCCTTGCCCAAAAGACCGCGGAGCTGTTCCAGATCAAGAGCCGGCTGCCGGTCAAGGACGGCTCGCCGCAATACCGCATCCGCAGCGATCAGGAGACCTATGAGCGGGTCACCACGGAAGACAATCTCGAACCGGTCGACAACCCGGCCAGTTGAGCCGAAAGCAATCCGCAACACGTATAAGGGATCAGAAAATGGCCAAGGGTCAACAGCGCAGCAATCGCGAGACACGCAAGCCCAAGAAGGACAAGGTGGCGGCAAAACCGGCCTCGCCCTTCGGCTCGGCGGTCAAGCAGGCGGAGACCGCTGTGAAACCCAAGTCCAAAGGCTAGGGTTCGATCGCACGACAATCTGCCTGGAGGCGTGCTTGAACTTCGTCATCGAGTTCTACCGCTCGCGCGATGCCGATGAAGCGATACTCGATCGAGTGTCGCTGGAGGCACCGAACCTGCGCGCCGCCCTGCAAGGCGCCGCCACGCTACTTCACACGCTGATGATGCCGCAGATCCCCGATCGCCTGCGCATCTCCAACGAGGACGGCGCCGAGCTCTACGTCGGCCCCGCCGATGGTGCCTATCCGGAGGAACAGTGAGGCCGGTGCGCTAGCACGGCCCATCATCGACGACCCGATAGTCCGCCGCGCGGGCCTCGCATTCGTTGGGGAATGTGCGCAGTTCGCCATGGCGACGGGCACAGACCGGGCGGTATTCGCGGGTGCAGAATGTCTGCTCATCACCGCCACCACCACCGCCGCGGCACTCGCCCTCGCGAATGATGCGATATCCGGCCCGTTCGGCAAGGCAGGCATTGGCGAAGGTCTGGCGGTCGCCACCGCGCCGGGCGCAGACCGGGTCATATTGCTTGGTGCAGAATTGCGGGCCCGGCCGTGGCGGGCGCGGCCCCGGCCCCTCATCCACCACGACGGTGCAGGCTGCGAGAATTGCCGACAGGAACAGGATGGAAAAAACCTGCCGCGGAAAGATTGCCGCAAGAAGCCGCATCAATGTTCCCTCCCTCGAAACTCCTGCCTGCACAATGGTGCCTGCGTCCGGCCGATCCTCGTCATTCCGCTGCCAAATGCAACCCCTGTTTGCAACTGGCGAGCCAGGGCGGTATGCCGGCGCAAGCCAAGATAGCACCTGCCCCGCTTGCTGGACCATGCCTGGGTGAAGTCTGGCCGATGACCGCGCGGAGAACCGGGACTATCGGTGCGATGGGTCGGGATGCGCCTGTTGGGCACCCCGCGGCTCTATCTTGCAAGCATCACGTTTCCGTGCGATAAATTTTGTGTTCGGGCATTTGCGACCCGGAGAGCGGAACGTTTTGGACGACCTTTCCCCGATACTGTGAATCTCTGACAGCCCCGTTTTCGGCGGGGGGTTTTACCATGCGCCAATGCATGACTGCCGAAGCAACCACCGGGACTTGCCCACGGCGCCAGGCGGCGGGCGGAACCACCAAGACTGACACGGGTGAAGGAGTTTCCCCAATGGCCCAGACCGGCACCGTTAAATTCTTCAACGCGACCAAAGGCTTCGGCTTCATCACGCCCGATGGCGGCGCCAAGGATGTGTTCGTCCACATCTCGGCGATCGAGGCTTCCGGGCTGCGCACGCTCGTCGACGGTCAGAAGGTCACCTTCGATGTCGAGCCCGACCGTATGGGCAAGGGTCCAAAAGCGGTCAATCTCCGCGCTGCCTGAACCACAGCGTGCCCCGCGTCCTTTCGGGGTGTGAGGATGCTGCGCGGCTTTTGGAGTGAACTTGAATTCTGTAAAGGCGCGGCGGTTTTCGTCGCGCCTTTTGTGTTCCGGGATGCTTGCCGGCGCTCGCAAAACTTTCTCTTGCCGATGACACTAAAATAAAGGACAAATTTCCGTCCGGGCATTTGCCGGCCCGAGACTGGACTTGTGGGATCAAAGGAGCTTCCCATGCCGCAGACCGGCACCGTCAAATTCTTCAATCACGCCAAGGGCTTCGGCTTCATCACGCCGGACGACGGGGCAAAGGATGTCTTCGTCCATATTTCGGCCGTGCAGGCGTCGGGTCTTCCCGGTCTTGAGGATGGGCAGAAAGTGACATTCGACACCGAGCCGGACAAGCGCGGCAAGGGTCCGAAAGCCGTCAACCTGTCGATCGGCTGAACCGGCCCTGGACAGAATGGACGTGGGCCGGTCTGGCCTGCGGTTTTTGCCGCACGCTTGAACCGTCCAGTTAGATGAAACCGCCTGGTCAAATTCGTTCAGCCCCCGTTCAGCCACGGTCGCCTATTAATCTTCGTTAAAGCCGGACCGCATCCCCCGAAAACGACCCGGGCCGGCACGAAGGAGACCGACATGAACCGAATTTTCAAGACTGCCATCCTGTCCGCTGCGGTCGTTGCGACCACGTTTGCGACCTTGCCCGCGGCCAGTGCCGATGAATGGCGCCATCACCGCCGTCACCACGGCCACGGCGACGCCGTTGCGGCCGGCGTCCTCGGCCTTGCGGCAGGTGCCCTGATCGGCGGTGCGCTCGCCAGTCCGCAGCCCCGCTATTACGACCCGGCCTATGATGATGAATACTACAGGCCTGCCCCGGTGCGCCGTTATTACGTGCAGCCGCGAGTGGCCTATGCCGAAAGCTATGCGGAGCCCTGGACCCGCGGCTGGTACGAATACTGCTCGGACCGCTACCGGAGCTTCAACTCGCGTACCGGCACGTTCACCGGCTATGACGGCGAACAGCATTTCTGCACCGCCAATTAACGGAGGCAGTTTCCGCCGGAAAAAAGCGCGGTCGCACAGGCCGCGCTTTTTTTGTTTCCGGCAAGCGGTTTCAGATCAGGAACGGATTGCTCCGCCGCTCCTCACCAAAACGGCCGCCGGGACCATGGCCGCAGATGAAGCCGATGTCGTCGCCCAACGGCAAAAGCTTCTCCTTGATCGAGGCGATCAGCGCGGCGTGGTCGCCGCCCGGCAGATCGGTGCGGCCGACCGAACCGCGGAACAGCACGTCGCCGACATGGGCGAACTTCGCGGCCCGGTTATAGTAGACGACGTGGCCGGGTGCGTGGCCCGGACAATGGATCACCTCAAACACATGTGAGCCAAACGAAACGGTCTCGCTTTCGGCAAGGAACCGGTCAGGGACACAGTTGCGCACGGGATCGGTGATGCCATAGCGCTTCGCCTGGTTCTCGAGATTGGCGAGCAGCGGCCGGTCGGCGGCATGCGGGCCGATGATCTCGATACCGAGCGCCTCTTTCAGCTCCATGGCCCCGCCAGCATGGTCGATATGGCCATGCGTAATCCAGATCGCGCCGGCAGTGATCGCATTGTCCTCGAGCGCCGCCAGCACCTTGTCGATGTCACCGCCCGGATCGACGACAACGCCTTGTCTGTCGTCCATGTCGAAGAGGATGGTGCAGTTCTGCTGGAACGGCGTGACCGGCACGATGCCGGCGTTGAGCTGACCCATATTCGTCCTTTCACGCTGTCGGAGCGCTGCGCGTCCCCTCGAACGCGTCAGGAAAGCTCTAACCTTGAACCAGGCCCTGATGTAGAGACACACGCGAACGGCGTCCACCGTTCCCACAACGGCAAACGAAATGGGCGGCCGAAGCCGCCCATTTGAAAACCTGAAACGTCGAAGCTTATTTCTTCATCGCGTTCATGACCGCACCGATGATGCCGGTCAGGATGGCGCCGCCGCCGGCACCGCCAACGATATTTGAAATGTTCAACGCGCTGCCGGCTCCTGCCGCCGTGGCGGCTGCTGCCGGATCGACCGAGCCACCCAGCAGACTGTTGAGGATGGCCGCACCGCCGACGCCGCCGACAGCGCCGCCCAGGATTTTGGTAAGCTGCCCCATCGCCGCGGTCTTGATAGCCGCACCCACCGCCTGACCACCGATGATGCCCGTAATCACCTGAATAATGATCGGAAGAAGCGTGTTCATATCCATATTTCCAGTCCCTCCATAGCTGCCAGCCTCCCAGGCCGACGCCATCATGAGACGCCGAATTGAATGAAAGTCAAATGCGCAAACGCTTAAATAAAAGGGGCGGCCCGAAAACCGCCCCTACTTGATAAAAAACCTGTGACTTTCGTTATTCTGCAGCAATCGCGTGCTTGGGTTGAACCGCCGCAGAATAGTCGTTCATCAATGTCTTGGCGATATCGCCGACCTCGAATCGGTAGGGACCGATCTCCGAAACCGGTGTCACCTCGGCCGCCGTCCCGGTGAGGAAGCACTGCTGGAAGCCTTCAAGCTCCTCCGGCATGATGGCGCGCTCGATCACCTCCAAACCGCGGTCCTTGGCAAGGCCGATGACCGTGCGGCGGGTGATGCCGTCGAGGAAGCAATCGGGCTTGGGCGTATGGATCTTGCCGTCCTTGACGAAGAAGATGTTGGCGCCTGTCGCTTCCGCCACCTGGCCACGCCAGTCGAGCATCATGGCGTCGGCATAGCCCTTGGCCTCGGCGGCATGCTTGGACATGGTGCAGATCATGTAGAGGCCGGCCGCCTTCGATTTCGACGGTGCGGTGCGCGGGTCGGGGCGGCGCCATTCGGCCATGTCGAGGCGGATACCCTTGAGCTTCTGCGCCGGATCGAAATAGCTCGGCCACTGCCAGATGGCGATGGCGCAGTTAATCCGGCTGTTCTGCGCGGAAACGCCCATCTGTTCACTGCCGCGCCACGCGATCGGCCGGACATAGGCGTCCTGGAAACCTTGCTTCTTCAACAGCGTGCGGCAGGCGTCGTCGATCTCGGCGACCGAGTAGGGTATCTTGAAGCCAAGCAGGCGCGCCGATTCATGCAGGCGTTCGGTGTGGTCGGTCAGCTTGAAAATTTCGCCGCCATAGGCGCGCTCACCCTCGAATACCGCGCTGGCGTAATGCAGCCCGTGGGTCAAGACGTGGATCTTGGCGTCGGCCCATTTGACGAATTCGCCGTTCATCCAGATAAAGCCGTCCAGTTGGTCGAAGGGAACGGATGCCATGGTAACCTCCCGCGGGCGGCAGCCCGCACATCATTGTGTCATTGCGTGTTTCGTTTCGGCCGCTGCAGGCGGCCATTGTCTTAAAGCGTAGGCGGATATTTAAGGTCTGGCAAACTCAGGAAGTTCCGGAAAAAACAGCTTCGCTTGCCTTTTCGTTCGCAATCCGCCGAAAAGCTTGCCAAAAATTACCATCGCGCGGAAAATACGTCAATAGTGCTGACATAATTTCCTGCTTCACACGGAGAAAAGATGACGAGCCACGTAGCCGCAGAGCCGATCAGGACGGCGATCACCGACGAGGACGGCATCGATTTCGCCATCATCGAGTTGTTCTTCTTCGCCTATCGCGACTTTACCTCCGATCCGGACCAGATCCTGGCCGATTACGGTTTTGGCCGCGCCCATCATCGGGTGTTGCATTTCGTCAATCGCCGGCCCGGGCTGACGGTCGCCGAACTCCTCGACGTGCTCAAGATCACCAAGCAGAGCCTGGCGCGCGTGCTCAAACAACTGATCGACACCGACCATATCGTGCAATTGCAGGGCCCTCGCGACCGCCGCCAGCGCGAACTCTACCCGACGGCCAAAGGCCGTGCGCTGGCGCTGGCGCTAGCGCGGCCACAGTCGCGCCGCATCCATGCTGCATTGGAAGATTCCGGAGCCACCGAACGCGCCGTTATCGAACGGTTCCTGGAAGCGATGGTCAATCCGGAACTAAGGGCGCAGATCGACATTGTGCCCGCAAAGATGTCAGGGAAAAGCCATGGAGACCATTGAGAGGGTTGATCATCCGACAGCACCGGAAGACGACGCGCCGCATCTGCTGGTGGTCGACGACGACACCCGAATCCGCAATCTTCTGAAACAATATCTGACCGAAAACGGCTTTCGCGTTACCGTCGCCGGAAATTCCGGCGAGGCGCGGCGCAAGCTCGCCGGCCTCGATTTCGATCTGATCGTGCTCGACGTCATGATGCCGGGTGAAAGCGGCGTCGATCTCACCAAGGCGCTGCGGGCGGAGAAAAACGTGCCGATCCTGATGCTCACCGCACTGTCCGAAACCGACAGCCGGATCACCGGGCTCGAGGCCGGCGCCGACGACTATCTGCCAAAACCGTTCGACCCGCGCGAGCTGATCCTGCGCATCAACAATATCCTGCGCCGCGGCGGCCCCGCGACGACGCCCAAGGTCGAACAGCTGGTCTTCGGCCCCTATACGTTCCAGATCGCCAGGCGTGAGCTGAAGCGCGGCGGCGAGGCGCTCAAGCTAACCGACCGCGAGCAGGAGATCCTGGCGATCTTCGCAGCGCGTGCCGGCGAGACGATACCGCGGCATGAGCTTGTCGGCGACGAGTCCGAGGTCGGCGAACGCACGATAGACGTCCAGATCAACCGGCTGCGCCGCAAGATCGAACGCGATCCGTCCAATCCGGTCTGGCTGCAGACGGTGCGCGGTATTGGGTATCGGCTCAGCGTGGAATAGAATGCCGCCGACAGCGGTCCTTTGCCGGGCCGCCGGTGAGCGAAAAGACGAATGGCGACCACGCAACTCGAACGGCCGGGAGATGGCGGCTTGAGCGCTCGCGCGACGCGGGCGCTCAAGGCCGTGCCGCGCGCTTGGAACCGTTTCTGGCGCCTGGTGTCGCTTTACATGCCGAAGCGGCTCTATGCCCGCTCGCTTATCATCGTCATCGCGCCGATGATCATGCTGCAGTCGGTCGTCGCCTTTGTCTTCATGGAGCGCCACTGGCAGACCGTGACGCAGCGCCTGTCGCAGGCCACGGTGCGCGACATCGCCGCCATCATCGACCTGATAGAGACTTATCCGCACGATGCCGACTATGCCAACGTCATCCGCATCGCCCAGGATCGCATGCAGTTGAAGGTCGACCTCCTACCGCCCGACCCGCTGCCGCCACCCGGGCCAAAGCCGTTCTTCTCGATCCTTGACGAGATCCTTTCGTCCGAGATCACTCGCCAGATCAACCGTCCGTTCTGGATCGATACGGTCGGCAATTCCAATATCGTCGAGGTCCGCGTCCAACTTGAGAACAAGGTGCTGCGGGTCTTCGTGCGCCGCAGCCAGGCCTATGCGTCGAACACCCATATTTTTCTGATCTGGATGGTCGGCACCTCACTGGTGCTGCTGATGATTGCCATTCCTTTCCTGCGCAACCAGATCCGGCCGATTCTAACGCTGGCCGAGGCGGCCGAGAGCTTCGGCAAAGGCCGGCCGATGCCGCGCGATTTTCGCCCGCGCGGCGCCGAGGAAGTCCGCCGCGCCGGCTTTGCCTTCATCCAGATGCGCGAACGCATCGAACGCCAGCTCGAGCAGCGCACGGCCATGCTGAGCGGCGTCAGCCACGATCTGAGGACCATCCTCACCCGCTTCAAGCTGCAATTGGCACTGGCCGGGACCAAGGCGGCCGACACCCAGGCACTCGACCAGGACATCGACGACATGCAGTCGATGCTGGAAGGCTATCTTGCCTTTGCACGCGGCGAAGCGTCGGAAGACGCCGGTCAGTTCGATCTCGAAGCCTTCTTCGATAAGCTTCGCGAGGAAGCCGCGCTGCGCAAGCGCAAGCTATCGACCGTGCTTGTCGGCGATCCGCACGTCCATGTGCGCCCCAATGCCTTTGCCCGGCTGCTGTCCAACGTCGTCGGCAATGCATTCCGCTATGCCAAGACGGTGGAGATCAATGCCAATCATGGTCGCGGTTCGCTGCTCGTCACCATCGACGATGACGGTCCGGGCATTCCGCCCGAAAAGCGGGAGGATGTATTCAAGCCTTTCGTGCGGTTGGACGAGGCCCGCAACCTCGACGCCAGCGGCACCGGCCTTGGCCTCTCCATCGCACGCGATATTGCACGCAGCCATGGCGGCGACATCGTCCTTGAGCGCAGCCCGCTCGGCGGCCTGCGGGCGGTGATCAAGGTTCCGGCTTGACGGCAGCGAGACCCGGCCGTTCATCGGCCCGTCATGAAACCATGGTGAAGAGCGCCAATGAAGCGCGCGATCATGATTGATTCGGCCCTGCGGCCTCATTTCGACCCCGCGCCTGCCCGGGTGCGCTGGTGCGACGCCAGAGCTGCGGCGTGGTCGCCGCTCAGGCGTCGCGGCGAGGCAATCAAGCTCTCCGCCAAGGGACCGCCATGCGCATCCTGATGGTCACCGACGCCTGGCGCCCGCAAGTCAACGGCGTCGTCCACACGCTGGAGCGCCTCTCGGAGACCCTGAAATCCTTCGATGTCGAGACGGACTTCCTGACGCCGAACATCTTTCGCACCCTGCCGCTGCCGACCTATCCGGACATCAGGCTGGCGCTGACGACGCCGCACCGCGTGGCGCAGCTGATCGAGGCACGCAAGGTGGACCACATCCATATCGTCACCGAAGGACCGCTCGGCATTATGGCCCGGCGCTACTGCCGCAACGCCGGCCGCCCGTTCACGACCAGCTATCACACACGTTTTCCGGAATATCTGAGCGCGCGCCTGCCGGTGCCTGAAGCATGGGCCTATCGCTGGCTGCGCGATTTCCACAATTCAGGACAGGGCACGCTGGTCGCGACCCAGTCGCTCGCCGACGATCTTGCGGCGCGCGGCTTCACCAAGCTCCGCCCATGGACGCGCGGCGTCGACACAGATCATTTTCGACCGGATAAAAGAAGGGACCTGGGATTTCCCGGACCGATCTTCCTCTGCGTCGGCCGCGTCGCGATCGAAAAGAACCTGCCGGCCTTTCTCGACCTCGACCTGCCCGGCAGCAAGGTGGTCGTAGGCGAAGGGCCGGAATTGGCGAAGCTGAAGGCCAGATATCCCGATGCCCATTTCCTCGGCCATCGCCCGAACGACGAACTGGCCGAGATCTACGCCTCAGCCGATGCTTTCGTCTTCCCCAGCCGCACCGACACATTCGGCAACGTCATCATCGAGGCGCTGGCCAGCGGCACGCCGGTCGCAGCCTATCCCGTCACCGGACCGATCGATATTGTGGGTGACGGCATCGGCGGCGCGGTATCAGACGACCTGCGGCAAGCAGCGCTCGCCGCCCTTCACGTCGACCGCGCCGAGGCGCGGCAACGTGCTATGCGCTACAGCTGGAAGGCCTGTGCGGAAATGTTCATGGAAACGGTCAAAGAAGCGCTGGGTACCACGCGTAAACTAGCCGCCTGAGCAAAAGCGCAGTTAAAACAATCTGCCGCCGTCCGGCACCCTGCGCTCGATCGCGCCAAGGACGACGGCGCCCTCTTCATCGGGAAAGCCGAGCGTCAGCACTTCCGACATGAATGGCCCGATCTGACGCGGCGGGAAATTGACCACAGCGAACACCTGCCGGCCGATCAGGGTTTCGGGCGTATAGTATTTCGTGATCTGGGCCGAGGATTTCTTCACCCCGATCACGGGACCGAAATCGATTTTCAACTTGATCGCCGGCTTGCGCGCCTCGGGAAAAGGCTCGGCCTCGACGATCGTGCCGGCGCGGATGTCGACGCGGTCGAAATCGGCAAAGCTGATCTCGGGTTTTCGCGCGTTGCTCAAACTCATCGACTATCAGGCGTTTCCGTAGGTTTCGAACAGCACGCCGGCCAACGCATCCTTGGCCGAAGTCCCCGACCAGACGACGAACTGGAACGCCTGGAAATAGCATTCGCAGGCCTCCAGCGCCGACGACAGCAGCACCTCGACCTGCTGGCTCGACGGCTCGACCCCACCTGCCAGCAGCAGCGACTGGCGGAACATGATGGCGCCTTCCTGCTCCCAGAGATCGAAATGGCCAAACAGCATCTGTTCGTTGATCAGCGAAAGCAGCCGCATCACCTCGAGCGCGCGCGCCTCAGGCACCTTGATGTCGAAAGCGCAGGCCAGGTGCAGCGCCTCGTAGTCCTCCATCCAGGAGAATGAAACGTGGTAGTCGGTCCAGCTTCCGGCAACCGAGATCGAGATCTCGTCGTCGCCGGCCCGTTCGAAGGACCAGTCGTTGTTGTGCGCCACCTGCTCGATAACATCCACCGGATGGATTTCGCGGGAGAATTCGAGTTCGAGAAGTTCCATGAAATGCTTCCTGTCGTTCTGGGAGCGCCACCACACGCTCCGCGGGAGAGGCACACTCGAACAATTCTGCCTAGAACTCGGACGGCCAGGACTTCGTCAACGCAAAGACCCCGGACCGGACCCCACCGCCCGGCGCATGACCCTGCTCCGAATCATGCAACAAATTCAGTCTATTGATCGGGAGTCGCGTGACCAGCCCAATTTTTCGCACTGCGTCATTCGCATGTGGAAAGGCGCTGTCACAAAGATCCACGCAGTACCGGTAAGCGATTCACGACAAAGCGCTTTTTGCGATCCGGCTTTGTGGAAAAGTTTACGATTTATTTCTTATTATTTTTTTGCACGCGGCTTTGCCGCAGCCGCAGGCGCTACTTGACCGGTCAATTCGGCAAGCCTGGCCTCGAGCGCCTCGATGCGAGCGGCGAGGCGGGTGTTTTCTTCCCTGGCCTTCGCCGCCATGTCGCGAGCGGCCTCGAATTCCTCGCGCTGCACCACGTCCATGGAGTTGAGTATGCGCTCGGCCTGGCCCCTGAAGGCGGTCTCCACCTCGCGCCGCACGCCTTGCGCGGCACCGGCTGCGTCGGTCATCAGCTTGGCGAATTCATCGAGAATGCGGTTCGGTCCGGTCGCCATGGCAAATCCTCGCTTGGTCGAATTGACGTAGTGGCGCACGATGCGGAATGCAAGCACACGCTTGCCTTGACCCTGCCAAAACCCTGCCGCATGGTCCGCGCCCGAACCTGATCGGAACCGGGAGACCCTGTTGAGCGAATATTTGCTGCCGCTGGCTGCCCTGCCCTTCCCCAACATCGATCCGGTCATCGTCCGGATCGGACCGCTGGCGGTGCATTGGTACGGCGTCGGCTACATCGTCGGCATTCTGTTCGCCTGGTGGTATGCCAAGCGCCTCGTCACCAACCCAAAACTGTGGCCCGACGGCACCCTGCCGATGAAGCCCGTCGACCTCGACGACTTCATCGTCTGGGCAGCCATCGGTGTGGTGCTCGGCGGACGCACCGGCTACGTGCTGTTCTACGATCTGCCGCGCTACATTGCCAATCCGCTCGATATCGTCGCCGTCTGGCAGGGCGGGATGTCGTTTCATGGCGGCCTGCTCGGCGTCATTCTCGCGATGACGCTGTTTTCCCGGTCTCGCGGCATCCACACATGGTCGCTGTTCGACGTGGTTGCCGCCGGCGTGCCGGTGGGGCTTGGCCTCGTTCGCCTGGCAAACTTCATCAATTCCGAACTGTGGGGCCGGCCGACCGACGTTCCATGGGCATTCAAATTCCCCAATGGCGGCCCATTTGCACGCCATCCGAGCCAGATCTACGAGGCGCTCCTCGAAGGGCTGGTGTTGTTCCTTGTCCTGCGCTTCCTCACCCATTCGCGGCTCAAGCTGAAGACGCCGCGCTTCGTCGGCGGCGCCTTCATCGCCGGCTATGGCGCCTCGCGCATCTTCGTCGAATTCTTTCGCGAGCCCGACCAGCAGCTTGGCTACCTCCTTGGCACGAGCTGGCTGACCATGGGAATGGTGCTGTCACTGCCGATGGTGCTGGCCGGCATCTGGGCGATGGCTACAGCTAAGCCGGTGACAAAACCGCAGCCGGCATGACGCGGCTGAAGACCCGCATCGCCGAGCTGATCGGTGCGGTGGGACCGATCCCCATCAGCGAATACATGGCGCTCTGCCTGTTCGATCCGCAGGACGGCTATTATACGACACGCGAGCCGTTTGGCGCCGCCGGCGACTTCGTCACCGCGCCGGAGATCAGCCAGATGTTTGGCGAGCTGGTCGCCATCTGGCTCTACCAGGCGTGGTTGGCGATCGGCCGGCCGACGCCGGTCGCCATCGCCGAAATAGGCCCCGGCCGCGGCACGCTGATGAGAGATATGCTGCGCACGCTTTCGCGGCTCGATCGGACGCTTACGACCAGCGCATCGTTCGCCTTGATCGAGACCAGTCCGCGGTTGACCGAAGTCCAGAAACGGACGCTTGCCGGGACGTCGGCCACCATCGCCTGGCATGGGGCCGTCGACACACTACCGCAGGGGCCGCTTCTGATTGTTGGTAACGAGCTGTTTGACGCGGTGCCCATCCGCCAGTTCGTCCGCGCTGGAGCCGGCTGGCGCGAACGGATGATCGGTCTCGACAATGCGAACCGGCTGCGCTTTTTCGTCGGCGCCGGCTCGCTCGACCCGATGCTGCTGCCGGAGGGTGCCGAGAATGCGCCGCAAGGTGCGATCGTCGAGGTGGCGCCAGCCCGCGCCGCCCTGATGGCGGCCATCGCCGGGCGACTTGCCGGATTTGGCGGCGCCGGCCTGTTTCTCGACTACGGTCACCTCCAGCCCGGGATCGGCGACACCTTGCAGGCCTTGCGCAAGCACGGTCATGAGGACGTGCTGGCCAATCCGGGGCAGGCCGATCTCACCGCCCATGTCGATTTCGCTGCCCTCGCGGCAACCGTTCGGGCACACGGCCTCGATGCCCACCTCTCCACGCAAGGTGAATTCCTGCTCAAGATGGGGCTTCTCGAACGGGCAGGCCGGCTCGGCGCCAATGCCGATGAGGCAGCTCGCGAACAGATCGCGGCCGACGTCGAGCGCCTCGCCGGCCCGCAAGCCATGGGCGAACTCTTCAAGGTGCTTGCCGTCCTCCCCGCCGGCATTGCCGTTCCGCCGTTTCCAAGCACGGATTGACTTTTCGCTGCCGCATCTCCCACTCTCCCATCTCCGACTAGCGCCCGACATCAACTGCGCCAGCCTTCAACTTACCAACTGCGCCCGTCTTCAACTCACCCGTCTTCAACTCGCCCGTCTTCAACTCGCTTGACGAAATCGCCCATACGGACAACAAAGCCCCCATGCTGAATCAGACCAAACCGGATCCCGTTCGGTCGCGCTTGCTGGAAACGGCGCAAGGCGTCCGCCACGGCTACTTCACACGCGTTGGCGGCATTTCCAGCGGCATCTACCGGGGCCTCAACATCGGCACCGGCTCGAACGACGACCAGACGCTGGTGCGCGAGAATCGCCGCCGGGTCGCCGAATGGATGGGCGTGCCTGCAAACCATCTGCTGACCGCTCACCAGGTTCATTCGCCGGACGTCGCCATTGCCAGGGAGCCTTTTGCCGGCGAGCGGCCCAAGGCCGACGCCATTGTCACCGATCGGCCGGGCATTGCCGTCGGCGCCTCGACCGCCGATTGCGGACCGGTCCTCTTCGCCGACGCCGAGGCGCGCATTATCGGCGCCGCCCATGCCGGCTGGAAAGGCGCTTTCACTGGCGTGCTGGAAAACACCGTCGCGGCAATGGAGAGCCTCGGCGCCAGGCGTGACCGCATCGTCGCAGTGCTCGGTCCTTCCATCGGCCCACAGAATTACGAGGTCGGACCGGAATTCGTCGCCCGCTTCGTCGACGCCGATGCTCGCAATACCCGCTATTTCGCGCCCTCCGCAAATGCCGGACATGCGATGTTCGATCTCAACCGCTACACGGTCGACCGGCTGACCAAGGTTGGCGTCAGCGCCGAAGGGCTTGGCCGCTGCACCTATGCCGAGGAAGAGCTTTTCTACTCCTATCGGCGCAGCACGCATCGCAACGAGCCCGACTACGGGCGGCAGGTTTCGGCAATCGTTTTGGAGACTGACTGATGGCGCTGCATTTCGAACGCTCGGAATTCGACGCGCGGCGCGATCGACTGATGATCGAGATCGCCGAAAAGAAGCTCGACGCCGTCCTGCTGTTTGCCCAGGAAAGCATGTATTGGCTAACCGGCTACGACACGTTCGGCTTCTGCTTTTTCCAGTGCCTGGTGGTCAAGGCCGACGGCTCGATGGTGCTGCTGACGCGTTCGGCCGACTTGCGCCAGGCGCGCCACACCTCGATCATCGACAACATCGTTTTGTGGACGGACCGCAACGGCGCCAATCCGGCGGTCGACCTGCGCAATCTGCTCAACGAGCTCGACCTGCTCGGCGCCCGCATCGGCGTCGAATACGATACCCACGGCCTGACGGCCTATAATGGCCGGCGCCTCGACGAGCAGTTGCAGACCTTCGGGCAGATCGCGGATGCCTCCGGCATTGTCAGCCGGTTGCGGCTGTTCAAGAGCCCGGCCGAAATCGCCAAGGCGGAAAAAGCCGCCAATCTGGCCGACGACGCGCTGGACGCAGCACTGCCGCTGATCAAGCAGGGCGGCGATGAGGCGCTGATCCTGGCCGCCATGCAAGGTGCGATCTTTGCTGGCGGCGGCGATTATCCGGCCAACGAGTTCATCATCGGCTCCGGCGTCGACGCCCTGCTTTGCCGCTACAAGGCCGGTCGCCGCAAGCTCACCAAGAACGACCAGCTGACGCTCGAATGGGCCGGTGTCTTCCACCACTATCATGCGGCAATGATGCGCACGGTGTTGACCGGCAAGGTATCGAAACGCCACCAGGAATTGTTCGATGCCGCACGCGCCGCGCTACTTGCAGTCGAGAAGGCGATGACACCCGGTAACACGTTCGGCGACGTGTTCGACGCCCATGCCCGCACGCTCGAAGCCCACAATTTGACCAAGCACCGGCTCAATGCCTGCGGCTATTCGCTCGGCGCCCGCTTCACCCCGTCCTGGATGGATATGCCGATGTTCTATCAGGGCAATCCCGAACCGATCGCGCCGAACATGACGCTGTTCGCCCATATGATCATCATGGACTCCGAAACCGAAACCGCGATGACGCTTGGCCGCACCTATCTGACGACCGAATCCCAGCCGAAGCCGCTGTCTCGCCATGATCTCGACTTGATCGTGCAGTGAATCCATAATGGACAGAGTGTGAGGGGCGTTCGTCGCCAAGGAGTTTTCAGGCTAATGAGACGATCGCATGTGACGACCGTGTCATTGCTCGTGGCGCTGGCACTGGCGGCTTGCACCAACGCGAAGGACGTTCTCGAACCCTCGGCCATCGCCCCGCAATCGACGCAATCGCTCTCCGGAGCCGGAGGTGCCGCAACGCCCCCGTCAACTCCGGCGCAGCCTGCCGGCACCGCGCAGACTGCAGATACAGCGCAGCCTTCCGCTGCAGCAGCCGTGCCGCCCGCCAAAAGCGCCGCTGCTATTGCGCGGACCCGGCTGCAGGTGGCGCCGATCGTCGGCGCCTCGGTAGAGGCCGCGACACCGCTGACCGCCGAGCTTCAGACACGTGCCAGACAGCGCGGCATTACCTTGGCCGGCAGCACCGACCAGACTCCCACGCATGTGCTCAAGGGCTATTTCTCGACCATGTCGGAAGGCAAGGACACCACCGTCATCTACGTCTGGGACATCTATGACCCGGCCGGCAACCGGCTGCATCGCATCAATGGCCAGCAGAAGGCGCCCTCCGTTGGTGGCGGCGAAGGCTGGGCGGCGGTGGCGCCGGCGACCATGCAGGCGATCGCCGACCAGACAATCGACCAGTTCGCCACCTGGCTTGGCGGTGGCGCCGGCTGACCTGGAGCATGATTCCGAAAAGTGGAATCCGGTTTTCGGAAAGATCATGCTCAGACTGAAAGATAGAGCTATCCCGATTCCGTCGGCATTGAAGTGGACCTATCGCCGCATCGTCAAGCCGTAAGCGTTTATTGAGATTAGCCGGCGGATTCCCATTCACGACGCTTGCAATACCGGCGCGGGCCGCTAAAAGCCCGACTAAGAGGCTGGAGTGTCTATCGGAGTCTCTCAATCCTTCGCCAGGAACGGTGCATGAAGCTCTTCGCGGGCAATTCCAACAGGGTGCTGGCCGAATCAGTCGCCCGCTACCTCAACATTCCGCTGGGCAAGGCCAGCGTCAGGCGCTTCGCTGACCAGGAAATCTTCGTCGAGATACAGGAGAATGTGCGCGGCGAGGACGTGTTCATCCTGCAGTCCACCTCGTTCCCGACCAACGATCATCTGATGGAACTGCTCATCATGATTGATGCCTTCATGCGCTCCTCGGCCAAGCGCATCACTGCGGTTATTCCTTATTTCGGCTATGCCAGGCAGGATCGCCGTGCCTCTGGCCGCACGCCGATCTCGGCCAAGCTGGTCGCCAACATGATCACGAGGGCGGGCGTCGACCGGGTGCTGACCCTGGATCTCCATGCCGGCCAGATTCAAGGCTTCTTCGACATCCCGACCGACAATCTGTTTTCCGTGCCGGTCATGGCCCGCGACGTGAAGGCGAAATACAAGCAGCTTGCCAATGTCATGGTGGTGTCGCCAGATGTCGGCGGCGTGGTCCGCGCCCGCGCGCTCGCCAAGCGCATCGATGCCCAGCTTGCCATCGTCGACAAGCGCCGCGAGCGCCCCGGCGAATCGGAAGTCATGAACGTCATCGGTGACGTGCGTGGCAAGGATTGCCTGTTGATCGACGACATCATCGATTCGGGCGGCACGCTGTGCAATGCGGCCGATGCGCTGCTTGCAGACGGCGCCACCAGTGTCACCGCCTATACTACCCATGGCGTTTTGTCCGGCGGCGCCATCGCCCGCATCGGCGCCTCGAAACTGCAGGAACTGGTCATCACCGATTCCATCCAGCCGACCCAGGCAGTGCTGGACGCCGCCAATATCCGCGTCATCTCCATCGCCGAACTGATGGGCGAGGCGATCTCGCGCACGGCGACCGAGGAATCGGTGTCGAGCCTGTTCGATTAACGCTTGTCGCGCAAAAGTGTGCAGCGGTTTTGCGACAACGACATGCATAAAACAAGAACGCGTCGCATGAGGCCGGTCGAACGCGACGCGCTTGTCTTATGACATTCATTGCGAAGAGGCGAGAATGAACCGCTGGGAGAGAGTAGCAGCTCTCTCGTCA
>NZ_JAMYTU010000067.1:0-19951 GCF_040322615.1 Mesorhizobium sp. M0119
GTGTGGGGGCGCGCCCACCCCGCCACCGAGCGGGGCCCGCGCGCTACGACGGCCCGTCGCCGGCCGCTTCGCGGCCACCTCTCCCCCGCTTCGCGGTGGGCGAGGAACCCAGGTCTTGAGAGGAGATCGGCAGCCTCACCGCCTCCGCCTAAATCAGCTTCTCCAGCGTGATCGGCAGGTCCCGCACCCTTTTCCCCGTGGCGTGGAATACCGCGTTGGCGATCGCCGGCGCCACGCCGACGATGCCCAGCTCGCCGACCCCCTTGCCGCCGAGCACCGAGGAATGCGGATCGGGAATACCGACCGAGATCACCTCGATGTCTGGAATGTCGGCATTGGTGGCGATGAGATAGTCGGCGAGGTTGTTGTTGACGATGCGCCCATGCCGGCGGTCGACGATGCCTTCCTCGAGCAGCGCCTGGCCGATGCCCATGATGATGCCGCCCTTCCACTGGCTTTCGGCGAGCTTGGGGTTGTACAGCCGGCCCGAATCCAGCGCCGACACCACGCGCGACACACGAACCGTGCCAAAGTCCTCGTCGACGCGCACTTCGATGAAATGTGCGCACCAGCTGTGGCGGGAATAGTCGCCCTCCGTGTGCGGCAGCGCCATGGCTATGGTGGTGTAGTTCTTGTAGCGGTCCTCGACCGTCGAATTGGCCGGCATGGTGTCGCCCTTCGCCTCGATATGCTCGCGCCCGACGCTCCTGAGCAGTTCGGCGATCGAAACTTCAGGCCCGTTGCCGCGCGGCGAGGCGATGCGGCCATTGGCGACGACGAGCGTGTTGGCCTGCAGTTCGTGGAACGGCGAAGCCGGATCGCTGATGGCGAGCCCGATCAGTTGGTCGAGCGCGGCACTCGCCGCCTTGTGCACAGCACCCGTCATCACCCCGGCCAGCCGCGAACCGCCGGTGACGCCGGCGCGGGCATAGCGGGAGTCACCCAGCTTCACCACCACGTTCTCCGCTGGCACGCCCACCACTTCGGCGGCCGTCTGCGCCAGGATCGTGTAGGTACCCTGCCCCATGTCGATCGACGAGCTTTCGACCTCGACCGAGCCGTCGGCGAGAATGCGCACGACCGCCTCGCCATAGGCGCGCCGCACCGGGTAGGTGCCGGCGGCGACACCCCAGCCGATCAGCTGGTTGCCGTCGCGCATCGAACGCGGCTGGGGCGTCCGCTTCGACCAGCCAAAGGCTTCGGCGCCGGCCGCGAAGGCCTCGCGCAGCTGCCGTGTCGACCACGGCTTCTTCGCATGCGGATCCTGCTCGGCATAGTTCCTGAGCCGGATTTCCAGCGGATCGATACCGACCTCATAGGCGAGTTCGTCAATGGCGCTTTCGATGCCGAAAGCGCTCGGGTTCTCGCCCGGCGCGCGCAATGCCCCCGGCACCACCGTGTTGACCCGCACGACGTTCTGCCGCGACGAGAAATTCGGCGTGGCGTACATGACCGAGGTTACCGAGCCGAGCGGCTCGACCCACATGCCGTCGACCGAGGTCTCGTTGACGCCACGATGCACGATCGACTGAATCTGACCCTCTGCGTTGGCGCCGAGCGCCACCGTCTGGCGCGTCGCCGCCCGTCCGCCATAGGCGGTGAAGGTCTGCGGCCTGGTGACCGCCAGCTTGACCGGCCGACCCAGCATTTTCGCGGCCGCCGCCGCCACCGCGCCGTAGCCGTAGGCGAACGCCTTGGAGCCGAAGCCGCCGCCAATATAGGGCGAGACAAGGCGCACATTCTCGAACGGCACGCCGAACCATTCGGCATAGGTCCGCGCCATGCCGTCGAGCCATTGGCTCGGCTCCCAGACCGTCAGCTGGTCGCCCTGCCACTTTGCGATCAGGCCGTGCGGCTCCATCGGCGCCTGGTATTCGCGTGGCGTGTTGTAGGCGTTGCAGATCCTGACCCGAGCCGAGGCGAACGCTGTCTCCGCCTCGCCCCATTCCTTGGTCATCGCATCGACGGGGATGCCGTCGCCGGCCTTTGGATCGCTGAGGTCGACGATCGCCGGCGCCTCGTCATAGGCGATCTTGACCAGTGCTGCGGCCGCGACCGCCTGCTCGAAACTCTCGGCCACCACCGCCGCGAGATGCTGGCCGCTGAAGGTGATGTCGCGCGCCAGCGGGCAATAGACGACGTCCGGGGGCGGCGTGCCCAGCCAGTCCGTTGCGGTTCTCAGCGGCAGCATATTGTCGGGCGTCAGCACCAGCAGCACGCCGGGCGCTGCTTCGGCCGCCGCCGTGTCGATCGAACGCACCCGGCCGGCGGCAATGGTGCTCTCGACCAGCACCGCATGGCTGAGCCCCTCGAGCTGATGCTCGACGGCGTATTTGGCAGCACCGGTGATCTTGGCCGGGCCGTCGACGCGCGACAGCCGGCCGCCGACCTGATCCGCGAGGACGGCACCGTCCGAAGCGTCGCCGCGTTTGGCATCGCCGGGTCTTGTTCTCAACTCGTGAATGGTCATGCCGTTTCTCCCATTTTTAGGATGGCGCGGGCGACAACGCGCGGCGCCAGTTCGATCTTGTAGTGGTTGGCGTCATGGTCGACGGCGCCCTCGACGGCGAGCAGGCTGGCTTGCCTGACGAGCTCCGGCTCGAGTACTTTGCCTTTCAGCGCCTCTTCCACGGCGCGGGCGCGCCATGGTTTGGTGGCGACGCCGCCGAGTGCGACGCGCAGATCGCGGATCGTCCTACCGTCGGCCTCAAATTCGATACCGACCGCGGCACTTGCCGCGGCGAATTCATAGGACTGGCGGTCGCGGACCTTGAGATAGGTCGAGCGGCGAGCGGCGGCCGAAGCGGGAATGCCGATCGCGGTGATCATCTCGCCGGGCGCGATCGCATGTTCCCGTTCGGGCGTGCTGCCGGGCAGGAGGAAAAAATCATCGACGGCGATTTGGCGGTCGCCGAGATGGACGATCGCGTCGAAGGCGACGAGTGCAACCGCCAGGTCGCCGGGATAGGTGGCGATGCAGGCCTCGCTGGTGCCGAGCACGGCATGGCCGCGGGTGACGCCGCCAATCGCCGAGCAGCCGCTGCCGGGCGAGCGCTTGTTACAGGCGGGGAAATTCGCCGGATCGCAGAAATAGGGGCAGCGCGTACGCTGCATCAGATTGCCGCCGATCGTCGCCATGTTGCGCAGCTGCGCCGACGCGGCCTGCCACAACGCTTCCGAGATGGCGGGGAACCTGCTCTTGATATCGGCATGGTCGGCGACGCTGCTCATTCTGGCCAGCGCGCCGATCAGGGCGCCCCGGTCATTGACGGCAATCGTGTCCAGTCCCTTGAGATGGGTGATGTCGACCACCGTCTCGGGCTCGGCAACGCCGCATTTGGCGAGATCGACAAGCGTCGTGCCGCCGGCCAAAAGCATGGCGCCCGGCAGTGCTGCTGCCTCACGGGCCGCATCGACGGAGCCGGCGCGGAGATACGAAAAGTCCCTCATGATGCGGCCTCCACGGCCGCCTGGCGCACGGCGGCAACGATATGCGGATAGGCGCCGCAGCGGCAGAGATTGCCGGCCATGTATTCGCGGATCTCCTCGTCGGAGCCGGCATGGCCCTCGCAGATGCAGGCGACCGCCGACATGATCTGGCCCGGCGTGCAATAGCCGCACTGGAAGGCGTCCTGTTCGAGGAAGGCGGCCTGCACCGCATGCAGCGTGCCGTCCTCCCCGGCAAGCCCTTCGATGGTGGTGATGTCCCTGCCTTCAGCCTGGGTGGCAAGCGTCAGGCAAGCCAGCACGCGCTGGCCGTCGACATGCACGGTGCAGGCGCCGCATTGGCCCTGGTCGCAGCCCTTCTTGGTGCCGGTCAGGCCGAGATGATCGCGCAAGGCGTCGAGCAGGGTAACGCGCGGTTCGACCTCCAGCTCATGTCGATGTCCGTTGATTTGAAGTTGGATTGGAGTTCGGGTTTTGCTTGTCATGGGGCGTCTGGCTCCAGTTGCTTGACGCGAAGGGGATGATCTGGCGCCCGGCCGGCGAGCGGCAAGGTCAGCTTATGGCTAGGTGAAGGCTAATCTCTTCCCTTGCGGGGGAGATGCCCGGCAGGGCAGAGGGGGTCCGCTTGACTTGGTGCGACCTCCGGGAGGGCTGCGGCTTGCGAGGTCGAAAGACGTGACATACCCGATCCCGTGATTACATGATAAAGGCGCTCCACAAATCGGAGGCGCCTCCGTTTATTACCTAAGGGCCTGCCCTGCCCTGTTCAAGCCCCGGATCGAAATTGATCGAAATTGGAGAGAATTGGCAGGGCAGCCAGCCGTCATGCCTGGAGACAAAAAAGCACCACCGGCCCAAGCCGGTGGTGCTCTCTGGACTGTCTGTAGGGGCAGGACAGTCCAATGATCCTGAGGGGATCGTGCTCAACATGGGCTCATTTTTGCTTGGAGGCATCAGCCGAACAGATGAGGAGTGCCGGCCGCGCGAGGAAATATCCTCCGTCGTCATCCACCGGGACAGGCAAGATGCGGAACGCCGGCCAGACTCGATCCTGTGATTACTTGCGATTATGTTTGTCGGAGACGTAACGAAGGTGGAAGCGTCTGCGTTCTTGAAACGGGGCCTGCCTGTTCGGTTATGCTTCGGATCAACACTGGAGAAAAAATTGGCCGCGGAGCCGCCCGTCATACCTGGAGACAAAACCGAAGCCGCCGTTGCAAAACCGCTGCGCGCCGATGCGCAGCGCAACCGCGACGCGCTGGTCGAGGTCGCGGCAAAAGCCTTTGCCGCGCATGGCGTCGATGCCTCGCTGGAGGAGATTGCGCGCCAGGCCGGCGTCGGCATCGGCACGCTCTACCGGCATTTCCCAACCCGCGAGCATCTGGTTGAGGTGGTTTATCGGCGCGAAGTGGAAGGACTGTGCCAGGCGGCCGACGAACTCGCCCACGATCATGCGCCCGACGTCGCGCTCGAACAATGGATGCAGCGCTTCGTCGACTACATCGCCACCAAGCGCGGGCTGTCGACAAGCCTGCGCATCCTGCTCACAACCAACTCCACCCTGTTCTCCGACGTTTCGGGCAGGGTGACGCTGGCTTTGCGGCGGCTGATCGATGCCGCGGTCGCCAACGGCTCGATCCGCAGCGACGTCGATGCCTCCGACGTGCTGCATGCGCTGGGCGGCATCTATTCGGCCCCGGACACCAAGGACTGGCGCGACCGCTCGCGCCGATTGGTGTCGCTGCTGATGGATGGGCTGCGGTTTGGAGCCGCCAAATCCGGCCCATCCAAGGAATGACGAATGCAGTGACTGTCCTTATTTCAGCGAGATGCTCATACCGCTGAGATCGGCATTGACTTGCAGGCCTACCTGCCTGCCCGTGAGTTCGAGTTGGGCACCCTTGTCATTGGTCATGACGATCACCTGGGCCCCTTTGCCGAGCGCGCCGCCACCGCCCGCTGCACCGTACACCCCCGTCACATCCCGGGCGCGGCGTATGTGGCGCACGGTACCTTTGAAATAGGTCTTGGAGGCGCCGAAGGCGAGGCCGCCCGAGATGCCGCCGACCGAGATGGGATATCGGCGACCATGGAAGGTCAGTGTGCCCTCGCCTCCGGAGCCGCCGATGAAAAAAGCCGCCTT
Source organism: Mesorhizobium sp. M0119 (assembly GCF_040322615.1). Classification (NCBI taxonomy): domain Bacteria; kingdom Pseudomonadati; phylum Pseudomonadota; class Alphaproteobacteria; order Hyphomicrobiales; family Phyllobacteriaceae; genus Mesorhizobium; species Mesorhizobium sp. M0119. The sequence goes on from NZ_JAMYTU010000067.1 coordinate 5,591, forward strand.
GTAGATGGCGAAGCGGATCGTACCGCTGTCGGCATGCGCGACGCTGGCAAAGCTAACTCCCACGGCAGCGATGACCGCAACCGCGGCTGAACGAAATCTGGCCGAAATCTTCATGATGAGAACTCCTCAAGATCGCCGCATGCCCAACCGGGCCGGGCACGCCAGCGTCGTATCAAAGTCATAGCTGAACAGTCTCGGCCGTCATTGGTTCCAAGCACGCGGCCTGAATTCCGGCCGCGAGAAGACCGCCATGAAACGAGGCGGATGGCGAGCATAGTCCTGGCGGTAAGAACAGTGGCCGAATGGTGGGGATCCTTCGCCGGCGCTCCTATGAAAACGTAGGTGTTGAAGCCGAACGGTATTAGTCTGCGCTGTCTCGGGTTTCGGGGAGCGCGGCAAAGAATGGATTTGAACTCGGGCTATGGCTACCTGCTGATCGGCGGCCTGATCCTGGTCGGTGCCGGGCTCCTGATCGTTTCGCTGATCGTCAATCTTCGTGTGGCGCACAGCGTGCGCGACGACGTGCGCCATCGTGAAAAGCTGCTGGAATATTATCGAAATATCTTTTCGCAGCTGGGCGTGATCATGATCGGGATTGGCGTGTCGCTTTTCATCTTCTTTTTCCAGCAGAATTATCAGGACCAGCGCAAACGCGAAACGGAGTTCCAGCAGGTTCTCGCCAAACTGGCGGCGCGTATTGCCCGCGGCAGCGCTGTCGTGGAGGCCCTCGGCGAATTCGATGCGCTGCTGGATGATGGCGGCGCCTATGTCAGTCCGGAACTCGGCGGCAACAATGCCGCGGTCAGCGGCAACGGAACGGCGCTCGCCAAGCAGGTTTCCCAGATCCTTCTGGTCGAGCGCGACGTCGATGTTCAGGGATTCGATATTCTCAATCTGTCACGCGATTTCGAAGCATCGTTCGTCGCCAACGAGCTCGACCCCACGCTATGGTTCAACATCGTCCGGGACGAGAGCGACATCAAATATGCCACCACCCAGATCGCCCTTGATTACAAGGACCTGCAGGATGCGATCGGCGGCGAGCCGATCGAGGTTGCGATCGCCAATCCCGAAAAGGAGCGGAAGATCAAGCAGGAGGTGCTCGACGTCTTTTATGATGCCGACCTCCTGCGCCAGCGCAGCAGGCGGTTTCTCGGTCGCGCGTGCTGGCTTTTCAGCAAGGGGCGCGGCTTCGTCAAGCTTGCACCGGCCAATGAGATCGAAACCGATGCCAGATCGCACCAGGAATGGATCGACCGGTCGAAACCCTTCCTGACGCAGGCGACATCGGGCAGCGGCGATTGCTTCAAATTGCTCCAGTTCGGCCCGGCATCCTGATCCGGCAAAGGCTCCCTCGCGGCGGCTAATCCCCCACGCGTTGCAGCGTGCCGAGATGATTGTCGTTGAGAAAATCAATGGTCACGGCCGACGTCTTGCCGTCGGGGCCGACGGCAAAGCTGACGGCCGAGGGCCTGTCCGGCATCTCGGCATCGGGGAAGGTCAGGAAGAGGTCGCGGTCGAAATGCTTCAGTGAATAGGACCGCGCACCGGCGGGCCCGACCTTGAGGACAAGAGCCTCTCCTTCGCCCGACACAATAGCATCGCCGATGAAGTCGTTGAAGTAACGGCCGGCATAGGCGCTGGCCGGCGCCGCCGGACTTGCCGGAGAGGGCGGCGCGGCATAGGTGGCCTTGGCCGCCGCAATCACCGGGCCGAACATGCCTGCATAGATATCATTCCATGCCTTTACCTTATCCTTCCCCAGCGTTCCGTCGAAGACGAGATCGGCGAAGCTGTCGGACAGCCCCTCCGGCACGCCTGTCGGAAAGGCGTTGGCGATGACGACGATGCCAAGCTTCTCCTCGGGAAAGAGCATCACCAGACTGCGTGCGCCGGCGCTGAAGGCGCCCGCATGACCCCAGATCGGCCCGTGCCGGCCGAATTCGACATTCCAGCCGAGGCCGTAGAAGGCCTCGCCTCCGGAGACGGGGTTCTTGCCGCGAACCATCAAGGGAATATGTGTCTGGTCCAGCGCATCGGCCTTGATGAGCGTCTTGCCGGCATAGGCCCCGTTGCCGAGCACAAGGCGCATCCATTGCGAGAGATCGCGTGCAGTAGAACTGACGCCGCCTGCTGGCGCCTGCGCATCCGGATAGCGCTGGACCTTCGCGGTCCAGGCGCCATCGATCTTGGCGTGGAGTTCGGCACGATTGGCGTGCTTGATGAAGTCCGAATGACGCGAACTGGTCGAGGCCATTCCAAGCGGGCGGTAGAGCTTCTCTTCGGCGACCTCTTCCCACGGCTTGCCCGTCGGCTTCGCGGCCGCGACGGCCCCCTCGGTCAGTCCGAAATTACTGTAGGAATAGCCGGCACGAAAGCTCGATGACGGCGACACGAACCGCAGGCGGCGCAGGATCTCCGCGCGGTCATAGCCAATGTCCTCGAGGTCGTCGCCCGCCGTGCCGGGAAGTCCGCTGCGGTGCGAAAACAGGTCGCGGATCGTGAGTTCGTTGGTCGGATAAGGCTGAGCGAGTCGGAAAGCCGGATCGAGGTCGGCGATCTTGGAATCCCACGAAGCGATCCCCTCGCTGACCAGCGCCGCCACGACGGTGGCGGAGACCGGCTTGGAGAGGGAAGCGATCTGGAACACCGTGTCCGCATCGACGGTCTCCGGTTTTCCGGCTTCGCGATGCCCGAACCCCTTGAGGAAGATCACCTCGTCGCCATGCACGACGCCGATGGCCAGACCGGGCACGCTACCATCCGCGACGACGCCTTCCGCGAGCAACTCGAGCTTCGCAAGGGCCGCGGCGATCCTGTCGGGTGGGATGGTATCGGCCGACGCCGCTTTCGGCAAAAGCACCATGATTGCGATGAAGGCCAACATCCTCCAACGGAGGTGGTTCCGGTTTGTGAATAGCCGCATGCTCAGCCCCCTCCGCTTCACCGGCGTGCACTATCGCAGGCCGACGCAGGGAAGGCCAGCCTCACGCTCGACCCGCCATTCATTGGCGGATGTCCGCTTCGCACCAGTCGAAATTCAGACTGCCGCGCCTGAGCTAGGATGCAGCGCGCAGGCGGAGGCGCCGCCTGCTGGCGCGGGCCTTCTCCGCCACCGCGGCGGTGATCTCGACCACGCCTTCTTCACGCGGCCTGGCGTTGGTGACCTTGTGGAGCCGCTCATAGGGCAACAGTTCCTTGACCCGGGCTTGAAGCGACGCGACTTCGGCTCGCAGATCCTCGCATTCCTGCCTCTGGACGTCGAACTGTATCTGTTCGGATGCCTGCTGCAGGGAAAGCTGCGAAAAATTCGCGCTGACCGCGGAAAGGTTCATCTTGTCGTTTTCGCTCTCCTTCATGAGAGCAGACAATTTTTGCTCGACAATTTGCTTTTCCGCCACCGCGTCGCTCGCTTGAGCCTTGAGCCTGGCGATTTCGCTGGCGGCTTCGCTGTTCTGGTTGGAGGTGGCCTCCAGTCGCGATCGGAGATCCTCGATTTCAGAGCGCAAGCCGGTCATCTCCGCGACACCGCGTGCAAGCTCGGCTTGCCTGTCACCGTCCCTGATGCGGGCCGCTTCCGTCATTTCCGATAGCTTCGCCTGCGCCATATCGAGCGATTTCTGCAGCCGCATCTCCTCTTTCTCGCTCTTGCCAAGCGCGGCCAGCAGTTCCGAAACCTGCGCGGCGTCATTGGCATGGACCGTCGAGAGTTCGTCCAGCCTGTGCCGGGCCTCGGCCTCCCGTTTCAGCGCCTTGTCGAGGTCGATCGACAGGCTGACATGTTTCTCCCGCAGCATCTCGTTCTCGCGCGAGCGTCTGTTGGCCTCGACGGCTCTGGCCGAGAGCGTTTTGACAAGCTCGCCGAACTCGGCCTCACGTTTTGCGCTCGCATTGCCTGCCACAACGAGTTCCAGCCTTGCCGCCGCCAGCGCGCCGCGAAGTGCTTCCTTGTCCTCGACCAGGCTCGCCTCGTGCTGCTGCAGGGCCTCGATAGCGCTGTCGCGCTCGCGCTGCTTTCTGGTTGCTTCGTGGAGCTGTTCGGACAGCACTCTTTGTTGCGCGGTCAGGCCGGTATTTGCCAGCTCCAATTCATTGGCGCGAAGAATGTCGCCGTGGAGAAGTTTTAGGAATTCGCCTGTCAAATGATGCGAGGTCGCGATCTCCGACAGTTTCGCGTTGATTTCCCCCAGATACTCCTGCGCGTCGTGAAAGAGCCCATCGACCGCACTTAAGGCAGCCAGCCGGGTTTGCGTATGGGGGGTCAGCCGTCGTGCGGTCTCGAAGGCATCCGCATTGGCCTCAAGTTGCGAGCTGTCATCCGTTGCCGCGAGATTCTCATCCGACACAGTCTCATCCGGCACAGTGACGTCGTTCAACGGCGACTGATCGTCCACGTTGAGACATTCGCTAAACGCATCCGCCAAATCGGTTTCGAGCTCCTTGAATGCTCTCTCCACAGTCTCGGCACGCTTGATCAAACCTTTGAAGTTCATGACCGAATATCCCTCTCGTGCAGCGCCGTTACGGAGCGGACTTTCAACACTTGACCCTCGCCTCCCCCGAATAACGGGTTCATCTCCTGACGTGCGCTCTGGCCGACGCACGCTAGGGACAGGCTTGGCCACTGTCCTCGTGTGTTTGAATGACGTGTTCTGCCGCGCACCATACCCGAGCCGTTGGCGCCGCTCGCAAAATGTCCACTCATTTCACCCGAAACGGATATGAAGCGGCGCAAGGCTGAGGATCGCCTGGTGATTGTTATAAGGACCGCCGAGCGCCTCGGTGCTCTGCAGCAGCTACAAGTCACACTCGGACGAGGCGCGTTACGGCCGGGAGGCCTGACCTAATAAATGATTGTGTTGAATACGTTTCGCTGATTAGCTGCTGTGCATTGACCAGGGACAAGACCGATAAATGTTGTCCCGGGAGGACCGCGATGCCGGTGCTTGAGGTTCGCCACGTCTCCAAGAATTTCGGGGCCATCCAGGCCCTGACCGACGTCAGCTTCCAGGTGGAACGAGGCGAGGTCGTAGGTCTGATGGGGGACAACGGGGCCGGCAAGTCGACGATAGTCAAGACCGTGGCCGGCAATTTTCCTCCGAGCGACGGCGAAATTGTAGTCGAAGGCGAGGTGTGCCACTTCCACCAGCCCGTGCAGGCCCGCGCCAAGGGGATCGAAGTCGTTTATCAGGACCTGGCGCTCGCCGATAATTTGACGGCCGCGCAGAACGTCTTTCTGGGCCGCGAGATCAAGAAAGGCTTCTGGCCGATCAGGATTCTTGACAAGCAGGCGATGATCGACCGCTCGGCAGCGCTGTTCAAGGAACTCAAATCGGAAACCCGGCCGCGCGACCTTGTCAGGAAGATGTCGGGTGGGCAGCGCCAGGCGGTCGCCATCGCGCGGACCCGGCTTTCAAATGCTAAGCTGGTGCTGATGGACGAACCAACGGCCGCCATCTCCGTGCGCCAGGTGGCGGAAGTACTCGAACTGATCCGACGCCTCAAAGCACAAGGAGTCGGCGTCATGCTGATCAGTCACCGAATGCCTGACGTGTTCGCCGTGGCAGATCGCATTATCGTCCTCAGGCGGGGCTCGAAAGTTGCCGACAAGCCAGCCGACAAAACATCGCCCGAGGAAATCACTGGACTGATAACGGGGGCCATCCGTGGCGAATAGTGTTCAGGAGTCAGTTGGCGTTCAGGGCTCAGTCGAAGAACATGGCCGGCCGGCCATGTCGGATTTCGTCCCGACCAAGGAAAAAACAGTTCTCCAGCGTGTGATTTCAAGTCAGCCCTTCTGGGTGACGATCGCGCTCATCGCGCTCGTCATGTTGATGACTGCGATGGAGCCGAGCTTCGGCACCTCTGAAAACGTCGCCAATGTGACGCGCAATTTCGCACCTTTCGGCATCATGGCACTTGGCATGACGATCGTCATCATCACCGGCGGTATCGATCTGTCGGTCGGCTCCGTCATGGGTCTCGTGGTCATCGTCGCCGGCCTGTTCCTCACCTGGCATTATCCCTGGTACGTCGCCTTCGCCATGGGCCTTTTCTCCGGTCTGGCCTGTGGCGCGGTCAACGGATTCTTTGTCGCCTATGTCGGGATGCCGTCCTTTGTGGTCACCCTCGGTATGCTGTCCGTCGCGCGCTCGCTGGCGGTCGTATTCTCGGCCAACCAGATGCTCTACCAGTTCGGGCCCGATGCTCCGATCGTGAAGGCAATCGGTCAGTGGAAATGGCCGCGGCATGGTCCGAACGACTGGGCACCGCATTGGATACCAGAACTGTCGTCACAATTCTGGACCATGGTGATCTTGGCCCTGATTGTCGGCTTCGTATTCAACTTCACAGCCTGGGCCCGGCATCTCTTCGCCATCGGCGGCAATGAGGAGGCGGCACGGCTCACCGGCGTTCCGGTCAATTGGATTAAATTCCAGGCCTATCTCTTCTCGGCTTTCACCGCCGCGCTCGCCTCGCTCCTGCTCCTCGGCTACAACGGCTCGGCCATCAATGCCATGGGCCAGGGCTATGAGCTGCGCGTTATCGCCGCGACAGTCATTGGCGGCGCCAGCCTCATGGGCGGCGCCGGCACGGCCTTCGGTGCGATCATCGGTTCGGCCTTCCTCGAGGTGATCAGGAATGCGCTGCTGATGGCCGGCATCGATTCAAATTGGCAAGGTGCCTTCGTCGGCGCCTTCATCGTTCTTGCGGTTCTTTTGGGCATGCAAACCGGCGGCAAATCGATTCTCGCCGCGTCGCTGGCAGTCTTGATGCCCAAAAAACGCCGCTAGAAACCCGCCGGCGGGAGGCTTGCGGGATCACACCCAGGAGGAGAACGTCACATGAAAAAACATCTGCTGACGGCCGCCGTGGCGCTTGGCGCAATGGTGCTCGCCGTTTCCGGCGCCCAGGCGAAATACACCTTCGCCCTGGTGCCGAAGAATATGAACAATCCTTTCTTCGACCAGGCACGCGACGGCTGCAAGAAAGCCGAGGCCGAATCCAATGGCGCCGTGGAGTGCATGTATATCGGCCCCGGCGAACATGGTGGCGGCGACGAGCAGGTGCAGATCGTGCAGGACCTCGTGGCCAAGAAGGTGGACGGCATCGCCGTGTCGCCATCGAACGCCGCGGCGATGGCGGTTGCGCTGCAGGCCGCCAAGGAAGCCGGCATCCCGGTCCTCACCTGGGACTCCGATCTCCTGCCCGAAAACAAGGATCTGCGCGTTGCCTATATCGGCACGCACAATTATGAGATCGGCGAGAACCTCGCCAAGCTTGTCATGCAGATCAAGCCCAAAGGCGGCACGATCTGCATCCAGTCCGGCGGCGCCGCGGCGGCCAACCACAACGAGCGCATGCAGGGCATTCGCGATACGCTTTCGGGCACCAAATCGGCGGCCTCGCCCGGGGATCGGCTGACGGGCCAGAACGGCTGGACCGAAATCGAAGGCTGTCCGCTCTACACCAACGATGATTTCCCGCTTTCGGTGCAACAGTTCGAGGATATCATGGCGAAAAACCCGAACCTCGACGCATTCGTCCCAACCGGTGGCTTCCCGCAGTTCATTCCCGATGCCAACCGCGCCGCGGTCGCACCGTACAAGGACAAGATCGCCTCGAAAGCCTTGGCCCTTGTCGTTGCCGACACGCTTCCGGTACAGATCGACCAGATGAAGGAAGGTTTCTCCCTTGGCCAGGTCGGCCAGCGGCCGTTCGAGATGGGCTACAAGACGATGATGGCGCTGAAGGAAATGAAGGAGGGCAAGGCTCCGCCGGCCGACCCGACCTACACGGGCCTCGATGTCTGCACTCCGGAGACAGCCGACACTTGCGTCGCCAAATAGTGCTTTTGGGCGGGAGGAAACTCCCGCCCTTTTCATAGGGGATCTCAATGCCGGAATTGTTCTCGCTCAAGGGCCGTGTCGCATTGGTCACGGGTGCCTCGCGTGGTCTTGGTTTTGCCATGGCCAAGGCACTTGCGGAAAACGGCGCGACGGTGATCGTCAATGCGCGCGACATGGCCGCCCTTTCCGCGGCCGCCGAAAGGATCGGTGCAGAAGCCCTGCCGTTCGATGTCACCGACGCGGCGATCTCAAGGGCGTCGCTCGAAGGAATCGTCGAACGCCACGGCCGCCTCGATATTCTGGTCAACAACGCCGGCATCCAGCATCGGAAACCGCTGGTCGAATGGCAGGACGAGGATTTCAACCATGTGGTTGCCGTCAATCTGTCGGCTTGCTTCCGCATGATGCGCGACGCGGTGCGCCTGATGCTGCCAAACAAGTTCGGGCGCATAATAAACACCGGATCGGTCGCAGCGATCCTTGGCCGTCCCACCATTCACGCCTATGTGGCGGCAAAGGCGGGCCTGCACGGGCTGACACGCTCCACTGCCGCTGAGCTGGGCCGTCACGGCATCACCGTCAACGCGATCGCCCCCGGCTATTTCGCCACCGAGCTCAACACCGCACTTATGCGCGACGAGGCCTTCACCAAATGGGTCGAGGCACGAACCCCCGCGGGCCGCTGGGCCCAGCCTGAGGAGCTCGGCGGAGCCGTGGTGTTTCTCGCCTCCGACGCTGCCGCTTACGTCAACGGGCACGTGCTGGCGGTTGACGGTGGGCTATCGGTTTCCTTGTGATTTCAACCGGCGACACCGTGCCGGCAGGGCGTGCCTGCTAGCCGCCTGAAATGACGACTTGCTGCATGCGCTGCTGGCCCGGTCCCCTGCGCGGACGCCGACGCCACACGATTGGATGCCGCTCCGTGTTGCAGCCGCCGACTTTCGATTCGCAACCGGTTATTTCGACGTCTGGCGGCATCGATGCTTGATGCCGCCAATATTTCATTCCACACACCGGTCACGATGAGAAACGAGATACGGGATCAGCGCCGGGTATTCGGGTGGGCCTTGCCCACCTCGATTGCGCTGCATCTGCTCATCGTCGCGCTTTTGTTGTTCGGACTGCCGCTGTCGCCCCCGCAGCCCCAGAAGGAGCAGCCCATCGCAGTGGATATCGTGCCGCCCCCTAAACCGCCGGAAAAAACTAAACCTCCGTCCCCCGCTGAACCGCCCAAGCCGGAAAAGCAGCCGGAAGCCAAGATCGAGACCCCGGCGAGCCGTGAGGTCGCCGCGCAGAGACCTGTCTTCCAATTCGGTGAGAAGGACGCCGGTCCTCGCAAGTCTCTGGACGGCAACAGTGCGGAGGATGGTTCGGAACAATCGCTAGCGCCGCAAGTTCCCAGTAACCAGGATCTTGCACAGCCACCTGCCGTGACAGCGGTCGAGGGGAAAGACCAGGCTCCGTCGCCTGGCGCATCCGCGCCGCCTAAGCCCAAGCCAGCGAACGTCAAGGAGCAAAAACCCTTGAAGCTTCAGCAAGCCAAGACGTTGTTCTCGGAAGCAGCAACCGGTGATCCGATAGCGACAAGCGCAATGGGCAATATACCCCGCCCCGTGCGGATCGGTCAGCTCTGCCTCACGGAATTGCGCGAACAGTTGCGCCGCGCCTCGCCCCCCTATTTTCCCGACCTCTTGCGTTCATTCAGGCTGAAGGAAGGCACTATCATGCAAGTTCCCAGGACCGCCTTCCGTGCCAACGGGCAGTGGTACGATTTGAGCTATCGTTGCGAGGTCGATCCGGACGCGACGAAAGTCATTTCCTTCGCCTTCCGTGTCGGAGATCCGGTGCCGCGCAGCGAATGGAAGCGCCGCGGGTTGCCCGCCGAATAGGTGGTCGAGGCCACGGAGGCTGGCTGGCCGGCGCCATCAAATCCGGCCGGCGATGTCTTCGCGCGCTCCGGGCTGCCGAACCAACACGCGCCAAAAGTGGCTTTCGTCAGCGGCTGCCGAAGTCTAGCATACGGCTTTGGGAGGAGGCTTCGATGACTTCAAGTTTCAACGTTCACCATGCTGCCGGCTATGAGCAGCTCATGGGCCGCTGGAGCCAAAAGCTCGCGCCGCTGTTCATCGGCTTCGCGGGCCTCAAGGACGGCGAAAAGATCCTCGACGTCGGATGCGGCACCGGCAGTCTGACCTTCGCGCTCGTCAAGGCCGCTGACCTCGGTGAGGTCGCGGCGATCGACTTTTCGGCCGTTTTCGTCGAGGAGGCAATCCGGCGCAACACCGATCCGCGGATAAAAATCCGTCAGGCGGATGCCTGCGCCCTGCCCTTTGAGGATGGCGCGTTCGACCGTGCCCTGGCCCTGCTCGTGCTCCATTTCGTGCCGGAAGCCGGCAAGGCAGTCGCCGAGATGCGCCGCGTCGTGCGGCCGGGCGGCGTCGTCGCGGCGACGGTATGGGACCATCTCGGCGGCATGCCGGGGATGCGCATGATGATCGACACGGTGGCGGTGCTCAGTGAAGGCGGACGCCAGCTGCGTGCCCGCTATTGCACGCAGCCGATGATGCAGCCGGGTGAAATGAAACGGACCTTTGTCGAACAGGGTCTCCGCGACGTTACGGAAACCCAGTTGATGATCCGCATGGACTACCAAAATTTCGATGATTACTGGGCGCCGATTGCCGCCGGCGAAGGGCCGCTCGGTAAGTATGTGGCCACGCTCGACCCGGAAGAGCGGGCGCGCACCGACGCCGCCATGCGCGACGCCTATGAGGCCGGCCGGCCCGACGGCCCGAGGTCCTTTGCCAATGTCGCCTGGGCCTGCCGCGGCGTCGTTGCCTGACCTTGGCGCTAATGCATGCCGCGCACAAAGCGCGTCGCATGAGGCCGATCGAACGCGACGCGCTTTAGCCGATCCCATAGACCAGCCCGACGCGGCCGTCCGAAAGCTGTTCGACCTTGCGCAGTTCGAGCCCACGACGATTTCTCGCCGTCCCAAACAGCGGCTTTCCTTCACCGGCGAGCAGCGGATAGACGATGAGCCTGAGCTCATCGACCAGCCCGGCATCGATAAGGCTCGCGGTAATTCGGGCGCCGCCCATAAGGTAGATGTCCTTGCCGGGCTGCTGTTTCAGTGCAGCGATATCCTCGAAATTCCGCACGAAGCGCGTCTTTGGCCAGGCCGCCGAAGTCATTGTGTTCGACAGCACATAATGCGGGGTCTGCGCGGCGAAGCGGGCCCATTCGAGCTCGGCCGGCTTCGGCAATTTGCCGGTCATCGGCAGCGGCTTGTCGGGCTCGTTCTGGATGGCGCTCCAGTAGCGCTCGTAGCCGGCATACATGACGCTGCCAAGCAGGCAAGCGTCGATTTGCGGCGTCAGGCCGTATTCGTCCGACCACGCGTCGACCCAATCGGCGTAACCCTCGGGTCCCTCCATCTTGCCGTCGACGGAAATCTTCATTCCAGCGATCAATTTGCGCATGACTTCCTCCATCAGGCTTGCGGGATGCAAGCACGTTTCATCGTTTCAGCGTTGCTTCGTGTTGCTGGCGGCGACCTCAGGGATGGCCGCCGCGAGTTACATCAGGCCGGCAGGCGGCGGTCGTATTCTTCCCGCAGGCGGCTCCAGCCGTCCCAGAACGAGGTCGGCGTCTTGCCCGCCAGGCGGGCGGCCAGCAGGTCGAGGTGTATGTGCCAGCCGGCCGTGATGTTGAGCTGGATTGCACGTTCCGGCAGGCGGCGATGAACGACGGTGAGCAGCACATCGCTACCCTTCGCCTCCAGCAAGAAGGAGACGCCGCCGGTGTTTCCCCAGGTGATGGAAAGCTTGCGCGGCGGATCGAGTTCGGTGATCCGGCCCTCCATCCGATGCTCTTCGGGAAAGCCCGCGGGTCGCTGGCCAGGCGGGTCCGTCAGCTCGTCGTTACGCCAGACCAACTCGAACGAGCTGCCGGCCTTCATTTCCATCTGGCCCGCGGCCATCCATTGCCGGCGCAAGTCACTCTCGGTGAGATAGGCCCAGACGCGCTCGATGGGGCCGGGCAAGAGGCGCTGGATGGTGAACGTGGCGGGCTCGCTCAGCTCGCCATAGGCGTCGATGGTTCTCATCTGGTTCATTGCTCGTCTCCTTCTTTCGGGTTGGGCGATTTCCTGGACTCATCCTGGGCTTTGCGTGCGTCCTCTTCGCGAAGAAGGCGTTCGAGAACATCGAGACGACCGGTCCAGAAGCGCTCGTAGAAGCTGAGCCACTGATGGGCGCTGGCCAGCGGTCCAGGGGCTAGTCGGCACAGATGCGTGCGGCCCCTCACCTCTCGACGAATAAGCCCTGCGTTCTCCAGCGCCTTGATGTGCTTGGAGGCCGCCGCGAGCGACATCACGAAGGGTTCCGCCAGCTGGCTTACCGTTTTCTCGCCATCGGCGAGATCGCGAAGCATGTGCCGCCGGGTGGCGTCGCCAAGGGCGTGAAAAACCGCGTCCATCTGGGGTGTCTCTAATTCAACCATGTAGTTGAATATAGACGCACGCTTTGAGATAGTCAACCGTTTGGTTGAATAATTTTTGTGAAGCGCCGCGGGGCCGTTTGCGCCATCGAGCGTGTCGACGTGACGGGAGATACGGACGCGCCCCGCGACAGCAAGGGCGAGGCCCTTATTTGCCGTCGAAGAAACTGTGGATCGCGGCTTCCAGCTTTTCGATAAGCTGAGGGTTGTGGCAGCTGCCAGCCCAGATCAGGGCGTTTAGCCTCATCTCTTTGTTGATAAAGCTCACTTTCCCAGAATCCAGCAGGTATTCCGCGATCTCGTAGTGCCGCCCCTTGATAGCCTCGATGAGCGCGTTGTTTCTCCCCGTCTTGTCGGTCAGATTTACTTCCGCGCCATTCTCCACGAGCAACTTGACGACTTCGAGATGCCCGTTCTTCGCCGCCTCGATAAGAGCCGTTCTGCCGTAGTAGTCAGCTCGCGCGTTGATCTCTATTTGGGGGTGTCTCACGAGGACTGAGATACACGCGTAATGTCCCTTGGCCGACGCAAGGCTCAAGGGCGTGCTCTTCCACTTGTTTCTGGAATTCACGTCGATTTCCGGGTCTTCGATCAGCGCCTCCACCACAGCTGTGCGGTCATTGAGGGCTGAAAGGTGAAGTGCAGACCAGCCGCCGTCGTCCGACTGATTGATGTCGGCGCCAGCCGCCAATTCCGATCGAACCGCCTCCGCATCGCCTTGTTCTGCCGCGACCAGCAGGGGCGACCAGTCTCTTGCCCCTTCGGCTTCCAAGCTGTTGGTCAACGCAGTCGCCTCCTCGGATAGTTCACAGAATACCACAGAATCCGCGATAGTGGGGTCGTCCTGCATTGAGTTCCCTGGAGCCCGTGGGTCACAGAGAGCTGTCGGCCCGAAGCGGAGGATCAGCGCTTCACGTCCGTCTCCTCACATTCTCCTGATTTCGACTGGCTTTGGCGGCCATTCAGACTAGATAGAGCCTGCGCCGGGCGGAACGATGCAGAAGGACCTGAACATGCCTGAACAGATTGCCCTGAATAGACCTGAACAAATCAGATTGAACGACGGCTCCGCCGTTCCGCAAATCGGCCTCGGCGTGTGGCAGGTCGATCCAGCCATCACCGCCAAGGTGGTGCGCTGGGGAATCGAGGCCGGCTACAGGCTGATCGACACCGCCGAAGGCTATCAGAACGAGGAAGGTGTCGGGCAGGCGATCCGCTCGGCCGGCGTCCCGAGAAGCGCGTTGTTCATCACCTCGAAACTGCGCAACGGCGCGCATCAGCGCGACGCCGCCTTGCGCGCCTTCGACGAGACGATGAGCAAGCTCGGCATCGAACAGATCGACCTGTTCCTGATCCACTGGCCGGTGCCCAGCCAGGACAGATATGTCGAGGCCTGGAAGACGCTGATCGAACTCAGGCAATCAGGCCGGATCAAGTCGATCGGCGTTTCGAACTTCAACCAGGACCACCTCGAACGGATCATCGGCGAGACCGGCGTCACGCCGACCGTCAACCAGATCGAGCTCCACCCCCGCTTCCAGCAGCGTGACAAACGTGAATTCCACGACAGGCACAACATCCGCATTGAGAGCTGGAGCCCGCTGGGCAGCGGCCGGCTGTTGAGCGATCCGACGCTTGAAAGCATCGCCAGGAAACACGGCAAGTCGGTGGCGCAGACGATCGTCAGGTGGCACCTTCAGGAAGGGCTGATCGTCATTCCAAAGTCGATCCACCAGGACCGCATCGCCGCCAATTTCGATGTCTTCGATTTCGAGTTGGAAGCGAAGGACCTCGAGCTTATCCGGGGCATGGATTCGTCCGACGGCCGCACCGGCCCGAACCCCGCCACGGCCGCATTCCTGTTCTAACGAGGCGGGCCAACCGGGACGTTGGCATTCCTTCACACCCCCCTCTGCCCTGCCGGACATCTCCCCCCCAAGGGGGCAGGGCTATCGCATATGAGTGATGGCATTGATGAGATAGTCGTCGTTCCAGGCGCATTTCTTGATGC
>NZ_JAMYTU010000068.1:0-19432 GCF_040322615.1 Mesorhizobium sp. M0119
CATCGGCCACCTCGTTGCGACGATCGAACCCGGCGAATGCAAGAACTACTTCGCAAACGCCGGATACGCTTCCGTCAAAACGTGAAAGACTCTAGCCGCCATATTTCTCCAAAAACGCCTCCGCCGACAGTTCCCGAAAATCGTCGAGGGCGGCGTGCAGCCTTGCGTGGTCCCAGTCCCACCAGGCGAGCGCCTGGTAGCGTTCCGCAGTGCGGCGGTCGAAGCGTTCGCGGATCGGCTTGGCCGGTACGCCGCCGACAATGGTGTAGGGGGCCACATCCTTCGAGACGACCGCCCCGGCACCGACCGCCGCGCCATCGCCGACGGTGACGCCGGGCAGGATGGTCGAGCCGTGACCGAGCCAGGTGTCGTGGCCGATGGTGACGCGTTTGGCGCGGCGCTGGGCGAAGAATTCGCTCTCGTGCTCGGCGTCGTCCCAATAGTCGGAGGCGCGATAGGTGAAATGGTGTAGCGTCGGCCGCCAGGTCGGATGATTGGTGGCATTGATGCGCACGCTAGCGGCGATGTTGGCGAATTTGCCGATCGTCGCGCACCAGACGGCGCAGTCCTGCATCATGTAGGAATAGTCGCCGAGCGTGCTTTCGGAAACCCGGCTGCGTTCGGCGATCTCGGTCCAGCGGCCAAGCGTCGAGCTCTCGATCTCCGCCGTCTCGTGGACCAGCGGCGCCTCCGACAATTTCCTCGTCATGCAGCGATTTTCCCGGTGCCAAAGGCGGTCACGTCGATGACGCGGTCGGCGACCGCCTCGCGCACGTCGTGATCGTGGAAGATGCCGAGCAAAGCGATGCCCGCCGCCTTCTTGGCGGCGATCAGCGTTATCACCACGTCGCGGTTTTTCGCGTCGAGCGAGGCGGTCGGCTCGTCAAGCAGCAGGATCGGATGCTCGGTGATGAAGCCGCGCGCGATGTTGACGCGCTGCTGCTCGCCGCCGGAGAACGTCGCCGGCGGCAGCGCCCAGAGCTTCTCCGGCAGGTTGAGCTGCGCCAGCAAGGCGCGTGCCTTGCCGCGCGCTACTTCGCGCTCCTCGCCGCGCTCGACCAGCGGTTCGGCGACGACATCGAGCGCCGAGACGCGCGGCACGGTGCGCAGGAACTGGCTGACATAGCCGATGGTGAGCCGGCGCACCGCAAGCACGGTGCGCGGGCTGGCCGTTGCGAGATCGATCAGCCCGCCCTCGTGCTGGACGATGATCTGGCCTTCGTCGGCGGCATAATTGCCGTACAGCATTTTCAGGATCGAGCTCTTGCCGGCGCCGGAAGGGCCGCCGAGCACGGAGCATTCGCCGGCCCTGATCGCAAACGAAACGCCGGCGACGACGGGCAGTTTGATTCCGTCGCGCAGATGCATGGTGAAGCTCTTGGCGACGTCGGAGACGACGAGCGGGGTTGCCATCAGAAGGTCCTCCAATCGCCATTCGTTTGCGGGCCAGCACCCCCCTCTGCCTTGCCAGGCATCTCCCCCTCAAGGGGGGAGATCGAAACTCGCCCATGGCTTAGCCAATTCGTTGTTTTGAAGAATAGGCGAGGCATCGAAACTGCTGATCTCCCCCCTTGAGGGGGAGATGGCCGGCAGGCCAGAGGGGGGTGTACAAGCGCCATCATCACACCTGAAGTATCGAGGAAACGAGAAGCTGGGTGTAGGGCGCGCGCGGATCGTCGAGGACGCGGTCGGTGAGGCCGCTTTCGACGACGCGGCCGTCCTTCATCACCATCATGCGCTGCGACAACAGCCGTGCCACCGCAAGGTCGTGTGTGACGACGATGGCAGCGAGGCCGAGGTCGGTGACCAGGCCGCGCAAAAGATCGAGCAGGCGCGCCTGCACCGAGACGTCGAGGCCGCCGGTCGGCTCGTCCATGAACACCAGCCGCGGCCCGGTCACGAGGTTGCGGGCGATCTGCAGGCGCTGGCGCATGCCGCCGGAAAAGGCGCGCGGCTCGTCGTCGATGCGGTCCTCGTCGATCTCGACGCGCGACAGCCAGTCGACCGCCGTCGCGCGGATTTTTCCATAGTGGCGGTCGCCGACCGCCATCAGCCGCTCGCCGACATTGGCGCCGGCCGACACCGTCATGCGCAGCCCGTCGGCGGGGTTCTGATGGACAAAGCCCCAGTCGGTGCGCATCAGGAAGCGGCGTTCGGCCTCGCTCATGCGGTAGAGCTCGCGGAACTGCCCGTCGCGCATGCGGTAGCTGGCGGTGCCGGAGCTGGGCAGCAGCCTTGTCGACAGGCAGTTGAGCAAAGTCGTCTTGCCGGAACCGGATTCGCCGACGACAGCCAGCACTTCGCCCGGCCAGAGGTCAAAGGTGACGTTCTCGCAGCCGACGCGCGAGCCGTAGAATTTGGACAGCGCCGAAACGCGCAGCAGCGGTTCGTCGGTCATTGCGCCGGCTCCGTTTTTTCTGGGGCAAGATGGGTTTCGGGCGCAAGGTGGCCGCGATGGCCTTCGGCCCGCCGCTTCTCGCAATGATCCGTGTCGGAGCAGACGAACATGTGGCCGCCATGGTCGTCGAGGATGACCTCGTCGAGATAGACGTTCTCGGCCGCGCACAGTGCGCAGGGCTGGTCGAAGGTCTGCACCTCGAACGGATGGTCCTCGAAGTCGAGGCTGACGACATCGGTGAAGGGCGGCAGCGCATAGATGCGCTTTTCGCGGCCGGCGCCGAACAATTGCAAAGCCGGCGAACGGTGCATCTTCGGATTGTCGAATTTCGGCGTCGGCGAGGGATCCATCACATAGCGGCCCTCGACCTTGACCGGATAGGCATAGGTCGTGGCGATGCGGCCGTGCCTGGCGATGTCCTCGTAGAGTTTTACATGCATCAGGCCATACTCCTCCAGCGCATGCATCTTGCGCGTCTCCGTCTCGCGCGGCTCGAGGAAGCGCAGCGGTTCGGGGATCGGCACCTGGTAGACCAGCACCTGGCCGGCACTGAGCGGATATTCAGGGATGCGGTGGCGCGTCTGGATGATGGTCGCCTTCGCCGTCTCGGTGGTGACAGCGACATTGGCGACCTTCTTGAAGAAGGCGCGGATCGAAACCGCATTGGTGGTGTCGTCGGCGCCCTGGTCGATGACCTTGAGTACATCGTCCGGGCCGATGATCGAAGCGGTGACCTGCACGCCGCCGGTGCCCCAGCCATAGGGCATCGGCATTTCGCGCGACGCGAACGGCACCTGATAGCCGGGGATGGCAATGCCCTTGAGGATGGCGCGGCGGATCATCCGCTTGGTCTGCTCGTCGAGATAGGCGAAGTTGTAGGTGGCGATGTCCGCTGGTTGCGCACTCATTCCGCTGCCTCCCTCTTTTCTTCGCCCTTGCCGGCATTTTCGCGGGCGTCGTGCTCGGCGCGCATGCGGCGCACGAGGTCGAGCTCGGCCTGGAAGTCGACATAGTGCGGCAGCTTGAGATGCTCGACGAAGCCGGTCGCCTGGACATTGTCGGAATGCGAGATGACGAATTCCTCGTCCTGCGCGGCGGCGATGACATCCTCACCCAGCTCCGAGGCGCGCAGCGCGCGGTCGCATAGCGCCATGGCCATCGCCTTGCGCTCGCTCTGGCCGAAGACGAGGCCGTAGCCGCGGGTGAATTGCGGCGGCGCCTTGGCCGAGCCCTTGAACTGGTTGACCATCTGGCATTCGGTGACGCGGATGCTGCCGAGCGGCACGGCAAAGGGCAGCTCCGGCACGTCGAGCTCCAGTTCGACCTCGCCGATGCGAACCTCGCCGACGAAGGGATGGTTGCGCGCGTAGCCGCGCTGGGTGGAATAGCCGAGCGCCAGCAGAAACCCCTCGTCGCCGCGCGACAGCGCCTGCAGGCGGATGTCGCGTGCCATCGGGAATTCCAGCGGCTCGCGGGTGATGTCGCCCGGCACATGGTCTTGCGGCATGTCGCCATCAGGCTCGATCAGGCCTTCGCGGGCGAGGATCGCGGAGACACGCGGCATGGCTTCCGCCTCGCCGGCGCGCTGCTGCGGCTCGGCGACATCGCCGCCCGCGGCAAGCTCGGGGTCAAGCAGCCGGTGGGTATAGTCGAAGGTCGGGCCGAGCAGCTGGCCGCCGGGCAGGTCCTTGTAGGTCGCCGAAACGCGCCGCTCCACCAGCATCGCGCCGGTGTCGATCGCCCTGGTGTAGCCGAAGCGCGGCAGCGTGGTGCGATAGGCGCGAACCAGGAAGATCGCCTCGATCATGTCGCCGCGCGCCTGAACGATGGCCAGTGCCGCCAGTTCGCGATCATAAAGCGAACCTTCGCTCATCACCCGGTCGACGCCGAGCGCCAACTGCTCGACGATCTGGTCGAGGCGAAGTGCCGGCACCGATCGGTCGCCGCGCCGGCGGTCGGCGAGCAGTTTGTGAGCATTGCGAATGGCCGCTTCGCCACCCTTTACCGCGACGTACATGCTACGCCTCCATCGTCTTGATGCGCGTCGTGCGCGGCAGGCAGGCAATTGCGTCGGATGTGGCGAGGATGATGTCGACGCCACGCGGAAAGCGCTGGTTGTTCTGCTTCCATTGCTCGACGAAATGGCGCGGCATTTGCGCCGGCGCGATCGTCGCCGTCTTCTCGATGCCCGCGCCTTCGAGCAGCAGCGGAGCGCCGGAGACGAGATCGCCGACCTCGAGGATCAGCGTCGTGGAGCGATCGGGATAATCCTGGGTGCCTTGCGAAAATCCGTCGAGCGCCATCATCTCGGCCGGCGTGGCGATCAGCGCGAAATGCGCGTCGGCCGGGGTGTTGGCCAGCGGCGCGCCGGTATGGAAGCCGAGCCAGGATTTCACCGCCGCTGACCCTTGCAAAGCCGGGTCGAGCCAGAGCGGCGTGTCGTTGTCGCACAGCGCCAGCGCAATGGCACCGGCGGTGGCCGATAGCGGCGCCGGCGGCTGGGCGAGGGCCGGCAGCGGCTGCACGCTGCCCGGCCGCGCCATCGCATCCATGACGGCGCGGAATACGGTCTGGGCATTGAATACTGGATCGGCGAAGCCGCCTTCAATGGATTCAGTGGCGATATCCATCAGTCTTCTCCGCGCACCATGGTGAAGAAATCGACCTTGGTCGCCGCCGTCTCGGCGCGGCGCTGTTCACGCGCCTTGGCCAGTGCCGCTTGCAAGGGCGCGACGATCCTGGTCTCGACCTCGTTGCGGTGGGCTGGATCCTGCCAGAGCGCGTCGGCGATTGCCGCCAGCCTTGCCTTCTGCTTGTCGCGGCCGAGCGCGTAGCAGTGGCCGACATGGCCGGACGCAAGCCGCACCGTGGCACGGGTGACCGTCGCCTCGCCGACATTGAAGGGCGCGCCGCCGCCGCCAATGCGGCCACGCACCGTAACCAGGCCGGTTTCGGGGCCACGCAGAAGTTCCGCCTCAGAAGGCAGGCCGGCTTCGTCCCACAGACGGACGATGTCGTCGCCGGCCGATTGGGCCAGCGTCGCCATCACGGCCTTGCGCTCGGCCTGCTCTCGCGCTTCCCGTCCTCGCATGGCCGGTGCTCCTCGTCTGCGTTCATTTGTCTATTGATATAGACAATTATACAAATTATATCTATTTTCTAATGCGTGTCCATGACGAGTGCATGACACGAGGAAAATGTCTGGGGCAAAAAGATCGGGGGCGGAAATGATCGGGCAGCCCAGCAGCATCGAGCGGCGCAGCGGTGTCGCGCTGTGGCGGCAGATCGCCGACCAGATCCTGTATTCGATCGCCGTCGGCGATTTTCCCGAGAATGCCGCGCTGCCGCCGGAGGTGGCACTTGCCGGACGCTATGGCGTCAACCGCCACACGGTGCGCAGCGCCATCGCAGCGCTGGTGCAGGAGGGTGTGCTCAGGGCAGAGCAGGGGCGCGGCACCTTCGTGCTGTCGCGCAGGCGGCTGTCCTATCCGATCGGCGCCCGCACCCGCTTTTCCGAGGGATTGCAAGGACAGGCGTCAGAGCGGCATATCACCTTGCTCGCGTCATCGGTAGAGCCGGCCAACCGTCGTGTCGCAGAGGGCTTAGGCCTTGCGAAGGGGGCCGATGTGATACGCCTGGAAACGCGCGGCGAAGCCGATGGAGTGCCGGTGTCCCGCGCTGCCGGCTGGTTCGAGGCCAGGCGCTTTGCCGGCATCGATGCCGCCATGGCGGAAACCGGTTCGATCACCGCATCGCTGGCACGTTTCGGCATCGACGACTATCTCCGGCAATCGACCGTGCTGTCGGCGCGCCATGCGGATGCCGCCGACCTTGCGGACCTCGAGCTGCAGCCCGGCGCCATCGTGCTGGTGACGGTCGCCGTCAACGTGACGCCCGACGGTCAGCCTATCCAGTTTTCGGAGTCGCGTTTCCCGGCCGAGCGGATCGAGCTCAAACTGTCGGCGCTCTAAGATGCGCCAGCCCTGGCATCATCCGACCTGAATGACAGCCTTGATCAGGCCGGACTTCTCATGCGCCCAGCGGGCGAGGTCACGCGGCGTCTCGCCAAGCGTGGTGCGGTGCGTCACAAGCTTTGCCAGGGGCACCGCGCCGTTGCGGATCGAGGCAGCGACATGGTCGAAATCGGCGCGCAGGGCGTTGCGGCTGCCGATCAGCATCATCTCGCGCTTGTGGAATTCGGGATCGGAAAAGGCGATGTCGTCCTTGACGACGCTGACCAGGACCAGCGCGCCGCCATGCGCGACATGGGCGAAGGCCGACTGCACCGACCGGGTGTTGCCGGTGGCATCGAAAACCACGTCGAAGCCGTCGCCGCCGGTTGCTTCCCGCACCAGGTCGGCAGCAGCGCCCCGCGAGCCGTCGAGGGTCGCGAAGCCGAGTTCGCTTTCGGCGAAACCCAGCCTCTCCGCACTCATGTCGAGCAGCGTCACGTCGAGCCCGGCGATGCGGGCGAACAGCGCCGTGCCGAGCCCGATCGGGCCGGCGCCGATGACCAGCGTGCGCGCACCTGGATCAGCCAGCGAGCGCCGCACGGCATGGGCGCCGATCGCCAGGAATTCGACGGCGGCGGCATCGGCCAGCGACAGGCCGTTTGCCGGATAAAGATTTTGCGCCGGCACCAGGATCTGCTCGCACATGGCGCCGTCGCGGTGGACGCCGAGCACCTCGATCCTGACGCAGCAATTCGGCTTGCCTTGCCGGCAGGCGATGCATTTGCCGCAGGCGAGATAGGGATTGACGATCACCGCTTCGCCGACGGCGAGATCGACGTCCTCGCCAACCTCGATCACGGTGCCGGAAACCTCGTGGCCCATGACGCGGGGATAGGCGAGGAACGGGTGCTTGCCTTCGAAGATGTGATAGTCGGTGCCGCAGATGCCGACATGGCTGACGGCGACCAGCGCCCAGCCGGCGGGGGGCGCGCCAGGCGCCGGGCGGTCTTCGAGGACAAGTTCGCCGGGCGAGCGGCAGACGACGGCTTTCATGCTTCAATCCAGTCGGTTCATGGCACCGCCGGCTCTGCTGTCGCGAGGCCGGCGGTTGTTGGGAGGCGGTCTATTTGCCGCGACGGCGCAGCCCGTCGAAATAGACGATGACGATGATCAGCACGCCGGTGATGATGCGCTGCCAGAAGGCGTTGACGTTGAGCAGATTGGCGCCGTTGTTGATGGTGGCAAGGATGAAGGCGCCGAGCAGCGGCCCGTGCACCGAGCCGACAGCGCCGAACAGCGAGGTGCCGCCGATCACCGAGGAGGCGATCGCCTGCAATTCCCAGCCCTCGGCCTGCGTCGGATTGCCGATGCCGATGCGCGACGCGAGCAGCACGCCGACGAAGGCCGCACACAGCCCCGACAGCGTGTAGGCCATGTAGATGGTGCGCTGGACGTTGACGCCCGACAGACGCGACGCCTCGGCGTTGGAGCCGACAGAGAACAGATAGCGGCCCCAGCGGCTGTGGTGCAGGAAGATGTAGGCCGGGATGCCGACCAGGATCACCATCCAGAACAGATTGGGGACGCCGACGAAGGAACTGCGCGAGAACGTCTGGAAGGCGTCGTTGTTGATCGAGATCGAGTTGCCGTTGGTCATCAACAGACCGATGCCGCGCAGCGAGGTCAGCGTCGCCAGGGTGATGATGAAGGGTGGCAGGCCCATCTTGACGATGCCGAAGCCATGGAACATGCCGATGGCGACGCCGACCAGCAAGGTGATCAGGATGGCGAGGAAAACCGGTGTGCCGGCGTTGATCAGCATCGCGACGATGACGGTGGCGAAGCCAACCACGGCGCCGACGGAAAGGTCGATGCCGCCGGTGATGATGACGAAGGTCTGGCCGACCGCCAGGATGGCGATCATCGACCCTTGCCGCAACAGGTTGGAGATGTTGTTGGCGGAGGCGAAGCTCGGCGTCGCCACCGACAGGATGACCCACAAAAGAACCAGCAGCGCCAGCAGTGTCAGCCCGAACAGGGCGTTGTAGTTGCGTTTCGGCCTTTCGACAGCGATCGCCTCGGTGCTCATATCCGTCCTCCCGGTTTTTCTTGTTTCTCGGCCAGCGCCTGGGTGAGGATCTCCTCGTGGTCAGCGGTACGAAACCCATGCGTGGCCACCAGCTTGCCGCGCCGGAACACGTGCAGCGTGTCGGCGAGCTCATAGACCTCCGGCAGGTAGGACGAGATCAGGATGATGCCGGCTCCCTTGGATAACAGCGCGCCGAACAGGCGGTAGATCTCGGCCTTGGTGCCGACATCGACGCCGACAGTCGGCTCGTCGAAGATGAACAGCTTGGCGCCATGGGCGAGCCATTTGCCGATGACGATCTTCTGCTGGTTGCCGCCGGACAGGCTGGAGGCCAGCGCGCCGCGCGTCGGCGTCTTGATGCGCAGGTCGGCGATCTGGCGATCGGCTTGCGCCTTTTCCTGCGCGCGGGAGATCAGCAGGTTGCTCGAGATGCGCTTGTAGATCGGCAGATTGAGGTTGAGCCCGACCGGCAGGTTGAGGCAGAGGCCCTGGTCGCGGCGGCTTTCCGGGGCCAGCGCCATGCCGAGCCTGATCGCATCATGTTCGGAATTGACCTTGACCTCCTTGCCCTCCCACAGGATCTGGCCGGCCGATTTGCGGTGCCGGCCATAGAGCGTGGTGACGAACTCGCTGCGGCCGGCGCCGATCAGGCCGTAGAGGCCGACGATCTCGCCGGCGCGGACGGACATCGAGACATTTTCGAAACCCTTGCCGGACAGGTTCCTGGTTTCTACAAGCATCGCGCCCGGGGTGAAATGCTCCTTGTGGTAGACCTGCTCGATCGAGCGGTTGATCATCATCTTGACCAGCTCGGCGTCATTGGTCTCGGCGATGTTCCTGGTGCCGACCAGCGTGCCGTCGCGCAGCACCGAGACGCGGTCGGCGAGCTCAAACACTTCCTCCATGCGATGGCTGATGTAGATGATGGTGACGCCTTCGCCCTTCAGCCGGCGGATCAGCGTGAACAGCTGGTCGGCCTCCTTGCGGGTAAGATAGGCGGTCGGCTCGTCGAAGATCAGGAATTTGGTGCCGCGAACGGTGGCGCGGGCGGCGGCGATCAGCTGCTGCTGGCCGATGGTCAGGTCACCCAGCATGACATGCGCCGGCAGGTCGAAGCCGAGATCGTCGATGATCTTCTGCGCCTGCCTGACCATCGCCCGCTGCTGCAGGATGCCGAAACGTGCATCCTCCTCGCCGAGGAACATGTTGGCGGCGACGGTGAGATGGCGGCACAGGACGACTTCCTGATGCACGGCATTGATGCCGAGCGCCATCGCTTCATGCGGTGTCGCCAATGCGGCAGGCTTGCCCTCCCAGATGACGTCGCCGGAGGTGCGCGGCATCACGCCGGTCAGAAGCTTGATCAGGGTGGATTTGCCGGCGCCGTTCTCGCCGACGATGGCGTGGATCTCGCCGGCCTTGAAGGCGAGATCGACCGGCTTCAGCGCGTGAGTGCCGGGATAGCGCTTTTCCAGCCCTTGCAGCTCGAGGATGGTCCTGCCCGGTTCCAGCGTTGGGGCCGGATGGAGTTCCTGCGCCGTCGACATCATGACAATCCTCCCAGATTGGCCCCTAAAGATTGGCCTCGCGATTGGCACGAGCGGGATGTTTCCGGGGCGAAAGGCCCCGGAAACAGTTCACTTGCGGCTATGCTCAGTCGAGCTTGGGGTTGAGCAGCGCGTCGATCTTCGGGTCCTTCATGTTGGCCTTGGTGACCAAATTGGCGCCGGTGTCGACATTGGCCTCGACCTTCTCGCCTTTCGAGGCGGCGAGCGCCGTCTTGATGCCGTCATAGCCCATCCGGTACGGATCCTGGACGACGAGAGCCGAAATGACGCCGTCGTTGAGGAATTTGATCAGCTTCTCGTCGCTGTCGAAGCCGACCAGCCCGACCTTGCCTGCGAGGCTGTTCTCGGCGATCGCCTGACCGACGCCCTGCGCCATGATCAGGTTGGAGGCGAAGATGCCCTTGAGGTTGGGGTTGGCGGTAATCAGGTCGGTGGCGATGTTGAGGCCGGTGGTGGCCTGGCCGTCGGCGTATTTGTCGGCGACCAGCTTGAGGCCGGGATATTTGGCGGCGAGCTGTTCCTTAAAACCCTGGGCGCGCTGTTCGAGCGAGCCGGCGCCCGGAAGCGCGGTGATCAGGGCGACGTCGCCCTCGACCTTGCCGCCATTGGCTTCGCCGATGGCTGCGGCAAGGCCGTCAGCGGCGACGCGGCCGCCCTGGATGTTGTCGGTGGTCAGGAACGAGGTGAAGGCCTTGGAGTCGGCACCGGAGTCGATACCGATGATCTTGACTTTGGTGGCGGCCTCGTCGATCGGCTTGCCGAGCGCCTTGGCTTCGGTCGGCGCAATGACGACGGCCGCCGGGCTGCCGGCGACGGCATTTTCGAGGATCGAGATCTGGCCGTTGACGTCGGTCTCTGCCTGGGCGCCGAGCTCCGGCACGTTGACGCCGAGGTCCTTGCCGGCCTTGCGGGCGCCGGCCAGAACGATCTGCCAGTAGAAGGACGTGGTGTCCTTGACGATGATCGGAATGGTCACATCGGCCGCGGATGCCGGGGCCGAATGCATCACGCCGGCAAGCATCGAGGCGGCTGCAAGTGCCACGAAGGCGCGGCGGTTGAGAATGCTGGTCACGAATTTCATTAGGAGTCCTCCCTAAGTCGCCCGGTGAATGTTACGGAAGCTCCACTCGGATGGCGCGGCCCAAACGGAACTTTATCAATAAAAAACATTTACCGCATTTTGATAGTGCATCATCTCCGTCGGCGCAAGCGCTGTTTGATGGCCGCTTCGAATGGCTGGACGGAAGAATTTTTTCTGTCGGAACTCCGCTGCCAATCTCCTCCAATATGCTGCATGGAATATTAATTCCATCTATCAGTCAATATGGAATGTTCATTCTTTTTTGGGAGCGTTGGAACTGTGACACCTGGCAATCACGTCAGGTGTTCGCGACTGTTGCGCATGGTCCGGCTTAGAGCGTCGCTCCGAGGTGCCACGGTACGAACTCGTTGTCGCCGTAGCCGAATTCCTCACTCTTGGTCTTGCGGCCCGAAGCCGTCTCGACGATCAGTTCGAAGATCTCGCGGCCCATGCCGGCGATGGTCTTTTCGCCCGAGGCGATGACGCCGCAATTCACGTCCATGTCCTCTTCCATGGTGTGATACATGGTCGAGTTGCTGGCGACCTTGATCGACGGCGTCGGCCGGCAGCCGAAGCAGGAGCCGCGGCCGGTGGTGAAGACGATGACATTGGCGCCGCCCGCCACCTGGCCGGTGGCCGAGACCGGGTCATAGCCGGGTGTGTCCATGAACACCAGTCCTTGCCCGGTGACCTTTTCGGCATAGCCGAAGACGCCGTTGAGCGGCGTCTGGCCGCCCTTGGCGACCGCGCCGAGCGACTTTTCCAGGATGGTGGTCAGGCCGCCGCGCTTGTTGCCCGGTGAGGGATTGTTGTCGATGGATGCGCCATGCTTGGCGACGTGGTCTTCCCACCATTTCACGTAGCCGTCGAGCTTGGCGGCGATCTCGGGGGTTGCGGCGCGGTAGGCAAGCAGGTGCTCGGCGCCGTAGATCTCCGTCGTTTCGGAAAGGATGCCGATGCCGCCGACGCCGGCCAGGATGTCGACCGCGGCACCCAGCGCCGGATTGGCGGTGATGCCGGACATGCCATCGGAGCCGCCGCACTGCAGGCCGACGACGATCTCGCCGACCGGGATCGGCTCACGCTGAAGCTTGCCGACCTCTTCGGCGATCTCGGCCAGCACGACCAGCGCCTTCTCGACCGATTTGCGCGAACCGCCGGCTTCCTGGATGTTGAAATGGCGCTTTCCCGCGGCGACGCCCTTCTGGCCATAGAGGGTGAGCTGGTTGACCTCGCAGCCTAGCCCGACCATCAGCACGCCGCCGAAATTCGGATGACGGGCGTAGCCGGCCAGCGTGCGGTGCAGCACCATCATGCCGTCGCCGGTGGCGCTCATGCCGCAGCCCTGGCCGTGGACGATCGGGACGAAGCCGTCGATGCCGGGATATTGCGGCAGAAGCGTGCGGTTCGCCGCGTCAGCAATGGCGTGGCAGACGGTGGCCGAGCAATTGACGCTGGCGAGAATGCCGATGAAGTTGCGCGTGCCGGCGCGACCGTCGGCGCGGCGGTAGCCCATGAAGGTGCGGGCGCGGTCGGCCTCGGTCGCATGCACTGCCTCGCTCGGCGGCACCACCGGCAAACGCCCGCTTTCGAAGACCAGATTGTGCGAATGGACATGCTCGCCGGGCGCGATGTCCTGCGTGGCGCGGCCGATCGCCTGGGCGTATTTGACCACGGCATCGCCGGCCGCAATCGGCTTGATCGCCACTTTGTGGCCCGGCTCGATCAGCGCGGCGGCGACGGCGCCGCCCGGCAGCACGGTGCCGATCTCGATGCGGCCATTGGCGACCGCGACATTGTCGGCGGGAGACAGAAGAATGCTGTTTGCGGCGTTCACGGGAGCTTCCTGGGTGTGTTCCTGGGTGCGCGAGCGGATTGACACGCGGCTCTTAACATATAATGTCTTTTATCGTGAAAAAACATTTATGCGTCAATTGTTTTTTCGCCAGAGCGCGACGCTTCTTTTGGATGCGTGAAGTAGGCTCTACAACCAAAACTAGCGTTGCGCATGATGTTTTCCGAAGCGGTACCGGTTTCATGCGCGAGAAACGCTTCACATCGGACGCAAACGGCGGCGCGCCACGGGGCAGGGGATGTCGAAGAGCAACAACGTTTACAAGGATGCCTATAATCGCGGTCTGAGGCTGCTCGACGAAACCAGGAGCCTGCCTTCGGAGCCGGAGCTGGGCACGCTGCTCGGCGTCAGCCGCACGACGGTCCGCACCATCCTTGCGCGCATGGAAGAGACCGGGCTGATCGACTGGAACAAGCGCAGCAAGACGGTTCTGCGCGAACCGCGGCCGGACGATTTCTTCCCCGAGGAAGAAACCGACACGCTGGCCGAGATCATTGAGCGCTCCTTCATGCGGCGGCTGCTTGCCAGCGGTGCCGAGGCCGGAATGCAGATCAACGAGCTCGAACTGGCGCGCGAGATCGGCGTCGGCACCACCAGCGTGCGCGAATTCCTGATCCGCTTCTCGCGCTTTGGGCTGATCGAGAAGCGCCGCAACAGCCATTGGGTGTTGAAAGGCTTCACCCGCGCCTTCGCGCTGGAGCTGACCGAAATCCGTGAGATGTTCGAACTGCGCTCGGCCGCAGCCTTTGCCGCTCTGCCCGAGGACAGCCCGGTGTGGGCCGACCTCGACCGCCTGGAAGACGAGCATCACCGGCTGGCGCGCGAGATCGCCGTGCGTTTCAACGAATTCTCCGAGCTTGACGAGCGCTTTCACCGGCTGATCCACCGGGCGTCGCACAACCGCTTCATCGTCGATTTCTACGATGTCATCGCCATGATCTTCCACTATCATTACCAGTGGAACAAGGCGCAGGAGCGCGAGCGCAACGAAGTCGCGGTCCAGGAGCATCTCGCCTATATCGCCGCGCTCAAATCGCGCGATCTCGCCAAGGTCGACGCCGCCTGCCGCAAGCACCTGAAATCGGCCCGCCACACGCTGCTGATGTCGATTCCCGAGGGCAGGCAGCCGCTACGCGCGTGATTGTGTTGCGTTGCCGCAGCAACGTTTTGGCGATTTTCCGGCCGCCGGCTCCGTGCTAGAGAGCTGACGTTGCTGCGTGAAGAGGCTGGTTCTTGACCATACGCCGGAGACGATGGAGCATGCCGGTCGCGTTCGCCGCGGCGTGGCTTTTCGTGCTCCAGTCGATGTTCGGCGCGTTTGCTTCCGGCGTCGAGCCGAACGCCTCGCAATTCGATGCTTTCGGCAACACGATCTGCACCCATGACGGTGCGGCGCAACTCCCCGCCGGCGATCCGCATCAGCAGCACATGCCGGCTTGCTGCATGCTTGGCTGCAATCTGGTTTCGGCGGTCTACGTGCCGCCCGATGCCGCCGGGAGCCTGTCTCGCAGCCCCTCCGTCGAAACCATCGCCTTTTTCCTGCCAGCCTTCCGGCATCGCGATTTCGCCCGCGCCCGCACTCCGTCCAATCCGCGCGCACCACCGGCGACGGCCTGATCCGTTCTGGTTCGCGCTGCGCAACGCTTTGCCGGCGCGTTTATCGACATCGTTCGCGACCGGCCGTCGGCGCGATCCCCTAAAGTCCACGGAGCAATCATGTCTCACTCTTTTCGCGCTGCCGCATCCAGCCGCAGGCGCTCCTCACTGGGTATTTTCGAGCAGCGTCTCGGCGTCACCCTTTGCGTTCTTGCCCTCCTGTTCGCCAGCGCCCAGATGGTGTTGGCACATGAGTTCAAGCTTGGCGATCTCGAGATCGGGCACCCCTGGTCGCGTGCCACGCCAGCCGGTGCCAAGGTAGCCGGCGGCTACTTCACCATCACCAACACCGGCAGTGCGCCGGATCGCCTGCTGTCGATCACCTCCGACATTTCGGCCAAGGCCGAACTGCACCAGATGGGCGTCAGCAATGGCGTCATGACCATGCGGCCGGTCACCGGCGGCCTCGAAATCCCGGCTGGCGGCAAGGTCGCGCTGGCGCCCAACGGCTATCACCTGATGTTCATGGATCTGAAGCGGCAGCCCAAGGAGGGCGAAATGTTCTCCGCCACGCTGACCTTCGAAAAAGCCGGGCCCGTTCAGATTGAATTCGCCGTGCAAGGCATCGGCAGCGCGGCGCCCCAGGACGACGACTGACTTGGCCGCTTCGAGAGGTAGCATCATGAAGAAATCTCTTTTGCCCGGCTGCGTGCTTCTTGTCCTCGGGACCAGCGCGGCCTTTGCCCACATCACGCTCGAAACGCCGGAGGCGGTGGTGGGCTCGACCTACAAGGCGGTTCTTCGGGTGCCGCATGGCTGCGAGGGCAAGCCGACGACCGCGCTGCGCGTGCAGATCCCGGAAGGGGTGCTCTCGGTCAAACCGATGCCGAAGCCGGCTTGGACGCTGCAGGTCAAGAACGGCAAATACGAGAAGTCCTACCAGCTTTACGGCCAGGCAGTGACCAGCGGCGTCAAGGAGATCGACTGGAGCGCCGGCAGCCTGCCGGACGAGTTCTACGACGAATTCGTCTTTCGCGCGACGCTGGCGTCCGACCTGCCGGCAGGCCAGACGCTGCATTTCCCGGTGGTGCAGGAATGTGACGGCGTTGCCGATCGCTGGATCGAGATTCCGGCGGCCGGGCAGGCTGAGGACGCGCTGGAATTTCCGGCGCCCGGCCTCAAGCTGCTGCCGCAGAAGTGAGCTCCAGCGGCGCGCTTTGGCGGATGAGCGCGCCGCTGCTCTTGGCGGTGAGATGAGCGCGGCATCCTTCCTGCGGCAAGCTTGCATGGCCGGCAACTATTCTGGCCGGCTTGTGGCTGGGCTGCTGGCCGCCATCGTGCTGCTCGCCGCAATTGCCGCGCCTGATCCGGCCTTCGCCCATGCGGCGCTGATCAAGGCCGAGCCGGCTGACGGTGCGGTGCTGGCGCAGAGCCCGTCGCAGATGTCGCTGACCTTCAGCGAGCCGGTTTCGCCGCTGGTGCTGACGCTGGTGCGGCCCGACGGCACGTCGATCCCGCTGACCCCCTTCCGGCTCAGCGGCCAGACCGTCGAGATCGACAATCCGCAGGCGCTGACATCCGGCACGCATGTGCTGAGCTGGCGGGTAATCTCCGCCGACGGGCATCCGGTCGGCGGCTCGGTGCTGTTCTCGGTCGGTGCGCCGAGTGCTGCGCCGACCGTTGCCGAAGCCGTCGACCGGGGGCTTCGAACGGCGATCTGGATCAGCAAGATATTCCTCTATATCGGCCTGTTTTTCGGCGTCGGCGGTGCCTTTGCGCTGGCCTGGCTGGCGCAAGGCGGCCGATCCGGCCAGCGCCTGATCGTCGCTGCGATCCTGTGCGGGCTGGCCGCCGCACTCTTGTCGCTCGGTTTCCAGGGGCTGGATGCACTCGGTGCGCCGCTCGCCCGGCTGGCGCAGCCGGTCATCTGGCAGACCGCGCTCGGCACCAGCTTTGGCTGGACGGTGCTGATCGCGCTGATGGCGCTCGGCCTTGGCCTGTTGTCGCTGGTCGTGCCGCCCGCCGACGCCAGGCCGCTCGCCTTGGTCGGACTGGTCGGCGTCGGCGCTGCACTTGCCGCCAGCGGGCATGCCAGTGCCGCCGAGCCGCAATGGCTGACAAGGCCGATGGTGTTTCTGCACGGCGTCGGCATTGCTGTCTGGGCCGGCGCGCTGATGCCGCTCGGTCTAGCCTTGAAACGGCAGCCGGCCGAAGCCGGGCCGTTGCTGCGCCGGTTTTCGCGAGCGATCCTGTTCGTCGTGGCCGTGCTTGCGGCAGCCGGCATCGTGCTCGCCGTCATCCAGGTGCAAACGCCGTCGGCGCTGGTCCATACCGCTTACGGCCGACTGCTGCTGCTCAAGCTGGTGCTGCTCGTCTTTCTGTTCACGCTCGCCGCGGTCAACCGCTTCAAGCTCACGGTCCCGGCCGAGGCGGGAAAGACGGAAGTCCAGCGGCGGCTGGCCCGCTCGATCGCCATCGAGGTGCTGATCGTGCTGGCGATCTTCGGCGTTGCCGCCGGCTGGCGCTTCACGCCGCCGCCGCGCGCGCTGGCGATCGCCGCCGCACAGCCGGCATCGGTGCATATCCACACGCTGCAAGCGATGGCCGATCTCAGCGTTGTGCCCGGCCATACCGGGCCCGTTGCCGCTTCGATCGTCATCATGACCGGCGATTTCGGCCCGCTCGACGCCAAGCAGGTGACGCTGGTGCTGTCAAAGCCCGATTCCGGCATCGAATCCATCAAGCGCCCGGCGACGAAGCTTGGCGACGGCACCTGGCGGGTCGACGACCTCGTCATTCCGGTCGCCGGCCGATGGACGGCGCGGCTCGATATCCTGGTCTCGGATTTCGAGATGGTGAAAATAGAGGCGCCGATCGATATCCGGCCATGAAGACAGCGCTGGTCTGCGCAACACAATTCGGCGAGGCGGTTGACGCGGCATTGAAGGCCCGTCAATCATCGTCATCAATCGCGGCTCAAAGCAACAAGATCCGAAAGCAGGGAAGAAACGATGGAAAAAGCCGAAATAGGCCTGATCGGCCTTGGCACGATGGGCTCCAACCTGGCGCTCAATATCGCCGAGAAGGGGCACCGCATCGCCGTCTTCAACCGCACGGCGGCGCGCACCGATGCCTTTGTCGAAAGTGCCGGCGCGCTCAGGGACAGGGTGGTGCCTTGCTATAGCCTCGAGGAACTGGCCGCCGCGATCCGGCCGCCGCGGCCGATCATCATCATGGTGCTGGCCGGCAAGCCGGTCGACGAGCAGATCGCGGCATTGCGCGGCGTGCTGTCGGCCAACGACATCGTCATCGACGCCGGCAACGCCAATTTCCGCGATACGATGCGGCGCTTCTCGGAGCTTACCGATTCGGGCCTGACCTTCATCGGCATGGGCGTGTCCGGCGGCGAGGAGGGCGCACGCCACGGCCCCTCGATCATGGTCGGCGGCACCGAAGAGTCCTGGAAGCGCGTCGAAAAGGTGCTGACCGCGATCTCGGCCAAGTTCAAGGGCGAGCCTTGCGCGGCGTGGCTTGGCACCGACGGCGCCGGCCATTTCGTCAAGACAATCCACAACGGCATCGAATATGCCGACATGCAGATGATCGCCGAGATCTACGGCATATTGCGCGACGGGCTCGGCATGGGGCCGAAAGAAATCGCCGAGGTGTTTTCGCAGTGGAACACGGGCCGGCTCAATTCGTACCTGATCGAGATCACCGCCAAGGTGCTGGCTGCCGACGACCCCAAGACCGGCAAACCGGTGGTCGACATCATCCTCGACCGCGCCGGCCAGAAAGGCACCGGCAAATGGTCGGTGATCGAGGCGCAGCAGCTAGGCATCCCGGCCACCGCGATCGAGGCGGCCGTGGCGGCACGCGTGCTGTCGTCGATCAAGGACGAGCGGCTTGCCGCCGAAAAGGTCTATGGCGGCGGCGTGAGCAAGATTTCCGGAGACAGGGACGCCCTGCTCGGCGATCTCGAGCTGGCGCTGTTTGCCGGCAAGATAGCCGCCTACGCGCAAGGCTTCGCGGTGATGAGCGGCGCGTCGAAGGAATTCAACTGGAACCTGCCGATGCCGGTTATCGCCAAGATCTGGCGGGCCGGCTGCATCATCCGCTCGCAATTGCTGGATACGATGGCGGAGGCCTTCGGCGCCGGCGGCGCAGCCACCAACCTGTTGATGGCGCCGGCTTTCGTCTCGCTGATGCAGGAGGCACATCCGTCGCTTCGCCGTGTCGTGGCAAGGGCGGCCGAAGCCGGCTCGCCGGTGCCGGCCCTGTCATCTGCACTTGCCTATTTCGACAGTTACCGGCAGGGCCGCGGCACTTCGAACCTGATCCAGGCGCAGCGTGATTTCTTCGGCGCGCACGGCTTCGAACGCATCGACGGGCAGGGCGCGTTCCATGGCCCGTGGGGGAGTGGGGCGGCGGGTTAGCGCCCCAAGTCGGACATTTAAGCGCAATTAGGGACTGCCAGAAAGCAGACGTTGCGCACGAATCCGGCTATCAAATTGCGTAACATTGGGTATGGAAAGAGCGTCCACAACGCCGAGCGCGAAGGCGCTGTTCAGCCTTGCAGCAAGGAGTGCGATCCATCGCGTTTCGGCAGCATTGTCCAGTGCGGGAAGCCGATCAGACCTGAGAGCCTTAGCCGTGTGATCATGGCCATCATTGACAAGCCGTCCCTGAACAGCCGAGACCTGTCCAGTCATGGCGCGAGTCGCGGCGTGTTACCTCGCAGCGGGCACAGTGTATTTACCTGCGAAGACCTCTTCTCCGAGATACACCCCGCCGAAAGGGACCGGTCCGGTCTGCCTTTACGGAGACGACATGGGCGGCAGGCCCAGCCCGGCACAGAGAATGCGATCCGCTAGCGGCACCGCCCGGCCCAG
>NZ_JAMYTU010000069.1:0-19151 GCF_040322615.1 Mesorhizobium sp. M0119
GCGGCCCCCCCCCTCCAACGGGTTGCTTTGGCCCGACACCGGGTCCGTTTTCGGTTCATGGCGCCGCCCCCCGCCCCGGCGGGTGCGCGCCCACCTCTCCCCCACTTCGTGGGGGCGAGGAACCGGAGCCAAGCCGCTCAATCGGGAAGGTAGATCTCTGCCTTCATGAAGGTCTTCGCACGGCCTGTGATCAGCACGCGATCTCCGGCCAGTTCGCATTGCAAATGCCCGCCGCGCTGCGAGCATTGGAATGCCGACAGACGCGTCTTGGCGAGTTTTTCAGACCAATAAGGCATCAATGTCGCATGAATGGAGCCGGTTACCGGATCCTCGGGAATGCCCGCCCCGGGCACGAAATAACGCGAGACGAAATCGTGGGCTCGCCCAGGCGCGGTTATGACCAGGCCGAGAGGATGAAAGGCTCCGATCCTGAGCAGATCGGGAACGAAAGATCGCACGGTTGTCTCGTCGGCAAGCTCGACAAACAGGTTCTCGAAATTGCGGAAGCTCGCAACCGGCCGCTGAGGCAATATCGCTTGCAGCGCCGAGTTCAGTTCTTCCTCGATGGGCTGCGGCGGAAAACACGGCAGATCGAGCTGATAGGTCTCTTCCCGCCGGGAAACCCGCAGTTCGCCCACCCGGGTGGCGAAGGCCATTTCGCCCTGACCATTGTATTCCGTAGTCAGCACATGGGCGGCTGCAAGAGTGGCATGGCCGCAAAAGTCGACTTCATGGACCGGCGTGAACCAGCGCAAATCCCAACCTTTGCCATTCGGCCGCACAAACGCCGTTTCAGCAAGATTGTTTTCGTTGGCAATGGCCTGCATTACCTGCTCCGACAGCCACTCCCCCAAAAGGAGAACGGCGGCAGGGTTGCCCTGGAAGGCCCGTTCGGCAAAGGCATCGACCTGATACATCGTCAGCGTCGGCATATCGGCCCTCAAAGATATCCGCTGGGCGGCGCGCCATTTAGGCCGTGCCGCCCCCGGTGCAGGTTCACGCCGCTTCGAGAGCCGCTTTCACCGCAGCGATCGCGTCTTCGGCCCTCGAGGCGTCCGGGCCGCCGGCCTGAGCCATATCGGGTCGCCCGCCGCCGCCCTGCCCGCCCAACGCCGCCGACGCGACGCGCACCAGATCGATGGCGCTGAAGCGGCCGGTCAGATCATCGGTGACGGCGACGACGACGCTCGCCTTGTTGTCCTCGCCAGCGCCGACAAAGACGACGATGCCGGAGCCGAGCGACTTCTTGCCGGCATCGGCCAACGGCTTAAGATCCTTTGGCGAGACGCCCGATACCGCCTTGCCTAGAAAACCGACACCGGCAATGGTTTCGTTTTCCGCAGGCACACCGGCTGGCGAGCGATCGCCCAGTGCCAGCTTCTTGCGCGCCTCGGTCAGCTCCTTTTCGAGCTTCTTGCGCTCGTCGAGCAGCGCCTCGACGCGGGCCGGTACATCGGCCGGCGAAATCTTCAGCGCGGCGGCGGCGGCCTTCAGCCGCTTGTCCTGTTCGTCGAGATGCTTTCTGGCGGCCTCGCCGGTCAACGCCTCGATGCGGCGCACGCCGGCAGCGACCGCACTGTCGGACACGACGCGCACCAGACCGATATCGCCGGTCGCCCTGACATGGGTACCGCCGCATAGCTCGACCGAATAGGGCCGGTTGGCCTTGGCGCCATGCAAGCCCGTGCCCATCGAAACGACCCGCACCTCGTCGCCATATTTCTCGCCGAACAGCGCCATGGCGCCTTCGGCGATGGCGTCGTCGACGGACATCAGGCGCGTGGTTACCGGGCCGTTCTGAACGACGATTTCGTTTGCCATGCGCTCGACCTCTTCGAGCTCGTTAGCCGAGATCGGCTTGTTGTGCGAAATGTCGAAGCGGAGACGCTCGGGCGCGACCAGTGAGCCCTTCTGCGCCACATGGGTACCCAGCACCTCGCGCAGTGCCTCATGGATCAGATGCGTGGCGGAATGGTTCGCGCGCAGCCTGGAGCGGCGCGCGTGATCCACCTTCAGCTCGACGGTCGCGCCCGTCTTGACCGTGCCGTTGGCCACCTTGCCGACATGGACGAAAAGCCCATCGGCCTTCTTCTGGGTATCGGATATCTCGATCGAAAACCCGTCGCCTGAAATGACGCCGGTATCGCCCATCTGGCCACCGGACTCGCCATAGAACGGCGTCTGGTTGACAACCACGGCAACGGCGTCGCCTTCGCCGGCGCTGTCGACGGTCTTGCCGTCCCTGACCAGCGCCTGGATGAGGCCTTCCGCCTGCTCGGTCTCATAGCCCAGGAATTCGGTGGCGCCGGTCTTGTCGCGCACCGCGAACCACACCGTCTCGGTTGCGGCCTCACCGGAACCAGCCCAGCTTTTGCGCGCCTCCGCCTTCTGCCGCTCCATCGCCTCGGTGAAGCCGGCAAGGTTGACCGAGATGTTGCGCTGGCGCAGCGCGTCCTGCGTCAGATCGAGCGGAAAGCCATAGGTGTCATAGAGCTTGAACGCTGTCTCGCCATCCAGCATGTCGCCGGAGGCCAGCTTTTCCGTCGCCTCCGAAAGCAAGCCCAAGCCGCGCACCAGCGTCTTGCGGAAACGAGTTTCCTCAAGCTTCAGCGTCTCGGTGATCATCTGTTCGCCGCGCACCAGTTCCGGGTAGGCTTGGCCCATCTCGCGGACCAGCGCCGGCACCAGGCGCCACATCAGCGGATCGCGGGCGCCGAGCAACTGCGCGTGGCGCATCGCACGGCGCATGATGCGACGAAGCACGTAGCCGCGCCCTTCGTTGGACGGCAGCACGCCGTCGGCGACCAGGAAGCAGGACGAGCGCAAATGGTCGGCGATGACGCGGAACGATGCGACGGTGCCCGCATCCGGACCTTTGCCAAGCGCAGACGATGCAGCGTCGATCAGGTGGCGGAACAGGTCGGTTTCGAAGACGCTTTCAACCCCTTGCAGGATGGAGGCCATGCGCTCGAGGCCCATGCCTGTGTCGATCGACGGACGCGGCAGGTCGACGCGCTCGTCCTTCGTCACCTGTTCATACTGCATGAACACCAGGTTCCAGAATTCGAGGAAACGGTCGCCATCCTCCTCGGGGCTGCCGGGAGGGCCGCCCCAGATATGCTCGCCACGGTCGATGAATATCTCCGAACACGGCCCGCAAGGTCCGGTGTCGCCCATTGCCCAGAAATTGTCCGAGGTCGCGATGCGGATGATGCGATCGTCCGAAAGGCCGGCGATCTTCTTCCAGTACGAGGCCGCCTCGTCGTCGGTGTGGTAGACGGTGACCAGCAGCTTGTCCTTCTTCAGGCCGAACTCCCTGGTGATCAGGTTCCAGGCAAGCTCTATGGCCCGCTCCTTGAAATAGTCGCCGAAGGAGAAATTGCCGAGCATCTCGAAGAAGGTCAGGTGGCGCGCAGTGTAGCCGACATTGTCGAGGTCGTTGTGCTTGCCGCCGGCGCGAACACTCTTCTGGGCAGTCGTGGCGCGCGAATAAGGCCGCTTCTCCAGACCGGTGAAAACGTTCTTGAACTGCACCATGCCGGCATTGGTGAACATCAGCGTCGGGTCATTGCGCGGCACCAGCGGGCTCGACGCGACGACCTCGTGACCTTCCTTGCGAAAATAGTCGAGAAATGCCGACCGGATCTCGTTGACGCCACTCATGAAATACTGCCTTTTCGAGAGAACCGCCGGCTGCCGGCGGAAAATAGACATGGCCTTTTAGCGGTCGCACCGCAGCCTGTCCAGAAACACCAAATGGGCTCAAATCCCGGCTTTCACCAGCGCTTTGAAATGCGTTTGCCCCGCCGTCAAACGCGAACCGCCGGCACGGGGCCGGCGGTTCGAAACGCATCGATTACGCAAACTCAAAATCAAAACATCAAATCGAAACCTGGCTGAGGCTCCGCGAGGCGTCGCTTGCCCTACATCACCCCAGCGTCGTCCTCGAAGCCGTCGTCGCTGCTTTCGGAGCCGCCGTTCTCAAGGAATTTCTCAGCGATCAGCCCGGCATTCTGCCGCAGCGCCAGCTCGATCTCGCGCGCCGTGTCGGGATTGTCGCGCAGGAACAGTTTTGCGTTTTCGCGGCCCTGGCCAAGACGCTGCGAATTGTAGGAGAACCAGGCGCCCGACTTTTCGACCACGCCCGCCTTGACGCCGAGATCGACCAGCTCGCCGGTCTTGGAGACGCCCTCGCCATACATGATGTCGAACTCGACCACCTTGAAGGGCGGCGCCAGCTTGTTCTTGACGACCTTGACGCGGGTCTGGTTGCCGACGACCTCGTCGCGATCCTTGACCGAGCCGATGCGGCGGATGTCGAGGCGGACCGAGGCATAGAATTTCAACGCATTGCCGCCGGTCGTCGTCTCGGGCGAACCGAACATGACGCCGATCTTCATGCGGATCTGGTTGATGAAGATGACCATGGTGTTGGAGCGCGAGATCGAGGCGGTGAGCTTGCGCAGCGCCTGGCTCATCAGGCGGGCCTGCAGGCCGGGCAGCGAATCTCCCATCTCGCCTTCGATTTCGGCGCGCGGCGTCAAGGCCGCCACCGAATCGACCACCAGCACGTCGATGGCGCCGGAGCGCACCAGCGTGTCGCAGATCTCCAGCGCCTGTTCGCCGGTATCGGGCTGCGAGATCAGCAGGTTTTCGAGATCGACGCCGAGCTTGCGGGCATAGACCGGGTCGAGCGCGTGCTCGGCATCGACGAAGGCGCAGATGCCGCCCTTCTTCTGGGCTTCGGCCACCGTGTGCAGCGCCAGCGTCGTCTTGCCCGAGCTTTCCGGCCCGTAGATCTCGACGATGCGGCCGCGCGGCAGGCCGCCGACGCCAAGCGCGATGTCCAGCCCAAGCGAGCCGGTCGGCACCGTTTCGATCTCGACGACCTGCTCGTTCGCGCCGAGCCGCATGATCGAGCCCTTGCCGAAGGCACGCTCGATTTGCGACAGCGCCGCATCCAGAGCCTTTGATTTGTCCACCGCTTTGTCCTCTACAAGCCGCAAAGAATTCTGAGCCATGATACATCACCCCGTGGTCGTCAATGGAGGCCGGACAATCCCGCGATCCTTAAAAGAATGTACCTCATTTGTTCTCATTTGTCAATGAGCGCCAAAGGTCTGAAAAATAACGGATATCCTTATTTGTTCTATTTTTGTTTCGCAATTTTGCTTCCGGATGTGTCTCGCCTGGCATGCGGCGCCGTTGCCGTCACCAACCGAATCGCACCCGCGATTGCAGGGTTCCGCCCGGCGACCTAGTCTCCTCCCGGGCAACAGCAAAGGGCATTTTGCCGGCATGATGAAATCCCCGACGATCCTGGCCGTGGGCGGCGCCTATATCGAGCGGCGCGGCCGGGTTGCCGGCGCCTTCGTGCCGGCCGCCTTGAACCCGGGCACGATGCGCGAGCATGTCGGTGGCGCCGTCTTCAACGCCTTGCGCTATGCGGTGCGGCGCGGCGTCTCGGCCTCGCTGCTTTCGGTGCGCGGCGGCGATGCCCTTGGCGACACGGTTTTACGCGCCGTCGCCGAGGCCGGTATTGCCGATTTGTCGGTGGTGTTCCTCGACCGCGCGACGCCAAGCCATACGATGCTGATCGATAGCGACGGCGGGCTGATCGCCGGCCTTGCCGACATGGTGCTCTACGAATTGGCGCTTCCCAAGCAGATCCGCCGCGCCAAGGTGCGGGAAGCGATCGGTTCGGCCGACGCGGTGCTGTGCGATGCCAACCTGCCGTCGACTGCGCTGGAGCGGCTGGCGGCACTCGCCGCCGGCAAGCCGGTGTTTGCGCTTGCCGTCTCGCCCAGCAAAGCGGCGCGGCTGACGCCGGTGCTTGATCTTCTGGCGATGGCGTTCATGAACCGGCACGAGGCCGGCGTGCTTGCCGGCGCCGATATCGATGCTGGCGATCAAGGCATCGTCGACGGCCTGAGACGCGCCGGCCTGAAAAGCGGCGTGATCACTGCCGGCGACGAACCAGTGCTCGGTTTCGACGAATTGAGCGCGTTCTCGATCTCGCCACCGCCGCTACAAAAGCGGACCGATGCTGCCGGCGCCGGCGACGCATTGGCCGGCGCGACGATCGCCGCGCTGCGGCGCGGCCTGACGCTGCGCGAAGCGTTGCGTGAAGGCGTTGCCGCCGCGATGCTCGTCGTCGAGCGCGCCGCCTTCACCAGCGCCAGCTTTGCCGAGGCGCTGGCGCTCGTGCCCGAGGCGCGGGACCTGGCGTGAAATGCGGCCCGGAATTGCCGAAGCATAGCGCAGCCTATTTGCCGGCGCGCCGTCCTGCCTCGTAGGCACGCCGCGCCCAGATCGCCATCTCGTCGGGATCGTCGAACGCGCTGTCGGGAACGCTCCAATAGGGCATCGACACGAGCTTGCCGTGGCGCGAGCCGGTATAGGTCCATTGCCGGCAGCCGGCCGCTTCGAAATCCGGGGCGCTTTCCGCGTCGGCCTTCAGCATCAATTCGCCGCGGATGACGATGGCGACGATGACGCCGTCGAAATAGATGCCCTTGCCGCCGAACATCTTGCGGATGCTGACCGGGCCGAGGCCTTCGAAAAGCTCTTCTATGCGCTCGTTGTCCATGCGGCGATCATGTCACCCGGATTTCCCCTTGTCATCGACGCAACCGGCACCATCCTGACAAGTTCAGAATCAATTTCGTCGGAGTTTTTCATGCCGCTTCTGCTCAAGGGGTCCTGCCGGTGTAATGCCGTGCGTTTCGAGGTGGAAAGCCACACGCCGGTGCCGTTCATGCTGTGCTACTGCTCGATCTGCCGCAAGCAGCAGGGCGGCGGCGGTTTTGCCATCAATCTCGGCGCTGACTACGAGACGCTGAAAATCGAGGGCAAGCGCCATCTCGGTGTCTACCGCGCCGAGATCGAGGACGACGAGCACCCGCAACGCGAAACCTCGACGGGTGAGCGGAACTTCTGCACGAAATGCGGGACGGCACTCTGGCTCTACGACCCGACCTGGCCGGAGCTGGTGCATCCGTTTGCCTCGGCGATCGACACCGACCTGCCGAAGCCGCCGGAGAAGGTGCATCTGATGCTGAAATACAAGGCAAACTGGGTCGAGCCCGACATCGGCAAGCGCGACAAGGTCTTCGACGTCTACCCGGAGGAGTCGATCGCAGACTGGCACAAGCGAACGGGGATGTGGGTGGATTAGCGTTCTTCTCCCCGTTTACGGGGAGAAGATGCCGGCAGGCAGATGGGGGGCGGCGCAAACATCGCGGAGGCTGGTTCTGCCCCTCATCCGGCCCTTCGGGCCACCTTCTCCCCGTGAACGGGGGAGAAGGAAAAGCCTCAGGCCGAAGCGCGTGCTTCGGCCAGTGACTTCAAATCGGCCGGCTTCAACTCGACCGATTCGCCGCAGCCGCAGGCCGAGCTCTGGTTCGGGTTGCGGAAGGTGAAGCCGGTGCGCAGCGTCGTCTGCTCGAAGTCCATCTCGGTGCCGAACAGGAAAAGGGCTGCCTCCGGCGCGACATAGACGTGGGCGCCGTCGCGCTCGATATGATCGTCCTTGGTATTGGGTTCGGTCACCAGGTCGACCGTATATTCCATGCCGGCGCAGCCGCCCTTCTTGATGCCAAGGCGAATGCCATGCGCATTCTCACGGGTCGCAACGATCTCGCGCACCCGGTCGGCGGCCTTTTCGGTCATCGTGATGACGGCGAAGCGTCCCATGTTTTCCTTCTCCATTGCGCGCAGGTTCAAGGCCTGCCCAATGATTCCTCACCTAAAATGGTGAAGTTTTGTACCCGGCGCAAGTGCGCCAGCCTCTGGCTGGTCGGATGCTAGTACCACCCAACCGCCACCTGCGCCTCTTCCGACATGCGGTCGGGTGACCAGGGGGGATCGAAGGTCATATTGACCTCGACGCCGGAGACGCCTTCGACGGCGCCGACAGCGTTTTCGACCCAGCCGGGCATTTCGCCGGCCACCGGGCAGCCCGGCGCGGTCAGCGTCATGTCGATCTTGACCGAGCGGTCGTCCTCGATGTCGATCTTGTACACGAGGCCGAGCTCATAGATGTCGGCCGGGATTTCCGGGTCATAGACTGTCTTCAGCGCCGAGACGATGTCGTCGGTCAGCCGCGCCAGTTCATCGGCGGGAATGGCCGATCCGGAAACCACCGCATTGGTGGTGGAATCCGGAACCGTGCTTTCGGCGGTGTGGCTGGCATCGTCCATGATCGTCACCCGAAGAACTTTCGCGCCTTTTCCAGCGCATCGGCCAAAGCATCGACTTCGGCCCTGGTATTATACATGCCGAACGACGCCCTGCATGTGGATGTTACGCCGAAGCGTTTCAACAGCGGCTGGGC
The DNA here is from genome assembly GCF_040322615.1 of Mesorhizobium sp. M0119. Classification (NCBI taxonomy): domain Bacteria; kingdom Pseudomonadati; phylum Pseudomonadota; class Alphaproteobacteria; order Hyphomicrobiales; family Phyllobacteriaceae; genus Mesorhizobium; species Mesorhizobium sp. M0119. Next base: position 8,336 of record NZ_JAMYTU010000069.1, read on the forward strand.
GCAATGCGTGCCGGCGCGGACGGCCACGCCCTGCCTGTCGATCACCATCGACACGTCATGGGCGTGGATGCCCTGCAGCTCGAACGAGATGATCGCGCCCTTGCCGGGCGCATCGCCGAAGATGCGCAGCGAGTTGATGGCGCGCAGTTTTTGATGCGCGTAATCCTTCAGATCGGCCTCATGCGCGGCGATGCGCTCGCGGCCGATCTTTTCCATGTATTCCAGCGCAGCACCAAGCCCGATCGCCTGGACGATCGGCGGCGTGCCGGCCTCGAAACGGTGCGGCGGATCGTTGTAGGTGACGATGTCTTGCGTCACCTCCTCGATCATCTCGCCGCCGCCCATGAACGGGCGCATGCGCTCCAGAATATCCTTCTTGCCGTAGAGCACACCGATGCCCGACGGGCCATAAACCTTATGGCCGGTGAAGACGAAGAAATCGCAGTCGAGGTCCTGCACGTCGATCGGCATATGCACGGCGCTCTGGCTGCCGTCGACCAGCACCGGAATGCCGCGGGCGTGCGCGATGCGCACGATCTCCTTGATCGGCGTCACCGTGCCCAGCGCATTCGACATATGGGTGATGGCGACCAGCTTTGTCCGGTCGGTCAGCCGCTTCTCGAATTCCTCGATATGGAAGACGCCGAGATCGTCGACCGGCACCCAGACCAGCTTGGCGCCCTGCCGCTCGCGGATGAAATGCCACGGCACGATGTTGGAATGATGCTCCATGATCGAGAGCACGATCTCGTCGCCTTCGCCGATATTGGGCATGCCGAAGCCGTAGGCGACCGTGTTGATCGCCGCCGTGGTGTTCGAGGTGAAGACGATGTTGTCGGTGCTTGGCGCGTTGAGGAAACGGCGCACCGTCTCGCGAGCCTTCTCATAAGCGTCGGTCGCGGCATTCGACAGGAAATGCAGGCCGCGATGGACGTTGGCATATTCCTGGGAATAGGCGTGCTGGATAGCGTCGAGCACGGCCTTCGGCTTCTGCGCCGAGGCGCCATTGTCGAGATAGACCAGCGGTTTGCCGTAGACTTGCCGCGACAGGATCGGGAAGTCGCGGCGGATCGCCTCGACGTCATAGGGGATGTTTTCGACTTTCTGGTCCATCACAAGCTCTCTCGAGGCACCGCCTCATTCCGTCCAGCACCCCTCAGCCACCTCTACCCGTGCGTCACAAACCAGCTGTCGAGCCTCGCCTCCAGCGCCTCGACGATGGCCTCGTCGTCCAGTTCCTCGATCACTTCGGCGACGAAGGCCTTGACCAGCAAGCCGCGCGCGGTCTTCTCGTCGATGCCGCGCGCCATCAGGTAGAACAGATGGCTGTGGTCGATCTCGGTGACGGTCGCGCCATGGCCGCAGACGACGTCGTCGGCGAAGATTTCAAGCTCCGGCTTGGTCGAGAACTCGCCGTCATCCGACAGAAGCAGCGTGTTGCAGGCCATCTTGGCGTTGGTCTTCTGCGCATATTGGTGGACGTTGATGCGGCCCTGGAAGACGCCGCGCGCTCTGCCGGTCACCACGTTGCGGATGACTTCGGTCGAGGCGGTATGCGGCACGGCGTGGTCGAGCACCATGGTGACGTCGGTATGGGTGTCGCCGGCGAGCAGATTGATGCCGCGCAGCGTGAAGTCGGCGCCCTCGCCGGTCGTCTTCACAACGACCTCCTGGCGCACCAGCTTGCCGCCGGCATTCATGACGAACAGCGTCAGTTTCGAATTCTTGCCGAGATGCGCCTTGAACTGGGCAAGGTGCGTTGCCGTATCCGGCTGCTCCTGCACGACCAGCCATGTCACTTCGGCGCCTTCGCCAAGCACAAGCTGGCTGACCGAGCTGACCAGCGCCGCCCCCTCGCCTGCCTGGCGTTCGACGATGACAGCGTTGGCGCCGGCACCGACGCGGACGGCCAGGCGTACATGCGTCTGTCCACCGGCCTGCAAATTCTGCATTTCGACCGGCTTGTCCAGTTGGGCACCGTCGGCGATATCGACGAAATAGCCGTCGGCGACAAAGGCGGTGTTGAGCGCGCCGATGGCATCGTCGGCGCCATAGGAATCCAACCCCGGAGCGATGCTGCCGTCGGTCAGCTTCTCCGATAGGCGCTGTACGGCAACGCCTTCGATATCGGGCAGTTTCGTACTCGAAACGCCGTTCAGCACCGGCAAAACACTGGAGCCTTCGACGATCGGCGCAATGGCTTTCGCGATCGCTGCCGGATCGAAGTCCGGCACCGAGGTCAGCAGCCGGCGCAGGTCCGTATAATGCCAGGATTCGATGCGCCGCGTCGGCAGGCCGCTCTTGATCGCCTCGATGGCGTCGTCGCGCTTCAGCATCACCGCGCCGTCGCCGGGCAGCAGCGACAGCCGCTCGCCGAAGGCGTCGATCAGCGCCGTTTCGGCCAATGTTCGCTGGGGTGTCGTGTGCATATTCATCAGTATCGCCTTGCTTGGCTTGCCTTCCGGGCCTGCTGGCATCTCACGCGGCTTGCCCGATCACGCCGGCATAGCCATTGGCTTCGAGGTCGAGCGCCAGCGACTTGTCGCCCGACTTGATCACCTGACCCCTGTAGAGCACGTGCACCGTATCAGGCACAATGTATTGGAGCAGGCGCTGGTAGTGGGTGATGACGACGATGGCCCGGTCCGGCGAGCGCAGCTTGTTGACGCCGTCCGCGACGATCTTCAGCGCGTCGATGTCGAGGCCGGAATCGGTCTCGTCGAGCACGCACAGTTTCGGCTCGAGCAGCTTCATCTGCAGGATCTCGGCGCGCTTCTTCTCGCCGCCGGAAAAGCCGACATTGAGCGGCCGTTTCAGCATCGTCATGTCCATGTTGAGCGAGGCCGCCGCTTCCTTCACGCGCTTCAGGAATTCCGGGATTTTTAGCGGTTCCTGGCCGCGCGCCTTGCGCTGCTCGTTCATCGCCACTTTCAGGAATTCCATGGTCGCGACCCCCGGTATCTCCATCGGATACTGGAAGGCGAGGAAGATGCCCGCGGTAGCGCGCTCGGCCGGATCCATTTCGAGGATCGACTGGCCGTTGTAGAGGATGTCGCCTTCGGTGACCTCATAGTCCTCGCGGCCGGCGAGGATGTAGGACAGCGTCGATTTCCCCGAGCCGTTCGGACCCATGATGGCGGCAACCTCGCCGGCCCTGACCGTCAGGTTCAGGCCGCGAATGATCTCGGTGCCGTCATCGACGATACGGGCATGGAGGTTTCTGATTTCAAGCATTCTTTTCTTTCCTGAAAATTCTTATCCGGTCAGCCGACCGAGCCCTCAAGGCTAATCCCGATCAGCTTCTGCGCCTCGACCGCGAACTCCATCGGCAGTTGCTGGATGACGTCCTTGACGAAGCCGTTGACGATCAGCGCGATCGCCTCTTCTTCCGGAATACCGCGCTGCATGACGTAGAACTTCTGGTCCTCGGAAATCTTCGAGGTGGTCGCTTCATGCTCGAACTGCGCCGTCGAATTCTTGGCTTCCATGTAGGGCACGGTGTGTGCGCCGCACTGGTCGCCGATCAGCAGCGAGTCGCAGTTGGTGAAGTTGCGGGCGTTGGTTGCCTTGCGGTGCGCCGACACCTGGCCGCGATAGGTGTTCTGCGAGAAGCCGGCGGCGATGCCCTTGGAGATGATGCGGCTCGACGTGTTCTTGCCGAGATGGATCATCTTGGTGCCGCTATCGACCTGCTGATAGCCGTTCGAGACGGCGATCGAATAGAACTCGCCGCTGGAATCGTCGCCGCGCAGGATGCAGCTCGGATATTTCCAGGTGATAGCCGAGCCGGTCTCGACCTGCGTCCACGAAATCTTCGAACGATGGCCGCGGCAGTCGCCGCGCTTGGTGACGAAATTATAGATGCCGCCCTTGCCTTCGGCGTCGCCGGGATACCAGTTCTGCACCGTCGAATATTTGATCTCGGCATCGTCGAGCGCGACCAGTTCGACCACCGCGGCATGAAGCTGGTTCTCGTCGCGCTGCGGCGCTGTGCAGCCTTCGAGATAGGAGACGTAAGCCCCCTCCTCGGCGATGATCAGCGTGCGCTCGAACTGGCCGGTGTTCTTCTCGTTCATGCGGAAATAGGTCGACAATTCCATCGGGCAGCGCACGCCCTTGGGCACGAAGACGAAGGAACCGTCGGTGAAGACGGCCGAATTCAGCGTCGCGTAGAAATTGTCGGAGATCGGCACGACCGAGCCGAGATATTTCTTCACCAGCTCCGGATGCTCGCGGATAGCTTCCGAGATCGAGCAGAAGATGACGCCGGCCTGCGCCAGCTCCTTCTTGAAGGTGGTGACGACGGACACCGAATCGAACACGGCATCGACCGCAACGCGGCCGGATTTATAGACATTGTCGCTGGCTTCCTCGAGCTCCGAGGCATCGGTCTTCTGCACGCCGGCGAGGATTTCCTGTTCCCTGAGCGGAATGCCGAGCTTCTCGTAGACCTTCAGCAGTTCGGGATCGACGTCGCTCAGCGAGGTCGGTCCCGGCGTGCTCTTGGGCGCCGCGTAGTAGTAGAGGTCCTGGAAATCGATCTTCGGATAATGGACGCGTGCCCACTTCGGCTCGTCCAGCGTCACCCAGCGCCGATAGGCTTCCAGACGCCATTCCAGCATCCAGGACGGCTCGTCCTTCTTCGCCGAAATGAAGCGGATAATGTCTTCGCTCAGGCCCTTTGGGGCCTTGTCCATCGCGATTTCGGTCTGGAATCCGTATTTATACTGGTCGACGTCGATCTTTCGGACCCGATCGATCGTCTCCTGCACAGCAGGCATCAGCGTTCTCCATCCACGCCGGGGTCAAGGCCCGGCAGTTTTCAAACTATGGCACCGCGAATGAGAGCCCGTCAGGCACCCGAGGCGGCGTAAGTTTCATATAGTGCGTTCATGCCGGAAATTCACCCGGCCAAATTCGAACGCACGGCTCTACCAGGCCGCAAGGCCCAAATTTTCCGTTGCCGCGCTCAGGCGGCCTTTTCCCTGTTTGCCCGCCGCGCGGCGATCGTCGCCAGCGCCGAACGAAACAGCTCGATATCTTCAGCGCTGGTCGCGTGACCGATGGACACGCGCAACGCGCCAAGACGGTCACCGTAACCCATGGCTTTCAGCACGTGACTCGGCCCGACTTTGCCCGACGAACAGGCCGATCCGGCCGACAGCGCCACACCGGCTAGGTCGAAAGCGATCTGCGCCGTCTCGGCCTTGATGCCGGGAATAGCGAAGAACGTGGTGTTGGCAAGCCTCGGAGCGCCGGTCCCGAAGATTTCGGCGTCTGGCACCTGCGTTTTCACGATCGCCTCGACTTCGTCGCGGCGCTGCCGCACCGCATCGATCGTTTGCAACCCGGCAAGCGCCTCGCGCGCCGCCGCGCCAAACCCGGCAATCGCCGCCAGGTTTTCGGTGCCGCCGCGATGGCCTTTCTCCTGGCCGCCGCCGCTGACCAGCGGTTTCGGCATCATCAAGTCCGACGCTGCGACAATGGCGCCGACGCCCTTGGGGCCGCCGATCTTGTGCGAGGAGAGAATCAAATAGTCTGCGTAACCCGCTGACATATCGAGCGGAATGCGGCCGGCCGCCTGCACCGCATCGACAACCAGGATGCCACCCGCCGCCTTGACGATTTCGGCAATGCGGCCAATCGGCTGGATCACGCCGGTCTCGTTGTTGGCGGCGTGGATGGCCACCAGCGGCAAACCGTCAGCCTTGTCATGCGCACCAAGTGCTGACGCCAAGGTGTGGAGCCTGATGATGCCGTCGGCATCGACGCCGATCCGCGTTACCTGCCCCGCGGGGAAGCGCCCGCCATTGAGCAGGCAGGGATGGTCAGCCTCGGACACGTAAAGCCGGCTCATGCGGACGGCGCCGCGCCCCATCTGCCAGTCCGGCGTCAGCAGCGTCGAGGCCGCTTCCGTCGCGCCGGAGGTGAATACGACATGCTCGGCTTTGGCGCTGACCAGTCGCGCCACGTCGCGCCTGGCATCCTCGATCAGCCGCCGCCCAGCGCGGCCCTCGGCATGGACCGAGGACGGGTTGGCGACGACGTCGAGCGCAGCGATTACGGCCGCGCGCGCCGAGGCAAGCAGCGGCGCGCTGGCGTTGTAGTCGAGATAGGCGCGTACTCCGGCCATTTCCGTCCAACTGGTCCCTTCAAAAGCCGTTCCGCGAAGATAGCGCGTTATTTCCTTGAAATTGCAAGGCAAGACGTCCTATTTACGCGGCTTGCGGCGCGGGTGGCCGAGCCACAGTCTTTGGCCGCCCAGTTTTGAACAATTCTAAACTAGCTTCTAGAAAGACGCTCGCCCTGCGTCAAGGCCTAGGGAAGACTGGGGCCTAGGGAAGACTGGGGCCTAGGGAAGACTGGGGCCTAGGGAAGACTGGGGCCAGAGGAAGAGTTGTTCCGGGCGCCGCGCAATTTATACCAAGTGGAGTATTTTCATGCCTGAGGTCATTTTCACCGGTCCGGCCGGCCGTCTGGAGGGTCGCTATCAGCCCTCGAAGGAAAAGAGCGCGCCAATTGCCATCGTCCTGCACCCGCACCCCCAGTTCGGCGGGACGATGAACAACAAGATCGTCTACGACCTCTTCTACATGTTCCAGAAGCGCAATTTCACCACGCTGCGCTTCAATTTCCGCGGCATCGGCCGCAGCCAGGGCGAGTTCGACCACGGTACCGGCGAGTTGTCCGACGCCGCCGCGGCGCTCGACTGGGTGCAGTCGCTGCATCCGGATTCCAAGAGTTGCTGGGTTGCCGGCTATTCGTTCGGCTCGTGGATCGGCATGCAGCTTCTCATGCGCCGGCCCGAGATCGAGGGCTTCATCTCGGTCGCGCCGCAGCCCAATACCTATGATTTCTCGTTCCTGGCGCCATGCCCGTCGTCCGGCCTGATCATCCACGGCGACGCCGACAAGGTCGCGCCGCCCAAGGACGTGCAGGGGCTGGTCGACAAGCTGCACACGCAAAAGGGCATTACCATCACCCAGAAGACCTTGCCTGGCGCCAACCATTTCTTTGCCAACCATGCGGAGCTTCTGATCGAGGAATGCGCGGACTATCTCGATCGCCGGCTGGCCGGGGAACTGTCGGACCCACGGCCGAAGCGGCTGAGATAGTCGGCGATGTACCAACCGCCTCACTTCCAGGAAACACGGCAGGACGTCCTGCACGGGTTGATCCGGGCGCATCCGCTTGGCCTGCTGGTGTCGAACGGCGCCGAGGGGCCGGTCGCCAACGCGATTCCCTTTCTGCTAGACGCGGATGTGCCACCGAACGGCAGGCTGCGCGCCCATTTGGCCAAGGCCAATCCGCAATGGCGGCTTTTGGCCGACAATCCCCTGGCGCCGGTGCTGGTCGTCTTCCAGGGCGCCGATGCCTATGTGACGCCGTCGTGGTATGAGACCAAGCGTGAAACCGGCAAGGTGGTACCGACCTGGAACTACGCCATCGTCCAGGTGCGCGGCATCGTCACGGTGATCGAAGACCAGGATTGGCTGGCCGAGCAGATTTCCGATCTGACGATGTCGCAGGAGGGCGACCGCTCGGCGCCATGGGCGGTAACCGACGCGCCGGCGCCCTTCATCCAGTCGCAGATCAAGGGCATTGTCGGCCTGGAGATCGCCATCACCGAAATCAGCGGCAAATGGAAAGTCAGCCAGAACCGCCCGGCTGCCGACCGCGTCGGTGTCGCCGAGGGGCTCGAGAGCGAGACTGCCAACTCGGCCGACATGGTCCAGCTGGTAAGGTCCTACGGCGGGCTGGACGGCAAGTAATCTGGATTTACTTGCTCGACCGGTTCCAGGGCGGTCGCGGGCTCAATCAACCTTGGTCATCGCCGCCTTGCGCTCGTTGGCGATCAGCCAGAGATTGCGGATATAGATCAACAGGCCCATGGCCTGACCGGCGATGAACACCGGATCCTGACGCTGGATGGCGTAGACCAGCAGCAGGCCGCCGCCGAACAGCGAAAAGAACCAGAACGCGATCGGCACGACGCTGCGCTTGGCCTTTTCCGACGCCACCCACTGCACCAGAAAACGCATGGTGAAGAAGAACTGGGCGACGAAGCCGAGCAGAACCCAGGCATCGAATTGCTTGACGAAAACATCGTGAAGCCAGGTCGCCAATTCCTGAAGCACGTTACCCATGCCTGATTTCCTCTACTTTGGGCATTCTGCGGCGCCTGCGGCGCAGCCACCAGACGCCGGCAAGATCGAGCACGCCCTGCAGGCCGCGATCGAAGATGCCGTAATTCGATTTGCCGTGACGGCGGGAGCGATCGACGACGTCGCAATGGACGACGCGGTAGCCCTCCTGGATGACCAGTGCTGGAACAAAGCGGTGGGTGCCGTCGAAGAACGGCAATTTCCTCAAAATATCGGTGTGGATCGCCTTGAGGCCGCAGCCGGTATCCCGCGTCTCGTCGTGCAGGATGGCTTTTCTCAGCCCGTTGGCGAAACGCGATGCCAGCTGCTTGATCTTGCTGTCTCGGCGCTTCAGACGCTGCCCCTGCGCGGCCCCGACTTCGGGACCAGCCTGCCGGAGCGCGTCGATCAACACTGGAAGATAGCCGGGATCGTTCTGGCCGTCGCCATCGATGGTGGCGACGATATCGCCGCGCGCCGCCCAGGCGCCCGACCGCACGGAAAGCGACTGTCCGGCGGATTTTTCATGCCTGAGATGGCGCAGCGGAAACCGGCGAAGCGCTGCTTCTGCGGCAAGCACCGAAGGCGTATCGTCTGTCGAGCCATCGTCGACGACAATGACTTCGAAGTCCCGCCCGGCCATGGCAATGCCGATCTCGTCGAGCAGAAGCGGCAGGTTCGCCGCCTCGTTCCGGCAAGGAATGACGATGGATATCTCCGGCATCTCGACTCTGTCACAGGATATGGCATTCGATCGATGCCGCGCGGTCCAGAGGAAGAGCCCCGCTGGCGCGGCGCCTCATTACGCCAGCCGAAACAATGACGCAAGCAGGCCGCACGCTATCCGCGCGGACGCAAAACCGGATTCCACTTTTGCTGATCGCACAAAGCCATCCGAAGCGCGATCGGACGCAAAACCGGATTCCACTTTTGCTGATCGCGCTTGAGTGCTAAACGCCCGCCTTCATGCATAGCCGAGCCGCGTTCGGCCGGAAGCTTTTCGGGAAAGAAAATGTCCGCCTTCAAATCCGATTTCCTGCGCACGATGAGCGAGCGCGGTTTCATCCACCAGACCTCGGACGATGCCGGCCTCGACCAGCTTTTCGCCACGGAAACGGTGAGCGCCTATATTGGCTTCGACGCAACCGCCAGAAGCCTGCATGCCGGGTCGCTGATCCAGATCATGATGCTTTACTGGCTGCAGCAGACCGGCCACCGGCCAATCGCGCTGATGGGCGGCGGCACCTCGATGATCGGCGATCCGTCGTTCAAGGACGAGGCGCGCAAGCTTTTGACGCCGCAGGACATCGAGGACAATCTCGCCGGCATCCGCCGCAACTTCACGCCCTACCTCAAATTCGGCAGCGGCCCGAACGACGCCGTCATGATCAACAATGCCGACTGGCTGATGGATATCAACTACGTCAATTTCCTGCGCGATGTCGGCCGGCATTTTTCGGTCAACCGCATGCTGGCCTTCGATTCGGTCAAGCTCCGGCTGGATCGCGAGCAGTCGCTGTCGTTCCTCGAATTCAACTACATGATCCTGCAGGCCTACGACTTCGTCGAGCTCTACAAGCGCCTTGGCTGCCGGCTGCAGATGGGCGGCTCCGACCAGTGGGGCAACATCGTCAACGGCATCGATCTCGGCCATCGCATGGAAGGCGCGCAGCTCTATGCGCTGACGACGCCGCTGCTCACCACCTCCTCCGGCGCCAAGATGGGCAAGTCGGCCTCGGGCGCGGTCTGGCTCGATGCGGAAATGCTGAGCCCGTACGAGTTCTGGCAATACTGGCGCAACACCGATGATGCCGATGTCGGCCGTTTCCTCAAGCTCTACACGACCTTGCCGCTCGCCGAGGTCGCGCGCCTCGAACGGCTCGGCGGCTCGGAGATCAACGAAGCCAAGAAGATCCTCGCCACCGAGATCACCGCCATGCTGCATGGCCGCGAGGCGGCGGAGGAGGCCAGCGAAACGGCGCGTAAGACGTTCGAAGAAGGCGCGCTCGCCGAAACACTGCCAACCGTCGAGGTGGGCAGGGCCGATCTTGAAGCCGGCGTCGGCATATTGTCGCTGTTCGTCACCGCCGGGCTGGCTGGGTCCAACGGCGAGGCACGGCGGCATATCCAGGGCGGCGCCGTGCGCCTCAACGATCAGCCCGTAGCCGACGATCGCCGGATGGTGACGCTGCAGGATCTTGGCCCGGAAAACGTCGCAAAACTGTCGCTCGGCAAGAAGAAGCACGTTCTGGTGCGGCCGGTTTGAGCGTCTGCTGAGATTCAGGTGAAACCGGGCCGGGACGGGCACAAGCAATGGGTCGCTGCATTCCTCGGCCACTGTAACGGCATGGATCCTAGGGTCTCCGCGACGTCGCTTCGCTCCTGCTTCGCCCTAGGATGACGAAGCGAGAGGAAACTTCGGCCAATCTCGAAAGTTGCGTTTTGCCATCGGCCGCCACGCGACCGCCTCGCTCTCCCACATTCGCGACTAGCCTTGAGCCACCATGCCTTCGTCATCCTAGGGCGGAGCAGGAGCGAAGCGACGTCGCGGAGACCCTAGGATCCATGCCGTTCCCTCTAGAGTCTTTCACGTTTTGACGGAAGCGTATCCGGCGTTTGCGAAGTAGTTCTTGCATTCGCCGGGTTCGATCGTCGCAACGAGGTGGCCGATG
>NZ_JAMYTU010000070.1:0-18918 GCF_040322615.1 Mesorhizobium sp. M0119
CCGCGACCCCCGCGCTCCGGGCCGCGCCCGCGGCGCCCGCCCCGCCGCCCCCCCCCGCCCGCGCCGCGCCCCCCCCCCCCCCCCCCCCCCCCGCCGTATCATGCTGGGCAACGGACGGACTGCGCGGATCCAGCGCTGCCCGTCCGATATCCAGCCGTCAGCCCTGAATGAAGGCCAGCAGATCCGGATTGATGATCTCCGGATGGGTGGTGCACATGCCGTGCGGCAGGCCTTTGTAGACCTTGAGCGTGCCGTGCTTCACCAGCTTGGCCGCAAGCAGCGCGGAATCGGCGATCGGCACGATCTGGTCGTCGTCGCCATGCATGATCAGGACGGGTACGTCGATCTTTTTGAGATCGTCGGTGAAATCCGTCTCCGAGAATGCCTTGATGCAGTCGTAATGGGCTTTGGCTCCGCCCATCATGCCCTGGCGCCACCAATTGTCGACGGCGCCTTGCGAGATCTTGGCGCCCTCGCGGTTGAAGCCATAGAACGGGCCGGCCGGCACCTCCCTGTAGAATTGGGCCCGGTTAGCGGCCAGAGCCGCGCGAAAGCCGTCGAAGACTTCGATCGGCAAGCCGCCGGGGTTGCTGTCGGTCTTGACCATGATCGGCGGCACCGCGCCGATCAGCACCGCCTTGGCAACACGGCCGCCGCCGCCATAAAGCGCGACGTAACGCGCCACCTCGCCGCCACCGGTCGAGTGGCCGATGTGGATCGCATCCCTGAGATCGAGATGCGCCGCCAGGGCCGCAACATCGGCGGCGTAGGTGTCCATTTCGTTGCCGGTTGCGGTCTGCGACGAGCGGCCGTGGCCGCGGCGGTCATGGGCGATGACGCGGTAGCCCTTTTCGAGGAAGAACAGCATCTGGTTGTCCCAGTCGTCTGAGCTCAGCGGCCAGCCGTGATGGAACACGATCGGCTGGCCCTTGCCCCAATCCTTGTAGAAAATCTCGGTGCCGTCATGGGTGGTGAATGTGCTCATCGTTCTACTCCTTGGTGGAAAAGTCAGGGGTAACAGAGAAGCTCTTAGCCCCTTCAGCTGGACAAATTATAACAGTGCGGTCAGGGTGAGCATTGGCAAAATGGACATTCGACGTGGCAAAACTGACAAATGACGGCGGCACGTGATCTGATCGAAATCGGCCTTGTGTTGTATCCCGGAGTGCAGGAAGCAGCCGTGCTCGGCCTGACCGATCTTTTTATGCTGGCAAACCGGCTGGCTGTCGAGCGGTCGCCGGAGGCGGCGAGGCTTCGCGTCAGCCATTGGCGGCTGCAGGAGAGCGCCGTCATCCGCGTTTTCGACAGCGAGCCCGGGGACAGCGGTCCAACTCGGGGCAATGGACCGGCCATGGTCATCCTGCCGCCGACCCTGCTGCAGCCGATCCCTCGCGAGGCGGCCGCGCCCTATGCCGGCTGGCTCAGGGACCGCCACACGGCAGGCGCGACGCTCGGTTCGGTCTGTGCCGGCGCCTTCGTGCTTGCCGAGACCGGCCTGTTGTCCGGTCGCGCGGCGACAACGCACTGGGCCTATCGCGACGCGCTGGCGCTACGCTTTCCAGACATCCTGCTCGACGCCGACAGGCTGGTCATCGACGATGGCGACATCATCACAGCGGGCGGCTACATGGCCTGGACCGACCTCGGCCTGAAGCTGGTGGACAGGGTGCTCGGGTCGGCCGTCATGATGGACACGGCGCGTTTCATGCTGGTCGACCCGCCGGGCCGCGAGCAACGTTTTTACAGCCCGTTTGCGCCGCGGCTGACCCATGACGACGAAGCGATCCTCAAGGTGCAGCATTGGCTTCAGGCGAACGGCGCCCGCGATGTGACGCTCGGCGCCATGGCCGAGCATGCCGGGCTGGAGGAGCGGACTTTCCTGCGGCGCTTCCGCAAGGCTACTGGCCTCAGGCCGACCGAATATTGTCAACACCTGCGCGTCGGCAAGGCGCGCGAGATGCTGGAAACCACGATACTGTCGATCGACCAAATCGCCTGGGAGGTCGGCTATGACGATCCCGGCTCCTTCCGCAAAGTATTCGCCAGGATAACCGGGCTGGTGCCCGGCGATTATCGCCGGCGCTTCGGCGCGGAACGAGCGGCGCTTGCGAGAGACGAAAGCTGAGGCCCAGCCGCCGCGCAATGGCGCTATCGATTCGATGCTGCCAAAGGCAAGCTCGCCGGGAAGAGAACCCCAACCACCCATCTCCCGGCGAGCCTACTTACCTGATTGATACGCAATCAGGACCGGGATTAGCCGGCAAGCTCCTTGCTGCAAGACCGATGCCAGCCTTTTTTCTCGAAATGGGACAGTGGCGGAACTGGAATCGTCAAATCTCGAACTCGCCCTGCCCTTCGTCCATGGCGCTGACCGTCTCGGCTGCCAGGGCGCGGGTGATCGGCGTCTTGCGCTCGAGCGCGGTGCGGTCGAGCCGTTCGACCACGCGCATGGCAGTGGCCAGCGAGCGCTCGATGCGGCGTACCAGATATTGCACGACATGCGGCTCGACCTCGACCTGGCGATCGGCGAACAGCTTTGTGATGACGCCGGCCAGCAGAAGATCGTCGGGCTCGTGGATCTCGATGGTCGCCGCGGCCTTGAGCCGCGACGCCAGGTCGGGCAGCCTGACGCCCCAGGCGGACGGGAAGCGCCGCGCCGTCAACAGCAAGCTCGAGCCGGCGCCGCGCACCGCGTTGATCAGGTGGAACAGGCCGTGCTCGTCGACCGGGCCGGCATCGACGTCGTCGATCAGGGCCGGGCGCGGGCCGAGGGTTTCGATGCAGTCGCCGATGCGGCCGGCCTCCACTTTCACGGCGCCGGCACGGGTCCGCCAAATCGAGGCCAGATGGGTTTTCCCCGAGCCGGCCGGCCCGGCCAGCACGACGACCGGCGAGGGCCAGTCCGGCCAGCGGTCGACAAGTGCCGCGGCCTGGCTGTTGGTGCTGGAGACGACGAGCTCGTCGCGCGAATAGCCGGTGCCGTGGCCTAGATCGAGCGGCAATTGACGCGGCGGATCGATCTTGTCCGGCATCTGGCTCAACCGCGCGCGCCCCCGCGGCGGCGCACCTGCAACGGCGGCACCGGCTCGTCGGAATGGCCCTTGTAGAGGGGCGATTCGAGGTAGCGCGCGATGGCGAAACGCACCAGAACGGCAACGGCGGCGGAAGCCGGCACGGCGATCAGCAGGCCGACGAAGCCGAACAGCGCGCCGAAGGCAAACAGCGCAAACATCAGCCACACCGGATGCAGGCCGACGCTCTTGCCGACCAGCCTGGGCTGCAGGATGTTGCCCTCGATGAACTGGCCGACGAAGAACACGCCGGCAACCGCCGCGACCATGGTCCAGTCCGGCCAGAACTGGACGAAGGCGACGCCGACGGCGAGCACCAGGCCGGTCAGCGAGCCGACATACGGGATGAACGAGATCAGCCCGGCGAACAGGCCGATGAGGATGCCGAAATTTAGGCCCGTCAGTGTCAGGCCGGTGGCATACATGGCGCCGAGCACCAGGCACAACGTGCCCTGGCCGCGCACGAAGCCGGCGGTCGCCGTGTTGATGTCCCTGGCGATCGTCCTGACGGTCTTGACATAGTCGCGCGGCACCCAGCTGTCGACGATTGCCACCATGCGGTCCCAGTCGAGCAGCATGTAGAAGGCGACGACCGGCGTTACCACAAACAGGCTGACGACCGAGACCAGCGCCACGCCGGAGCTCCAGATCGAGGTGAAGACAGTCGTCAGGAGGCCGAAGCCGGAGGTCAGCAGCGAGTTCAAGCCTTCGCGCAGGCCATTGGCGTCGACGCCAAATTTCTCTTCCAGCCATTTCGGGTCGAAGCTGGTGATCAGGCCTTGCAGCCGAGTCAGATAGTCCGGCAGCTTACTGGCGAAATCAGCCATCTGCGAGGCGAGCACCGGAACCAGGATGACGACGGCCAGCACCAGGACGACGATGAAGGCGATGAGGATGACCACCGTCGCCATCAGCCTGGACAGGCCGAGACGCTCCAGCCGGTCGGCGACAGGATCGAGGAAATAGGCGAGCACCATGCCGGCGACGAACGGCAGAAGGATGCCGCTGAAGACATAGAGGAAGACGGCAAGGATGATGGCGCTGACCAGCCAGAAGCGGATCTGCCGGCGAAACGACGCCGATGCCGAAGCCTCCGCCGCCGCGGCTTCAGCCTCGGCGTCGATGGACCGTTCGTCAGGTGCCCGGTGTTCAGGTGCCCCGCGTTCAGGTGCCCCGCGTTCAGGTGCCCCGCGTTCAGGTGCCGGGTGTGGAGCCTTCGCCATAGCCGCTCATATGCCTCAGCCAAGCCACGAGATAGGCCGCGGCCGAAGCCACGGTCAAGACCCCGGACAGCAATATGAGGGCCGGCCTCAGCGGATCGAGACGGATGTCGAAGGCGAGTTCGCCAAGCACCACTGCCGCCAGCACGATCTGGATCGCGGTGTTGGCCTTCGACACCAGGAGCGGCTTCATCTCGACGGGATGTGCCATGACGGTGGATAAAAGCACGGCGCAGACGATCAGTGCGTCGCGCGACACCATGGTAACGACCAGCCACAGCGGCAGTTCGCCGCTGAAGCCCAGGACCACGAAAACCGAGACCAGCAGCAGCTTGTCGGCCATCGGATCGAGATAGGCGCCGAGCCTGGAAAACTGATTGAAATGGCGGGCGATGAAGCCGTCGACCCCGTCGGAAATGCCGGCAATGAGGAAGCCGGCAAACGCCCAGTCCCAGCGATCCTGCAGCATGGCCAGCACCACGGCCGGCACAAGCACGAAGCGCATGATCGTGATCATGTTGGGGATGGTCAAACGCATTATCCCGTCGCTCTTGTTTGTCGATACATGATGGAGATGGAGGGTCACGGCAAGTGAGAAGCGACAAAAGTTGGGCCGTGCACGGGTTTGTCGAGAGCGCACTGGCAGCGAAGCTGTTTTGGAACAAGCGGCGCAGTGGCTGGACTCTTCGGCAACCATCAAGGCACCATGGCGCAACAAAGAGGGAGTGGAACCTTGTCTTTGGCCGTTGGCGAAGCGCGTAAGTATCTCGATACGTTCATGACGGGACATGGCTTTCGCCGCATCCGGAAAGGCGTCTTCGAAGTCGACCGGAGCGACGATATCAGCCTGATTCTCGAAGAGGCCTTTACTGCGAGCTATGGCGATGTTCATGTGAACATGCTCGTTTACCTGGATTTTCTTACCGTCAGGCCGTTGCTTGAAAGGCTGTACGGCAAAAAATGGATCTGGCCCGGACTGTCGCAGTTTCATCCTGAAACGATATTTAACAATGAGCTGAAAGCTTATGCTCGTTACTTCGAGCACCTTGACCAGACGAGCATAGATAGGTTGCTGGGGAAATATGTCGAGCTGGCGCGACGGATCAGGGCTCAGAACCCGGACCTCGCCAGTTACGTCGCCGGACATAGCGAGTTGCTCGACAAACCTTACGAATTCACACAGCCCTTCGCAGTTCGGATCCTCGCGCTGATTGCCTGCGAAATCGAACTTGGGTACTACGAGCGGGTGAAGCAGGCTGTGCACTGGATTCGAACGAACAATAGCGGAATAGCGCTGAGCGGCTACGCCAAGGCACAACTCGACCGCGTCGACATGGTTCTGGCGGAACGAGAGGGGCGTCCGTAAGGGCGGCAACTTGGGCGACTATCCACTCTTTTGTCGAGCCAAGACCGTCTGATCCCGCCGTCATCCTTGCGAGGTGCGGCCGTTCATGCGAAGAGCCCGGGAAAGCAATAGCTTATTTTCCCAACTGCCGAACGACGATGGCGCAGAGAATCACAATCGCTTGGCGAGTCACGCTTTGCTATCTGGCCGGACTGACAGAAAGTCTCCTGGCTTTCGCATCTTTCGGAACCCCGCACCGCTACATAGCGACGCAAGATCTTCTGTGGGCCTTCGCTCTTGAGCTGGCCGTGGGCGTGGTCGTCTCTTGGCCCCTTTGGCTGACGGCTGCGGTCATGGCATTCCTGTTCGCGAGGTCGGTCGTTGCAAATCCAGGTCTGTGGGCTGCCGCGGCGGCTTTGGTCGCCGCCGGCTTCTCGTATGGAATCCTGCCCTTCGACGGCGAAATCAGGTCTCTTGCCACCGTCGGTGGCCTCGCCGCAATTCTGGCGGGGATTTCTTTTTACTGTTGGAGTATATCGCGCCCGGTTCCGCCGGTATCCAACTGAAAACACCATCATCGCGCGCTTGCCTTGCGGGGCAAAACCGTTCATGCGAAGAGCCCGCAAGCGAATGAAACCAGCGACAGGCAAGCGCAACAGATGAGCAGGCGCCGGAAATGAGCAAGCGCAAGAACGGGCTCACCTATGCCGAAGCGGGCGTCGACATCGATGCCGGCAATCTCATGGTCGAGAAGATCAAGCCGCTGGTGCGCGCCACCCGCCGGCCGGGCGCCGATGGCGAAATCGGCGGCTTCGGCGGCGTGTTCGATCTCAAGGCAGCCGGCTTTACCGATCCCGTGCTGGTCGCCGCCAATGACGGCGTCGGCACCAAGCTGAAGATCGCCATCGATGCCGGCAAGCACGACACGATCGGCATCGATCTCGTCGCCATGTGCGTCAACGACATCGTCGTGCAAGGCGCCGAGCCGCTGTTCTTCCTCGACTATTTCGCCACCGGCAAGCTCGATCCCGACCAGGGTGCTTCGATCGTCGGTGGTATCGCCGCCGGCTGCCGGCAGGCCGGCTGCGCGCTGATCGGCGGCGAGACGGCGGAAATGCCCGGCATGTATCACGATAAGGATTACGACCTTGCCGGCTTTGCCGTCGGTGCCGCCGAACGCGGCCAGCTGTTGCCGACCGACGACATCGTCGAAGGCGATGTGCTGCTCGGCCTCGCCTCGTCGGGCCTGCATTCGAACGGCTTTTCGCTGGTCCGCCGCATCGTCGCGGTAAGCGGGCTTGGCTGGGGCGATCCGGCGCCGTTCAATGACGAGGCGACACTGGCCGAGGCGCTGCTCGAGCCGACGCGCATCTACGTCAAGTCGGTCCTCAAGGCGATCCGCAACACGCATGGCATCAAGGCGCTGGCCCATATCACCGGCGGCGGCTTTCCCGAAAACATCCCGCGCGTTCTGCCCAAGGATTTTTCGGCCGAGCTCGATCTCGGGGCCATCGAGGTGCCGCCGGTGTTTTCGTGGCTGGCCAAGACCGGCGGCGTCGCGCCGGAAGAGATGATGCGGACCTTCAATTGCGGTATCGGCATGGTCCTGGTCGTCGCCTCCGGCCAGGCGGCGCAGGTCGCTGCCGTTCTGCAGGAGGCCGGCGAGACGGTGACGCCGATCGGCCAGATCGTGCCGCGCCGCGATGCCGGCGTCATCTATCGGGGCTCGATCGGGCTATGACCAGAAAACGCACCGTAGTGCTTATTTCGGGGCGCGGCTCCAATATGACGGCGCTGATCGCGGCGGCGGGCAACCCGGCCTATCCGGCCGAGATCGTCGGCGTCATCTCCGATCGCGCCAATTCCGCCGGTCTCGGCATCGCCGCGGCTCGCGGCATCGCCACCAGGGTGATTTCGCGCTCGGACCATGCCAGCAAGGAAGCGCATGACGGGGCGATCGACGCGGCCCTGGTCTCTTTCGGCGCCGAGATCGTCGCGCTGGCCGGCTATATGCGCATCCTCGGCGCGCGTTTCGTCGAGAAGTGGCAGGGCCGCATGGTCAATATCCACCCTGCCCTGCTGCCTGCCTTCAAGGGGCTGGATACGCACGCTCGAGCCATCCGCGCAGGCATGCGCATCCATGGCTGCACGGTGCATTTCGTCACGCTCGACATGGATGATGGGCCGATCATCGCCCAGGCCGCCGTGCCGGTGATGGTCGGCGACAATGAGGATACGCTGGCCGCGCGCGTGCTCAAGGCCGAGCACCAGCTCTATCCGCTGGCGCTGGGGCTGGTCGCCGAAGGCAAGGCGCGAATGGAGGGCGGCCGCACGGTGTTTTCGCGCTTCGCCGACGATGCCGACAACGCCACGTCGGTGGTGATCGCGCCCGACCCGCTGCGCGAAGAGACCGATCTCGAGCACCTGGCGCGGATAACGCCGTAAGAGTCAGTTCTTGAATTTGGTAGCAAATTTTGCTACCGTCTTCGCGAGGAGACGGCTTGATGGCGACAGTCGAAAAAGTCAGCGTAGCGCTTTCCCCGGAACTGCTGGACATGGTCAAAGGCGCGGTGGCCAGCGGGCAGTACGGTTCGGCAAGTGAGGTGATCCGCGAGGCACTGCGCGAATGGCGGCTTCGCCAGCCCTTGCGCGAGGCCGAAGCGGAGCGGTTGCGAAAAGCCTGGTCGGAAGGGCTGGAGAGCGGTCCGTTTGCGCCGTTCGACATCGAGGACATAAAACAGAAAGCCCGCAGCCGGTTGGGCAACACCGGCAAAAACCGGCGGAATGGCTGACATCCGCATTGTCCGCAGTCCGGCGGCAGAAGACGACCTGATCGATATTTGGTTTGGCATTGCAAGGGATAACCCGCTTGCCGTGGACCGCTTTTTGGATGCTATTGCCGAGCGCATCGTGCAATTGGGCACATTCCCGGAATCCGGTCCCAAGAGGCCCGACATCGCTGCCGATGTGCGTGCGTTGACGATCGGCAATTATCTCGTGCTTTATCGGCTGGCCGAACAGCGGGTCGAGATCGTCCGCGTCGTGCATGGCGCACGCGACGTTTCGGCCTTATTTTGAATCCATGAAGCAACTGCTGCTCCTGCGTCACGCCAAGTCGAGTTGGGATGATCCCGACCTCATCGACTTCGACCGGCCGCTGTCCGGGCGCGGGCGAAAGGCAGCGCCGCTGGTCGGACGCGAACTGGCCCGGCGCGGCTGGCTGCCGGAGCTGGCGCTGGTATCGCCGGCACTGCGCACCCGCGACACGTGGCGGTTGGTCTCGGCGGAATTGCCGGCGAAGGTGCAGGCCAAATTTGCCCAGGCGCTCTACGAGGCAGCGGCGGCGGACATCCTCGCCAAGGTTCGGCAAGTAAAGGCGGGGACCGGAACGCTGCTGGTGCTTGGCCACAATCCCGGGTTGGAGGAGTTCGCGCGCGGTCTTGCCGGGGCTGGATCGGATGAAGCGGCGCTGAAGAAGCTGGCGGAAAAATTCCCCACCGCGGCCCTGGCTCGGTTCGATGTCGATGGCGATTGGGCCGGTCTCAGCTTCGGCAGCGCCCGGCTGACGCACTGCATTTGGCCGAAGGATCTGCGTTAGGGATTACCAACAGGCCGGGGGAAGGATCGCCGATCCTTTCGACCGACCGAGCTTCGCACAAACAAGAGCGGCGGGCCAAGCCCGCCGCTCTTTGTGCTCCGGGGTTTGAGGACCTATCGGCCCCAGTTGCCCCGGCCAGATTGGGGCACTACGGGCTGATCCGTGCCGAAGCGGGTGGTCGCCTCGGTGTCGACCGCGTTGTGCTCAGCCGTCAGCGGCTTGCGGATGGAACCGGTAAACCCGCTGTCGATAGTGCCGACAGGCGCGTTGCCAACAGCCGCGGCCGGCTGGTTGACGCCGTCCGAACCATAGTGATCACTGCCGGCAAAGGCGCTGCCCGTGGCGATGAGGACGATGGTGGCGACGGCAAGAGCAATCTTGGTCATTTCAGGTACTCCAGTGTACTGGTCATTCGTGAGTTGTCGTTGCTTTCGACGCATTCGAGATGAGAGCGCTGCCCGCGCCGACGAATACGCATCGGCTTTTTCCGACGTGCATGTTGCTGGACGATTTCAGTAACCGAGATCATGGCTACAGATGAAACCTGCAAATTAAAGTATTCGATCGGCGCAGGATGCTATCCGGCGCTCATCCCGGCTGATACGCGAAAGCAAGAGTAGCGGGCCAAGCCCGCCGCTCTTGTATTCCGGGGCCGTGATAATCAGCGGCCCCAGATGCCTTGGCCGGATTCAGGCGCCACCGACTCGGAGGTTGCCTTGGCACCGGTATGCTCGGGAGTAACCGGCTTGCGGATCGAGCCGGTGAACGTGTTGTCGACGTTGGCTGAAGGAGCGGCCGGCTGGTTGACGTTGTCCGAGCCATAGTGGTCGCTGCCGGCAAAAGCAGTGCCGGTGGCAACAAGGACGGCGGCGGCGGTAAGAGCGATCTTGGTCATTTCAGGTACTCCGGTAGTTCTTTGGTCTGTCCGTCAAGTGGCGTGCCTTGGGAGGAATTCGCGTCGCTCGGACCACCCCGAGATGGGTCGGCAAGCCTGTCGTTTCCAATCACGAAAATTTTGTACGGGTGCGCCAAATTGGCCGCTTGAAATTCGACATGCGGCTCCTCCCGCCACAATGTTCTTCTTTCTTTTCAGTTAGTTATGCAGACAGGTGTGATTTGCGGCGCTAACATTCTGTGAGCCGGCGTTCACCGCTCCCCGTACGCTCCGTCAACAGAACCGAACCGTTCGGTTCGAGTTCCTTTACGTTTGGCTGATCAGCGCTTTCAGAGCCTCGATCGACATGCCTGCCGACGGATCAATAGGCAATGAAAAATCACGCTGCCAGTTCAGCGCCAGCGGTTTCATGCTTGGGCCGCGCGCTGGCCAGAAGCACGACGGGGCAGTTGCAGGCGGCTAAAACAGCGCCGGCGGTTTCGCCGAAGAACAGGTCCTCACCCGGACGTTGGGTAACGCCCATCACGACGATCGCCGCGCCTTTGGCCGCCTCCCGGGCGATCGCCTTGTCGGGTGTGACGCGGGTATGGAACGATGTGTCGACATGCAGGCCGTACCGGCCCGCCAGATCGGCGATGTCTTTCAGCACGGCCTCTTCGCGGCTATGCGACACGGATGTCGACCTGCGGCCCTTGGCTGCCCTTTGCGAGACGTAGAGAACCTTGATCCGCGCCCGGTTTGGACGGGCCAGCGCCAGTGCCAAGTCGGCGGCGCGACGCGCCACCTGGGTACCGTTGACGGGGACGAGAATGCTGGTGCCGGCCTTCAGCGTCGGCATCTTTTCGGCAGCATTGCCGCCGTTCAGGACCAGGCAAAGCGGGCCGTCAAATCCTGCGGCAATGTCGTTGAGGGCCGGCGCGAAGGCGCCATCGGCGGTCAGCACATCGTCAAGGCCGACCAGCAACAGGCCGTATCCCTTGCGGGCCTCTTCGGCGATCGTCTTACCCGTGGCTTCCAATTCGGTGCGGGCCGTCAGGTGGACTTTATCGACAAGCGTATCTTCGATCCGTTTCACCGCCTGGGCGCTTTTTCTTGCACCCTTCTTGATTTCCTGCAGGGCGCGCTCCTGTCCCTTGCTGTCGGTTGGCCTGTCAATTCGGCCGTCTTTCGGCTGAAGCAAGGTGGTGGGCAGGCGAAGCAAGGTGGTGGGCATGCCGCTGCCTCCGCCGACCAGTCCGGCGAGATGGGCAGTGAACTTGCCGATCCTGCTGTCGTCGACCAGCACCAGCAGCCGCTCCAGCCTGGAAATGAAGCCGTATTCGTCCAACGCCTCGCGCTCGACACGCTGCTGCTCGTCGTGCCCAACCGGCAGCCGGCCGAGCGCCCAGCGCAGCATCGGAGGCATGGCCAAGGTGGTGATCACGGCCATGGTGACGATCATGGTGAAGAGATTGTGCGACAGGATGTTCATCGACAGGCCGATGCTGGCGACGATCACCTCGGTCGAGCCGCGCGCGTTCATGGCACTGCCGACGGCGATTGCTTCCTTGAACGACATGGCGGCGAGCTTGGCGCCGATGAACGCGCCGCCAAACTTGCCGATGCTGGCGATGACCACGAGTGCGCCCGTCAGCATGGCAAGCGTCGGATCGGCGAGCACGGTGAGATCGGCGGAAAGCCCCGCCATGCCGAAGAAGATCGGCATGAACAGCGCGGTGATGACGCCGCGAAGCTGGCCTTCGATATGGCTGGAGAGGATAGGCGATTCCCCGACAAGGATGCCGGCGACGAACGCCCCCAGCACGGTATGGACGCCTATCAGATTGGTGATCAGCGCCATCGCTCCCATGATGATGAGGATCATGGTGATCACCGCAAACTCGCTGCGGAATTGATCGTTGGTCCAGCGGATCAACGTGAAGACAAGACGGCGGCCGATGGTGAAGGAGAACACCATGAACAGTGCCACCGCGGCGATGGTGGTCACCAGCGGCGCGAGCTGCAGCCTGCCGTTGGTGGCGATACCGAAGGTTACGGCGATGACCAGCCAGCCGATCGTGTCCTCGATGATCGCCGAGGAAATAATCACCTGTCCGAGGTTGCGGCGCATGAAGTTCATTTCGCGCACCACCATGGCGACGACCTTGACCGACGAGATCGACAGCGCGGTGCCCAGGAACAGCCCGGCGACGGTGCGTTGCGTGGGGTCAGCCAGCAATGCGTCCGGCAGGAACTGCGCCAGCGCGAAACCGAAGATGAAGGGCACCACGACGCCGGTAGCCGAAATGGAAAAACAGGCCGCGCCAACCCGGCGCACCAGCCGCAGGTCCGTCTCCATGCCGGTCAGCAAAAGCAGCATCAGGATGCCGAGTTGCGAGACCGCGTCGATCATGCCCTTTTGCGCGGGATCGCTGGGAAAGACCAGGTGCTGGGCCGACGGCCACAGCCAGCCAAACAGCGAAGGACCGAGCAGGATGCCGCCGATCAGTTGGCCCATAATTGCCGGTTGGCCATAGCGCTGCAGCACTTCGCCCAGGCCGCGCCCGACAAGCAGGAGAAGCACGATCTCGGCGACGAAAGCGCCCTCGCCCGAACCGCCCATGCCCGATGCCCGGGTACCGGCAACGAGCGTCTCCGCCGCCCAGGCCGCGCCTGCGGGGACGAAAGCGCAAACCAGCAGCGCCAGGCTGGAACGTGTCGGAGCCTGCCAAGCCATGAAACCCCCATCGCCCAATGCACGTGTCCAACAACGCGCGACAGCGCGTTGCGTTGCCAGACAGGGCGTTGCTAGACGTGGACGTCACCGAAGGAGAGTTCGCCGTCGTCGCTCTCCGTCAGGAAGGCTGCCACCAATAGGCCGGCATAGAGGACGGCGACCAGCACGACGATGACCGGGCCCGGAACTGGGCCTAAGGCAGCACTGGTGACGGCCTCACGCATCGACCCAACGAAACCGATGCGGACGCCTTCGTTTAAGAGGCTGGGGGTCGACAGTTTGAGGATCCAGGCCAGCAGCAGGATCAGCAGCATGTAGATGTAATTGCGACGCAGGCGGCGCGCCAAAGCCACTCGTTGCGAAATCAGGAATTTTGGTGCGCGCAGGCTCTCGCCGACGATCAACAGCCAATCGGACGCGAAATCCGGCTGCGGCGAGAATACCTGCGCGAAATAGTGCCGTTCGAACTGGCGCACGCGAGCCCGATAGAAGTCGAAGAAGCGGTATCGCCGCGCCTCTATCCACAGCAGCAGCAGAACAAGCAGCATGGCAAACAGCAGCACGCCATGGTGAGCGCTGGCTGTCGAAAGCGAGACGGACAGCATCGCCGCGACAACGGTTATCGCCCAGTTGCTCGTCCGGTCCAGGCGGTCGCGCCACCCAGCCATGCGCGCAATCTCGGCGCGATGAAAGTGGGACATCGTGGTTACGAGTTCGCCGGACGACAGTGTCCTTCCGATGGGATCCGGCGCCGCCAACGCTTCTGCCATGACCATGCCTCCACCCGCCACGCGAAAACGGCCGGATGGAGATATCGTTCCGACGCTCAATCCGCCGGGCGCAGCCAGACCTTGTTGTCGTGGAAGGCGGCGCCGCCATAGGGCGCCGGCGCATCGGCGCCGGTCAGCACGTTGATGCCCTCGCCGCGCTCATGGGCGCTGTTCGGCCAGATGCCTTCGGCGACCACGACGCCGCGCTTGATGCCGTCGAACAGCTTTGCGTGCAGCACCACTTCGCCACGCTGGTTGCCGACTTCGACGCGGCCGCCGTCGGCGACGCCGAGTGCCGCCGCATCATCGGGATGCACGAGCAGCTCCGGCCGGCGCTCTTTTGCCTGCGACACCGGCGTTTCGGTGAAGGTCGAATTGAGGAAATTGCGCGCCGGCGAGGTGGTCAACCGGAACGGGTGCGCCTCGTCCGCCACCTCGATCAGGTCGACATGATCGGGGAATTCCGGCAGGCGCGCCACCGGCCCGAACAGGCCCATGGTTTTCGGTGGCCGATTGGGCGACGCCTGGCCCGTCCAGTCGGCGCGAAAATGGAATTTCTTGTCGGCATGGCCGAAGCCGTCCAGGAAGTGCGCGGCCGCGAAATCCGGCTGCAAATCGACCCATTTCTGCTCTTTCAGGCTCGAAAAGCTGCCCAGCCCGCGCTTGCCGAGAATGACATCGATATGCTGCTGCTCGGTCATGCCGAAGCCCGGGCGATCGGCGACACCGAGCCTTTTGCCGAGCTCCTCGATGACGAAATGATTCGTGCGCGGTCCTTCCGGCGGGTCGATCAGCTTCGGCCCGAGCGTGATGTGCTGGTTGCCGCCGCCCTTGTAGACGTCGTCATGCTCGAGAAACATCGTCGCCGGCAGCACCACATCGGCGAGTTTGGCGGTGTCGGT
Source organism: Mesorhizobium sp. M0119 (assembly GCF_040322615.1). NCBI lineage: Bacteria > Pseudomonadati > Pseudomonadota > Alphaproteobacteria > Hyphomicrobiales > Phyllobacteriaceae > Mesorhizobium > Mesorhizobium sp. M0119. The sequence continues at coordinate 14,518 of NZ_JAMYTU010000070.1, forward strand.
CATGAACTGCTCATGCACGCAGGAAAATAGATCGTCGCGCAGAAAACCCTGCTTCACCAGCCGCTGCTCCGGCGCGACATTGACCGGATTGGTGTTCTGGATCAGCAGCGCCGTCACCGGCGGGCCGCCATAGAGCGCATCTTCAGCCCCGGTCAGCACCGGGCCGATGCGCGAATGGTCGAGATGACGGATCGCGGGGTCGCGCATCCGCGTGCCTTCGAGCAGTTCCTGGTTGAGCTTGAAGATGCCCGAATTGGTATGGAAGGCGCCGCCGCCCTCATATTGCCAGCAGCCGGTGACCGCCGCGATCGAGGCTGCGGCGTGCATGTTGACCGAACCGTTGCGCTGCCGCGAAAAACCGTAGCCGAGACGGAAATAGGTCTTCTTCGTCGTGCCGACGAGACGGGCGAAGGCCTCGATTTCGTCGACGGAAAGCCCGGTGATGTCGGCGGCCCATTGCGGCGTCCGCGTCTTGAGATGCGCTTCCAGACCGTGCGGGTCGTCGGTGTATTTTTCCAAATAGGCGCGGTCGGCCATGCCGTCACGGAACAGCACGTGCATCACCGCGCACGCCAAAGCGCCGTCGGTGCCGGGCTTCAGCACCAGGCCGAGATCAGCCTGCTTCATCGTCGCATTCTCGTAAACGTCAATGACGACGATCTTGGCGCCGCGTTCCTTGCGCGCCTTGATGGCGTGGGTCATGACGTTGACCTGCGTGACCACGGCATTGGTGCCCCAGATCACCACGCAGTCGGACTTTGCCATCTCGCGCGGGTCGGGGCCGCGCAGCGCGCCGGCGCCCATCATCCAGCCGGTCCACGCCAGATTGGTGCAGATCGAACCGAAGAAGCCGGAGTATTTTTTGGCGTGCCTGAGCCGCTCGATGCCGTCACGCTGCACCAGCCCCATCGTGCCGGCATAGTAATAGGGCCAGACCGTCTCCGAGCCGTATTTTGCCTCCGCCGCGATGAATTTTTCGGCGACAAGGTCGAGCGCGGCCTCCCAGCTCGCTTCCTTCCATACGCCCTCGCCCTTGGCGCCGGCACGGACCAGCGGCTTCAGCAGGCGGTCGGGATGATGAATGCGATCGGCATAACGGGCGACCTTGGCGCAGATGACGCCGGCCGTATAGCTGTTGGCCTTGGCGCCATGGACGCGGCCGATACGCCTGGCGTCGAGCAGCTCGACCTCGAGCGCGCAGGTCGAAGGGCAATCATGCGGACAGGCCGAATGGCCGATTTTGAGCTTGGCGTGCTGATTCATGGGAGCAAACTAACTGCTTTGGACAACCAGGTGTAGGGCCAGATGGCGAGCCAATCTCCCCCCAAGTGGGGGAGATGTCCGGCAGGACAGAGGGGGGCGTGAAGGATCGCTAACGTCGTCGGTGTGACTCGCTCTTGATCAAACTCCCACCACCGGCGGCTCCAAATGGCTGTCAGGCTGGCGGGACAGCGCCCCCCCTCTGCCCTGCCGGGCATCTCCCCCACGAGGGGGGAGATTACGCTCACCTACTCCGCCGTGCCTTCCTCGTACTCCGCCGACATCGACAGCCATTTTTCCTCGTGGCCGGCCAGCTGTTGCGCGAGTTGTGAGCGCTCCTTGGCCAGCCTTGTCGCGGTCGAGGGGTCCTTTTCGTAGACGGCCGGGTTGGCGAGTTCATCCTCGATCAGGTCGATGCGCTTGCGGAGGCGGTCCATCAGCGCTTCGGTGGCGCGGATTTCCTTGGCCAGTGGCTCGAAGGCGGCGCGGCGCGCGGCTGCATCGCGGCGGCGGTCGGCCTTCGACGCTTTGTCCGCCTCGCGCTTGCCGCGGCGGTCGCCCGAGACGCCGGTGACCAGCGTCTTGTAATCCTCGAGGTCGCCGTCATACGGATTGACCGCGCCGTCCTTGACCAGCCAGAGCCGGTCGGCGGTCGCTTCGAGGAGATGGCGGTCGTGCGAGATCAGGATGACGGCACCGGGAAAATCGTTCAGCGCATGGATCAGCGATTCACGGCTGTCGATGTCGAGATGGTTGGTCGGTTCATCGAGGATGAACAGGTTCGGACCCTCGAAGGCCGACAGGCCCATCAGCAGCCGGGCCTTCTCGCCGCCGGACAGGTCCTTGGCGGCGGTGTTCATCTTCTCGGTGGTCAGGCCGAACTGGGCGACGCGGCCGCGCACCTTTGATTCCGGCGCTTCCGGCATCAGCCGGCGGACATGCTCGTACGCGTTTTCGTCGGGCCTGAGGTCGTCGAGCTGGTGCTGGGCGAAGATTGCCACCTTAAGCCCGGGCGCCACGGTCATGCTGCCGGTCTCCTGCTTCAGGCGGCCGGCCAAAAGCTTGGCGAAGGTCGACTTGCCGTTGCCATTGGCGCCGAGCAGCGCGATGCGGTCGTCGGCATCGATGCGCAGCGTCATCTTCTTCAGGATCGGCTCGCCCTCGGTATAGCCGACATTAACGTTGTTCAGCGCGATGATCGGCGAGGCCACCGTCTTCACCGGCTCCGGAAAAGAGAACGGCCGAACCGTGTCGTTCACGATCGCGGCGATCGGCTTCATCTTCTCCAGCGCCTTGATGCGCGACTGCGCCTGCCTCGCCTTCGACGCCTTGGCGCGGAAGCGCTCGACGAAGGATTCCATATGCTTGCGCGCGGCTTCCTGCTTGACGCGGCCCTTCTCCTGCAATTCGCGCTGCTCGGTATATTGGCGCTCGAACTGATCGTAGCCGCCGCGCCAGAAGGTCAGCTTCTTCTGGTCGAGATGGACGATCGAGTTGACGGCGCGGTTGAGCAGGTCGCGATCGTGCGAAATCAAGAGCACGGTGTGCGGGTATTTCGATACGTAGTTTTCCAGCCACAGCGTGCCTTCGAGGTCGAGATAATTGGTCGGCTCGTCGAGCAGCAGCAGATCGGGCTCGGCAAACAACACGGCGGCCAGCGCGACGCGCATGCGCCAGCCGCCGGAGAAGGACGAGGCCGGGCGCCGCTGCGCGGCATCGTCGAAGCCGAGGCCGGCGAGAATGGTCGCCGCGCGTGACTCGGCCGAGTGCGCATCGATATCGGCCAGCCGCATGTGGATGTCGGCGATGCGGTGCGGATCGGCCGCCGTCTTTTCCTCTTCGAGCAGTGCACTCCGCTCAAGATCGGCCTTGAGCACGATCTCGATCAGCGGCTCCTCGGTGCCCGGCGCTTCCTGCGCGACCTGGCCGATGCGCGTGTTTTTGGGCAGGCTGATCGAGCCGGTCTCGGAGGCGAGATCGCCGGTGATTGCCTTGAACAAGGTCGTCTTGCCGGTGCCGTTGCGACCGACAAGGCCAGCCTTGCTGCCGGCCGGCAAGGTCAGCGAGGCATGGTCGAGAAGCAGGCGTCCGGCCATGCGGAGCGAAAGGTCGTTGATGATCAGCATGGCCGCGCTTTTGCACGGGACAACCATGCTTCGCAAGGGCTGGAGCCCCGGTTCGCCGCATAAGGCGCGAAAACCGGCAAGCAGGTAAGTCAATCCGCCTGGCGGCGACTCCCGCAAGACGCAAAAAGAACCCGCTATCCTGAGGGGGGACAAGGAGAGCGGGTTCTTTCGTGAACGGCGGCCTTGGGAGCGTCCGATCGACACCCAAACACGCAGCAGCCGTGTTTGTTCCATGTGTTGATGAACAAACGCTGGCGTGGCCGGCAGGTTTGTCCACAGGGGCGTGCCGTCTGTACGCTATCGACCATGACGCTGCGGAAAGACTCGGCTATCCTTGGATGTGCGGCGGGCCTGATCTCCGCCTGGCCGGCGCCATCAGCTTCCTCCCAAGCGGCGCCGGCCACCTCTTTGACCGGTGCCGATGCTATTTCAGGTGGTCATTGTTTCGGCGGCGTGCCGGGCTGATCGCCGCCGGTCGTCGACTTCGGCACCGGATTCTTGTCGATCTGCGGGTTCTGCTCGACCGTGTCGCCAGGGGCCTTGGTCGGCTGGATGTTGTTGTCGCAACCCGCAACAGTCAGAGCTGCCACAAGTAGCAGGATTGAGCGCTTTTTCATCGCAGTCTCCTCTCGCCCGACAACGAGGCGTCGGCGATTTGGTTGCGCGGCCGGTGTCGTTCCCGCATTCGCCAAGGAGCCGGGGAACAAAATGCCGCGTCTCCGGTTGCTCCACAATCAATGGAGGAAGGCATGATCCGTCTGCTCATTGCCGGGGCAATCGTCTATGTCGCCTATCGCGTCGCCAAGAAAGTGATCGACGAGGTGCCCGACGATTTTGATCCGCTGCTGCTGCCGCCGCCACAGGACGATCGCGAGGCGCTGCGGCGGCAATCGGCAAGGATGGGCGTCGAGCCCGAGCGTTAGAGCGGTTCCCCCTTTGACGGAATCAAAGGGGATTCCAGATTTATCTGTTTTGTGATTCAAGATGCTGGCTGGAGTGGAGGCCAGCATCGGAT
>NZ_JAMYTU010000071.1:0-18497 GCF_040322615.1 Mesorhizobium sp. M0119
CCCCCCCCCCCCCCCCCCCGCCCCCCCCCCCCCCCCCCCCCGCCCCCCCCCCCCCCCCCCCCCCCCCGCCCCCCGCCCCCCCCCCCCCCCCCCCCCCCCCCCCCCCCCCCCCCCCCCCCCCCCCCCCGCCGCCGGCCCCCGCGCCCCCCGCCCCCCGCCCCCCCCCCCCCCCGCGAGCTCCCGCAGCGCCGACCCCGCGCCCCGCTCGCCCGACCCGGCCCGCCAAGACGGGCGCGGCTACCGACGGTCGCCCGCTCGTCTTCGGTATTCGTCCCGAGGACGTCTATCTCGAGACCGGCGCGCCGGTCGAGGCGCGGGTCCATGACGTCGAGAACCATGGCGTCGAGAAGATCCTGACGCTGCGGGTCGGCGACGCCATGCTGCGCGCCACCGTGCCGGCCAGGACCGACGTCCAGATAGAGCAGCCGGTGCGCTTTGCCTGGAACCCGGACAAGGTGGTGCTGTTCGACAAGGGCAGCGGAATAAGCCTGCGTCACGCCAGCTAAATGCCCTGGGCCAACCGCATCCCCCGTACGGGGGATGCGGATGCTCCGATTTGTCGAATAGGCTGATCCTTCGGTCCCAAAAAGGGATTTGCACGCCCAATTTGGAGACCCAATACGGAGGGTTGGCTATGGGAAATCTGTTACGCAGTTTTGCGACGATCCTGCTTGTCGCCGGTATGGGATTGTCGGCGGCGGATCTGGGCGAGGCGCAGGCAGCCAAGAAAGTTGTCGCCGGCGCGCAGGTCGACGCCAAGAAGATCAAGGACCTCAACGGCGCGGTCAATCTGTCCACCAGTGACTGCAAGCTGTTGTTGAGCGGTACCGTCGTCGAAGTCTCGGATGGCAGGTGCGGGGCTTCCGGCAAATATTGCAAGAGTAGCGCCGGCTCGGCCTGCATCACCGAGCAATAACCCGGCCAATGTTTAGCCGGCCTGGCGGATCTCCGCCTGTTCCTCGGCCCGAAAATGGCTGGGCGGCGATCCGATGACCCGCTTGAAGGCGCGGCTGAAGGAGGCGTCGGATTCGTAGCCGAGGCGCGCCGCGACGACGGAAATCTTGAGCCGGTCACGGACCAGCCATTGCCTCGCCTGGTGCATCCGCACCTGCGTGACGTACTTTGCCGGTGTTTCGCCGACAATGGTCGCGAAGCGCTCGGCGAAACCTGATCGCGAGGCACCCATCATCTTCGCCAGAGCCTCCACCGTCCAGTCGCGGTTCGGTTCGAGATGGATTGCGGCCAGCACCCGGCCGATCTCGCGGTCCCTGACCGCCGCGATCCATCCGGAAGAGTCGCCGCAGCCGCGCTCGACCCATGAGCGGATGACGGTTGCGGCAAGCACATCGGCCAGCCGCGCCAGGATGCCGCCGGAGCCGACGCGTTCCATCGTCACCTCGCGGGCCATCGCCTCCAGCAAATGCGGGATACCTGGCTCATAGACCTCCAACTCATGTGCGCGCATCACGTCCGGCATCATGCCGAGCAAGGGGTGCAAGCCATCGAGATTGAAATACATGCTGCCGAAAAACAGCAAGGTGCCCGGACGGCAGCCGGGCACGCCGTCATTCGACATGCAATAGACATCCTTGCAGATTTCCTCGACCTCATAGCCGTGGATCGGCGCCGCCTCGATACCCGGCTCACTCGCCAGCGTGTGGGCTGAACCGCGTGGCAACAAGGCAGCGTCGCCCGCCTTGAGTTCCACCCATTCGCCGGACGGCTGCAGCAACCAGCAGCCTTTGCGGCCGATGAAATGAAACCGTGCCGCCGCCTGAACCGGAAAATGGATGCCCCAAGGTTCCTTCATCTCGCAACGGCCGTAATCGACACCTTCGAGACGCAATCCGCGCAATATGTCCGTCAGCGGATCGCCGGTGAGGGGAATTTTGGACGAACTGTCAAACATAATGGTGTTTCTAGCATGGAAACTCCAGCTAGTCACTCCCTATGTTGCATTGCAGCTAGATGCTGCGCTGCAACAGACCGGAGATCCCTCATGACCGAACCCGCGACAGGCGTCATGGACGCCGTTCTCGACCCATCGGAAACCGGCGAACGGTCCGAACCGGCATGGGGGGCGGTGGTCTCCCTGGCGCTCGGAGTCTTCGGCCTGGTGACCGCGGAATTCCTGCCCGCCAGCCTGCTGACGCCGCTTGCGCAGGATCTCGGCATCACCGAAGGCGCCGCCGGGCAGGCGGTAACGGCCACCGCCGTCATTGGCGCGATCGCGGCGCCGACCATGGCTATTGTCACCAAGCGGCTGGACCGCAGGCTGGTCATGTGGGCGCTGACGGTGCTGCTTGTGCTGTCAAACCTGGTGGCCGCGTTTGCATCGTCGCTTCCCGTTCTTCTGATCGCCCGCATCATGCTCGGGATCAGTCTTGGCGGCTTCTGGTCGATGTCGGCAGCCATGGCGATGCGGCTCGTTCCGATGCGGCTGATGCCGCGTGCCATGTCGATCATCCTCACCGGCGTCTCGGTGGCGACGGTCTGTGCGGCTCCGGTCGGCGCGTATGTCGGCGACATCTGGGGATGGCGGACGGCGTTCATGATCGCCGCCGTGGTCGGCGCGCTGGCGCTGCTGGTGCAGGTGGCTACCATTCCGAAGCTGCCGCCGGCAGGTACGGCAGGTTTTCGCACGCTGCTGGAGGTGATGAAGCGGCCGATGATCAGGGTGGCACTGCTGGTGGTGCTGCTGGTCGCCTCGGGACACTTTGCCGGCTTCACCTATGTCCGCCCGTTTCTCGAGAAGGTGCCCACGCTGGACATCGAGACGATCTCGCTTGTGCTGCTCGCCTATGGCATTGGTGGCTTTTTCGGCAATTTCGCCGGCGGCTTTATCGCCGAACGCAGCCTCAAGGCAGCCGTCAGCCTGGCGCCTCTGCTGATCGCGTTTTCGGCGGTGTTGCTGCTGGTGGTCGGAGCCTCACCCGTAGTGGCTGCAATAGCAGTGGCCAGCTGGGGCTTTGCCTTCGGCGCCGTCCCAGTCGGGCTGCAGACCTGGCTGGTGCGTGCCGCCCCCGATCAGGCGGAAAGCGCCGGCGGGCTGATGGTTATGACATTTCAGGTCGCCATCGCGTTGGGCGCCGTCTTCGGCGGCCTGCTGGTCGACAATGCCGGCGTTGCCAGCGCCTTCGCCTATTGCGCGGCGGCGACGTTGCTTGCCGCCCTGGCGGCGTTCTTCCTTGGCCCGAAGCCGATCGACGATCCCAAGGCCTAAACTGAACGGCCGTCGAAGTCGAAGACCGGCACGGCGGCGACGTCCAACGCCTCGATGCAATGAATATTGATATAGGCACTTCGCCCGCTCCCTTCGCCGACATCCTCGGCGAAGGGGTGAATGCCGCAGCTGCGGCAGAAGCGGTGGGCGATGACATGGTTGCCGAAGCTGTAGCGGCCGAGATCATCGCCCCAGGCAAGTACCCGCATGCTCTCATGCGGCACTGCCCATAGCAGTGCACCCTTGCGCGAGCAGATCGAGCAATTGCACCGTGCGACTCCGGTCAGCTCGCCTTCGACCTCGAACGCGACCTTGCCGCAGTGGCAGCTGCCTTGGTAGAGCCATCGGGCCTTCCTCCTTCGGTTCGACAGGTGCAAATCCGACCGTGCCGGGCTATGTCTCCTGCGGCCAGTTTCAGGCTGCTACCTTAAGACGTTGCAAGCGTGCGGAGTCCGACACCGAAAATGCAATCAGCTCGTGATAGCCTCGAAGCAATTCTTTCGCGTCTTGACGCTCGCGCGGGCAACGAAAGCGTTTTCGTAAAGCTCTACCCTGAAGCGGCACGGGCGGCGGCGGACGCCGCCGATGCGCGGCGAAAAGCCGGCGTGACGCTCGGGCCGCTCGATGGGGCGATCGTCTCGATCAAGGATCTGTTCGATGTCGCCGGCGAACCGACTACGGCGGGCTCGCTGCTGCTCGCCACGGCTGCGCCGGCGCTGCGGGATGCCATTGTCGTGCAACGGCTGCGCCAAGCCGGTGCAGTCATCCTCGGCAAGACCAACATGACCGAGTTCGCCTTTACCGCGATCGGCGTCAATCCACATTACGTTACGCCCGGCAATGCAAGCGATGCCAGCCGTATTCCGGGCGGCTCGTCCTCAGGCGCCGCGGTTTCGGTGGGCGAGGGTACCAGCGAAATCTCCATCGGTTCCGATACCGGCGGTTCGGTACGCATTCCGGCATCGTTGAATGGCGTCGTCGGTTTCAAGCCGACGGCGCGGCGCGTGCCGCTCGCGGGTGCGTTTCCGCTGTCGGCCACGCTGGACTCGATCGGTCCGCTGGCCCGCACCGTCGCCGAATGTGCGGCGGCCGATGCAGTGATGTCGGGCGAAAACCTGGCGGCACTGTTGCCGCTGCCGCTGGACGGCCTGCGCATCGGTATTCCGCGCGGCGTGCTGTTCGATGAGACGCAGGAAGAGGTCGCGACGACGTTCGACCGGTGTCTTCGCAAGATGGAGCTTAGCGGCGCACGGCTTGTGGAGCTGTCGATCGACGACCTGCTTGCCGATTTGCGCGCGGCAACCAAACGCGCCTCGATCGCGGCGATGGAAGGGGCGGAGATCCATGCCGACTGGCTGGCGACGGGAGCGGCGACGCCGGTCGACCCGCGGGTAAGCGGACCATTGTCGCGCGCCGCCGCCATTCCGGCCACGGTCTATATCAGGGCAATGCGCCGCCGCACGGCGCTGGCCGCCGCAATGGATGACCGACTGTCGTCTGTCGACGTGCTGGCCCTGCCGACCACGCCGGTAACGGCGCCGACGATCGTCTCGATGACCGACGACGAGGCCCTCTGCAACAGGATCGAGGGCCTTCTGCTGCGCAACACGCAGGTCGCCAACCAGTTCGATCTATCAGCCATCTCGCTGCCGATGCCGGGAATGACGCGTCCGGCCGGGCTGATGCTGGTGGCGCGCAATGGCCATGACCACCACCTGCTGCGCATCGCAGCGGGCGTGGAGGCGCTGCTTGCAAATTGATCCTATAGCGCGGGTCAGCGCGACGAGCAGTGGCCGCGTTCGCTGTCCTTGGCGGCGCGTTCGATGCTGGTGGCAACCAGCCAAGGCAGGGTGTACCGCTTGCCGTCGAAGGTCCGGGTGCGGTTCTCGATCGAGCCGACAACAACGACCTTGCCGGCATAGAGCTTGTCCGAAAGATCGAGCGCCTTGTCTTGCTGCGGTAGGCGATCGATGTCGATCGAAACACCTTTGATAAGCTTACCAGTAGCGAGGTCGAGTGCGCTGTTCGATGGACAGGGTGCCGCCACGCAGCGCAAGCCGTTGTCGCAGAACACGTAGCTGCCCTGTCCGTTGGCGAAGGCTTGCGCCGTCGCCACGCAGAAGCCGGCGGTCAGCAGGAATTTTGTGACGTGTGCCATGCCGGTACCGTCGCCGGCGAATTCGGGAAAATTAGGGCGCTCTCAGAAATCGGCAGGGAACCGCCGCCGGTAGTGCTCGACCACTTCGGGATTGCGCAGATTGACCGGCAATCTGTTGTCCAGCACCAGCAAGGCTTCGCCAGCCGCGCCGACGCCCATGCGCATCATCGACTGTTCGGTGATCCCGGCCATGTGCGGGGTGACGATGACATTGTCGAAGCCGAAATAAGGATGGTTGGGCGGCAGCGGTTGTGTTGCAAAAACATCGAGCGCAGCGCCGCCGATGCGGCCCTTCTGCAAGGCCTCGATCAGCGCGTCGTCATCGATCACCGGCCCGCGCGAAACATTGATCAGCAGCGCATCCGGCTTCATCCGGTCAATGCGCTCGCGGCTGATGAGCCCCCGTGTTTCGGGCGTCAGCGGGCAGCACAGAACGATGATGTCGCTCTGCTCGATCAGCGCATCGATCGACAGGAAGCCGACCTTGTCCGGCGCCGGCCGCATGCTGCGCGTCGTCGCCACCACATTCAGATCGAACCCATGGGCCGCGATATGGCCAACCGCCTGGCCGATCGCGCCGAGGCCGACAATGCCGATCGTCTTGCCCGCTAGCTCACTGGCCACGACGGTGTGTTCGCGGCCGGCCAGCCAACCCTTCGCGCGCAAGTCGCGGTCCAACACACGAAAGCGCCTAAGCAGTGCCAGCGCCGCGAACATCACATATTCGGCGACGGATCGCGCGTTCACCCCCGGCACGTTCGCCACCAACACGCCGGCCGCATTGGCCGCTTCCATCGGTACCATGTCCAGCCCGGCGCCGTGGCGGATCGCGGCCCTGAGCTTCGACGCGCCTTCGAAAAGCGCCGCAGGCAAGGGAGCGCGAACGATGATGACATCGGCGTCCCTTGCCTCGGCGGCCAGCGTGTGCGCGTCGAGGGCGGAAGCAACGACGAGTTCGCCGGCCCCTGTCAGCATGGAAGAGGCACGGGGGTGCAGTCTGTGTGTCGACAGGATCTTGGGCATTTCAGGCCTTTTCGAGCGCTGGGCTTTCGGGTTCCGCCCCACGCCCCTCGATCAGCCCCTTCCAGTAGCTTTCCGCGCCTTGCAGGTGGGCGCTCATCAGCGCCTGGGCGAGATTGCCGTCGCGGCGCAGCAGCGCCTCGTAGATCTGGATATGCTCGGCATGGGAGCGCACGCTGCGTTCGGGATCGTTGAAATAGATCGGCAGGCGCAGCTCACCCATCATGTAGTAGACGCTGCAGATATTGTGGAAGACGCTGTTCTTGGTCGCCCGCACGATCTCGAGGTGGAACTCGCGGTCTTCCCGGGCAAGGCCTTCACCGGCGGCGATGCGATCCTCGGAGGCCTTCAGGATCTCGCGCAGCCGCTCGAAATTCTCCTCGGTGGCGCGTGAACAGGCAAGTTCGGCGGCCTTGATCTCGTGGATCTTGCGCAACTCGACCGTCTCGTAGATCTGGACGGGATCGAGCGGCAGGCCGGCGCGGGCGAACAGCGCCATCGCCTCGACGCTCGCCTGCTTCGTATCGATGTAGATGCCGGATTTCGCCCGTCGCTCGACGATGCGCATGGCCTCGAGAATGGCCAGCGCCTCGCGGATCTGGCCGCGGCTGACGCTGAAATGCTCTGCCAGTTCGCGCTCCGACGGCGTGCGGCCCGTCTCCTTGTCCGAATGGGAGAACAGATAGGCGGCGAGTTCCGCGAGAAGGTTCTTTTCTTTCATGTCAGCCGTGTTGCGCGTGCGCCTCCAGGAACCGCTCCGAAATGGTGAATCCCAGCCCGGGTCTATCAGGGATCGCTACCATACCGTCCTTTGCTTCGACAGTCTCTTCGATCAGATCGTGGATCATCGGGTTGGCGCCGAGCGAATATTCGACGGTGAAGCTCGCCGGCGAAGCAGCGCAGACATGCAGCCCGGCAAAGAAGCAGGGCGCACCCGCCCAAAGATGCGGCGCAAAGCGCAGATTGAAGGCGCTGGCGATGGTGCCGATTTTCATCGCCTCGCTGATTCCACCGCAAAAGGCCGGATCCGGCTGGAAGATATCGGCGGATTTGAGTATGGCGAGGTCGCGGAAGGCATAGCGCGTCGCCTCGCTTTCGCCGGTGGCGATCGGGATCGAGCCGCAGGCGCGCACCTCGGCCATGCCGGGCTTGTCGTCGGCGATCACCGGCTCCTCGAACCAGGCGAGATCGAGGTCGCCGGCGAGATGGATGAAGCGCTTGGCTTCGGCCACCGTGTAGGTGCCGTGCGCGTCGACCATCAGGTCGATATCGGGACCGAGCGCCTGTCTGGCGGCGCGGACGCGAGCGGCCGAGATATGTGGGGCGCCGTCCATGGCGCCGACGCGCATCTTCAGCGCCTTGAAGCCGCCCTTGGCGATGTAGGACTGCAGCTGGTCGCCGATGGCTTCCGCAGTGGCCCAGCCGCCGGAAGCATAGGCCGGCATGCGGTCCAGCTTGCGGCCGCCGAGCAGCCGCCAGACCGGAACGCCGAGCGATTTGCCAAGAATGTCCCACAATGCGATGTCGACGGCGCTGATGGCGGCGATGCTCATGCCCCGTCGTGCCAATTGCGGCATGGCATGGCCGGCGCGAGCGGCGCTGTCGTGGCGCGTGCCATTATAGAGCATCTCCCATATGACGCCGATGTCGGCCGGGTCGCGGCCGACCAGCTGCGGGCCGACCTCGTAGTTTAGCAAATGGACGAGAGCGCCGTAGCTGCCGGCGCTGCCGGCGGCATTCTTGCCTTCGCCCCAGCCGACCAGACCGTCGTCGGTTTCGATGCGCAGGATGGCGGCGTCGAATGTCGCCACCTGACCGAAGTCGCTGCGATGCTGCTTCGCGACTTCGATCGGTATGCGAACCCACCAGGCTTGGACCGTCTTGATGCGCATGTTCATCCTCGGCCCGGCCGCGGTGAGGCGGAAGGGCTTTTTCCAAACGGCTCGGCTACTTGATCAGCGGCAGCAGCGTTTCCGCATTGATGCGCATCTGGTCGGTGTAGAATTTTTCCGTGAGCACGCTGGAGCCGTGGTCCTGAATGAATTTCAGCTGCTCCGGCGAGATGTCGACGGGGTTGCGTTCGACCATGTCGGGATAGGGGGCAGCCGGCGTGCGGTCGACGGGGGCGACGAATTCATTGGTCAGCGCGCCGTCATAGCCGATCTCCTTCAGCGTGCCGACGATCTTCGGCCAGTCGATCTGCCCGAGGCCGGCGGCGAAGCGGTTGTTGTCGGCGACATGGAAGTCGTACAGGCGCTTGCCGACCTGCCGGATGGCGTCATAGACGTTAAATTCTTCCATGTGGATGTGGTAGGCGTCGAGGCAGACGCCGCATTCGGGGCTGACCGCATCGGCCAGGGCCAGTGCCTGGGCGCCGCGGTTGAACAGATAAGTCTCGAAGCGGTTGAGCGGCTCGACCGCGATCTTGACGCCGACCTTCTTGGCGTGGGTGAAGCATTCCCGGGTGGCGTCGACCACCCATTTCCATTCCTCTTCCTCGGTGCCGTCCGGCACCACCTTGCCGACGGTGGCGGGAACCAGCGTGATGATCTCGCCGTCGAGCTCGCTGACCATGGTCAGCACGTCCTTGACGTATTGCACGGAGCGCTCGCGCTGGCCCTGGTTCTTGGCGGCGAGATTGCGCTCGCCCAGCATCAGCGTCACCGCTCCCCAGCAGCGAATGCCGTGCTCCTTCAACAACGCGCGCGTCTCCTTGGGCTTGTATTGTTCGGGTTCGCCTGAAATCTCGATCGACTCATAGCCGAATTTCTTGATGCGCTTGAGCGTCGTTTCCAGCGGCTCCGCCCGCATCCAATTGTGTGTCGAAAGATGCATGGTCTATCCTTCCCAGAATCGCCTGTACCAGTCGCCTGCGGCGCACTCTGCCGAAGCCTGCCGCATGATTCCTCCCCAAGGCGTCCCAGCATTTTTTAGCAAACTGGTTCGACCAATTGGGCTTAATGGGAGGTCTACAGTAATTTCATCTGGACGGCAAGAAGTGCTGCCATCAAGCGTTGGCTCATGACTATGCTATTGATTATACTTAAACATGTGGCTTAACTCGGCATGGTTGCAGGGCTGCGGCAGCGCGTCAAACGGCTTGACCAGATTTCGGCATTTGGTAATACCAGAATAGCGGCGCCGAGCGCGCTGTGCAAAGAGACCAAAGAAGCTGGCCCTGTTTTCAATCGGCGCTATGCTTGGTCGTGAAACATAGGGAGATGCCGATGCCGACGACGATGAAGGGGCCTGGTCTGTTCCTGGCGCAGTTTGCGGGCGACGCCGCGCCGTTCAATTCGCTGGCCTCGATCACCAAATGGGCGGCTGGTCTGGGCTACAAGGGCGTGCAGATCCCGACATGGGACGCCCGACTGTTCGATCTCGAGAAGGCAGCCTCCTCCAGGGCCTATTGCGACGAGGTGAAGGGCGTCTGCGCCGATGCCGGCGTCGAGATCACCGAATTGTCGACGCATCTGCAGGGGCAGCTGGTGGCGGTGCATCCGGCCTATGATGCACAGTTCGACGGCTTCGCGCCGGCTGCGGTGCACAACAATCCAAAGGCCAGGCAGCAATGGGCGGTCGAACAGATGAAGTTCGCCGCCAAGGCGTCGAAGAATCTCGGGCTCAAGGCGTCGGTGTCGTTTTGCGGCGCGCTGGCTTTCCCATACCTCTACCCCTGGCCGCAGCGGCCGGCGGGATTGATCGAGGAAGCGTTTGCCGAACTCGGCAAACGCTGGAAGCCGATCCTCGACGTCTATGACGAGAACGGCGTCGATGTCGGCTACGAAATCCATCCGGGCGAGGACGTGTTCGACGGCGCGACGTTCGAGATGTTCCTCGATGCGGTCGGCGGCCACAAGCGTTGCAACATCAACTACGACCCGTCGCACTTCCTGCTGCAGCAGCTCGATTATCTCGAATTCATCGACATCTACCACGAGCGGATCAAGGCGTTCCACGTCAAGGATGCCGAGTTCAATCCGACCGGGCGGCAAGGCGTCTATTCCGGCTACCAGAGCTGGACCAACCGTGCCGGGCGTTTCCGCTCGCTTGGCGACGGGCAGGTGGATTTCGGCGGCATCTTCTCCAAGCTCACCCAATACAATTACGATTCATGGGCGGTGCTGGAATGGGAATGCTGCCTGAAGCACCCGGAGGATGGTGCGGCCGAAGGCGCCCCCTTCATCCAGCACCACATCATCAGGGTGACGGAAAAAGCATTCGACGATTTCGCCGGCGGCACGACCGATAAAAAGGTGCTGCGCGGCATGATGGGGATCTAGCACAGATATCCCTCCCCCTCGAGGGGAGGGTGGGGCGGTCCATGCCGAGCTTCATGCCCGGCGACCCCACCCCGACGCTACGCGTCGACCCTCCCCTCAAGGGGGAGGGGTATCTCAGATAACGAGGGAGAAAATCGTGGTTGGCGCATCGAAGACGGAAACGGGAGGCGGTCCGATCCGCTACGGCATGGTTGGCGGCGGACAAGGCGCCTTTATCGGCGCGGTGCACCGCATCGCGGCGCGCATGGATAACGAGTTCGTGCTGGTTGCCGGCGCCTTGTCGTCGAATCCGGAGCGCGCCAAGGCCTCGGCGACCGAGCTTGGCCTCGATCCGGCACGCAGCTACGGCTCCTATGCCGAGATGGCGAAGGCAGAGGCCAAGCGGCCGGACGGCATCGAGGTGGTCGCCATCGTCACGCCGAACAATGTGCACGTGCCGGCCGCCAAGGCTTTTCTCGAGGCCGGCATCCACGTCATCTGCGACAAGCCGCTGGCGACGACGCTGGCCGAGGCAAAGAAGCTGGCGGCTCTGGTCGAAAAGACCGGCAAGGTGTTCGTGCTGACGCATAACTACACCGCCTATCCGATGATACGGCAGGCACGCGAGATGGTGGCCAAGGGGCAGCTCGGCGACATCCGCATCGTGCAGTCGGAATATCCGCAGGACTGGCTGACTGAAGACCTGGCCGCCACCGGCCAGAAGCAGGCTGCGTGGCGCTCAGATCCCAAGCAGGCGGGTGCGGGCGGTGCGCTGGGCGACATCGGCACGCATGCCTACAACCTCGCCCGTTTCGTCTCCGGGCTGGAGCTCGATTCGTTGTCGGCCGATCTCGACGCCTTCGTGCCGGGGCGGCTGCTCGATGACAACATCAATGTGCTGCTGCGCTTCAAGCCGGTCGGCGGGCCTCACCCGGCCAAGGGCATGATCTGGGCAAGCCAGGTGGCGCCCGGCCACGAGAACGGGCTGAAATTGCGCATCTACGGCTCGAAGGGCGGGCTCGAATGGGTGCAGGCCGACCCGAATTATCTCTGGTACACGCCGTTCGGCCAGCCGAAGCAGTTGATTACCCGAAATGGCGCCGGCGCACTTCCCGTCGCCGGTCGCGTCAGCCGCGTTCCGCCAGGGCATCCGGAAGGCTATCTCGAAGGTTTCGCCAACATCTATCAGGAAGCCGCGCGGGCTATTCGTGCGGCGCGCCGGAAGGGCGGCAAGCCGGCTAAGGATGTCGTCTTCCCGACCGTGCAGGACGGCGTCGAAGGCATGGCCTTCATCGAGGCCTGCGTGAAATCGTCGAAGAAGAATGGGGCGTGGACGAAACTTTAATCGCTGCGTCCGGTTAACGGGAAGCCCCCCTCACCCGGATTGCCAGCCGAATTGCAAGGGCAATTCGGGGCAATCCGACCTCTCCCCGAGGGGAGAGGAGATCGCCAGCGTTGCGTTTGCCACCTTCTCCCCAGCGGGAGAAGGTGGCCGCGGAGCGGCCGGATGAGGGGCTTGTGGCGAAGTCGGCGGAGGAGCAAGCCCGGCCGTCAAAGGGGAGGGGCGTCGATGAAAATCGGCATGTGCATGTTGTTGTGGACGACCAGTGTCTCGAAAAAACACGAGCCGCTACTCAGGGACATCAAGGCGACCGGCTTCGACGGCGTCGAAATACCGGTCTTCTCCGGCACGCCGGACGACTACAGGAAACTCGGCGAGCTGCTCGACCGTATCGGGCTGCAACGCACCGCCGTCTCGGCGATGGGCGATCCGGCGATGAACCTGATCTCGCCGTATGCCTCGACGCGCAAGGCCGGCATCGACTACATGAAGTCGGCGATCGACTGCGCTCAGGCGCTTGGCGCGAACACGTTGAGCGGCCCGCTGCATTCGACACTCGGGGCCTTCTCCGGCAGCGGGCCGACGGCGGCCGAGAAAAAACGTTCGATCGCTTCGCAGCGCGCCATCGGTGACCATGCCGGCAACAAGGGTGTCACCATCGGGCTGGAGGCGCTCAACCGCTTCGAATGCTATCTGCTCAACACGATGGACGATTTGTCGGAACATATCGACGCGATCGACCGGCCGCACATCAAGGCGATGTACGACACCTTCCATGCCAACATCGAAGAGGCCGACCCGATCGGCGCCTATACGCGCAACCGCAAGAACGTCGTCCATATCCATATTTCGGAGAACGATCGCGGCGTGCCGGGCCGCGGCCACATCCCCTGGAAGGAGACTTTCTCCGCCATTCGCAAGAGCGGCTATGACGATTGGCTGACAATCGAGGCGTTCGGCCGCTCGCTGAAGGATTTGGCCGCGGCGACCAAGGTGTGGCGCGATTTTTCCGAAGGCCCGGAAGCCGTCTACCGCGACGGCTACAAGCATATCAGGAATGGATGGAGGAAGGCGCCCTAACCGCACGCCTGCGCAACGCCCCCGTTAGCCCTGGCCGGCCTGGATCCGGTTGTAGTCGTCGATCGTCCTGCTCAAGCGGCGGCGCAGGAAATTGGAAATGTTGTCGAAGATGAAAACGACGAGCAGGACCAAGAGCACCATGTAGAATACATTGGCCCAGTTGGAGTTGGTGCGCATCGCCTCCCAGAGCTTCAGGCCGATGCCACCGGCACCGACGGCGCCGATGATCGTCGCGCCCCTGGTGTTGGATTCCCACTGATAGAGTGTCTGGCTGATGAAGACCGGGATCACTTCCGGCAGCACGCCATAGCGCTGCACCAGCAAGCCGTTGGCGCCGGTCGACTGGATGCCCTCGCGTGGCTTGTCGTCGATGTTCTCGAGGCCTTCCGAATAGACTTTGCCGAGCGTGCCGATCTCGGTGAAGAAAATCGCGGCGCTGCCGGCAAGCGGGCCCGGGCCGAAGGCGCGGGTGAAGAACAGCGCCCAGATCAGCATGTCGACCGAACGCATGAAATCGAAGAACCGCTTTAGCACCTGGCTAAGCAGGCCGCTCGGGGTGATGTTGCGGGCGGCGAAGAAGGCGAGCGGGAAGGCAACGATGCCGCCGAGCAAGGTGCCGAGAAACGCCATGACGATGGTCTGGAACAGCTTCGTCCAGACGTCGCCATGCTGCCATTGGGCGTTGTTCCAGATATTGTCGGCGGCCAGCGCAATGTTTGATGTGCCCGGCTTGAGTTCGGGTCCGGACATCAGCAACGAGACCACCTCGCCGGGCGACTTGCCGAAGAAGGGCGAGCGTGTGTCGAAGACGAAATTCGCCCAGCCGAGGAAGCGCTTGCGGACCTTGACGCGATCGACGGTTATACGGACCTCGCCGGCAAAGCCCAT
This sequence comes from Mesorhizobium sp. M0119, assembly GCF_040322615.1. NCBI lineage: Bacteria > Pseudomonadati > Pseudomonadota > Alphaproteobacteria > Hyphomicrobiales > Phyllobacteriaceae > Mesorhizobium > Mesorhizobium sp. M0119. The sequence goes on from NZ_JAMYTU010000071.1 coordinate 13,974, forward strand.
CCTGGCGACGATCTCATCGTCGTGCGCGGTGATCCACTCCGGCACCGGGCCGGATATTACCGGTTTGCCGCTGGTCAACGACACCGGCACCGCCTGGCCATTGGCGACAAGCGTCGCCTCGGCCTTGTCGAAGGTGACCGATTTGGCCCGGCCGTCGATCAGGACGGTGTAGGAACCGTTGGCATTGGTGATGACCCAATCGGGATGAGGGTCTTCGCCAAGTGCGGAAAACCGCGGGTATTTGGGCGTGATCTGAGGCTGGTCGAGACGGAATTCCGGCTGCAGATCGTAGCTGATCCATTGCGTCAGGAAGAGCGGCAGGCGCTCCCAGTGCGATTCCCTCAGCACTTGCGGCAGGCTGAAGAACCACAAGGCGTAGAGGAGGTAGAGCAGGATGCCGGTGAACAGGACCAGCGGGCCGAAGCGTTTGTACAGGGGCCGCCGGAACACTTGGGGAAAGCCCTCCTCGATCGCCTGCATCTCATCCGTCGTCAACGCGGCCATGCTCAGGCGCCCATCATGAATGCCTGCTCGCCGACGAGCTTGCGGCGTAGCCAGGCGGAAAACTGGTCGACGAGGAAGATCGTCGTGAACAGCAGCAGCACCAATGCCAGCGTCTTGGCGCCGAAACCGCGCGAGATGGAGAGCTTCAGTTCCTCGCCGATGCCGCCACCGCCGACCGCGCCGATAATGGTCGAGATGCGCACATTGATCTCGATCCTGAGCAGCGTGTAGGACATGAAATTGGGCAGCACCTGCGGCAGGCCGGCAAAGCGCACGCGCTCGAACCAGTTGGCGCCGACCGCGCGCAGGCCTTCTTCGGCGCGCATGTCGATGTTTTCGTTGATCTCGTAGAAGAGCTTGCCGAGGGCACCGATCGAATGCAGGCCGATGGCGATGATGGCCGCGACCGGGCCGGTCGAGAGGATGGCTGCGAACAGGCCGGCAATGACGATCTCCGGGAACGCGCGAAGCAGTTCCATGAAGCGCTTGACGACGAGCCTGAGCACCGGACTGGGTGTCAAGTTGCGCGCCGCGATGAAGGAGAAGGGCACCGCAAGGACGAAGCCGATGAAAGTGGAAACCAGCGCCACGTTAAGCGTGGTGAGCATCAGCTCGAAATATTCGGGCAGATAAAAGCCGCCCCAGAGATAGACGCGGCCAAGCGGGAAGTTGAACTCTTGGCTGCCCTTGTCGTGCGGCGATGCGATGTCGAACAGCGCCCGCCAGACGTCGTTCCAGTCCTTGGGAACAAGCCAACTAAGGAAATCCAGTATGTGCGGCAGCCGCTCGAAGAAATGTCCGGCATTGGCCTCGTCGGCGAACCACATGGCTGTGCACATGGCGACAAGCAGCAAGCCGATGCCGAGCGCCGTGTAGAACCTGCGCAAGGACGTCTGGCGTCGCCAGGCGTCTGCTGCCTGCCGGACCGCGTCTGAACGAATTGTAGCGGCGAAGGTCATACGGGGTCACGAGGGGACACGCAAAAAGGGCGGCGACCGCATCGGCCCGAAAGTCGAAGTTCGACTTTCGGAAAGCACGATGCGGCATCTAAGTGTTAGAGCGTACTTTGTGCGTCCAAGTGGACGCACGTCGCTCTAATGGACGCCGCCCTTTCCGCAATTGTCGTCAGCCGCCGATCGCGGCTTTGCGGGCTTCGACGATGACGCTGTAGAAGTCCGGCTTCACCGGAACGTAGCCGGTGAAATCGCCGCCTTCGATGGCCTCGAAGCAGGGCTTGTCCTTGGCCGGCAGGCTGGTGAAGAAGTTGGCGAGCTTGGCGGTCATATCGCCGCCGAGCGCGGTGCGCACGACCAGCGGGCCGTTCGGGATCAGGCCAGAACGCCAGACTTCGACGAAGTCGTTGGGGTCGACGGCGCCCTTGGCGACTTCCTTGTGGAAGGTGCCGGAAGTATAGCCGTTCTTGAAGTCGCCGATGCCCGAGGAGTCGTCAACCGCTACGTCGACCTTGCCATCGCGGACGGCGAGAAGGTTGTTCTCGTGGCCGCCATTGAACTGGGTCGAGGCGAAGAAGGTCTCGTTCGACGCGCCGGTGTCCTTCGGGATCTGGGTCAGCGGGATCAGATAGCCGGAGGTCGAATCCGGGTCGGCATAGCCGAGCTTCTTGCCCTTTGCCGATTTGATGTCGGTAATGCCGGACGACTTCAGCGCCAGGCCAATCGAATAATAACCGGTCGCGCCGTCGGTCTGCTGGGTGGTGAGGATCGGGGTGACGGCGTTCGGATCCTTGAGATAGACGCTGGCATAGCCTGACGCGCCAAGCTCTGCGAAATCGAGCGTGCCGCCGAGCAGGCCCTGGATGACGCCATCATAGTCGGCAGCCGGGAACAGCGAGACCTTTTCGAAACCGAATTCGGTCTTCAGATGATCGGCGAGGCACTGAAAGTTGCGCAGCCGGTCCGCTTCGTTCTCGCCGCCGAGAATGCCGACGCGGAATTCCTTGATATCCTGGGCGTGAGCAGCACTTGCTGCGATGGCGAGCAATGAAACCGCGCCGAAAACCATCTTCCTGAACATTATCTCTCTCCTGTTGGTCCCGGCCTCGCGCCGGTAGCGTTCGAATTTTTCACGAGTGCCTTTGACGCGGGCGAGCGATCAGGCCGTTCTCAGTAACCAGGAAACGCTGGCTCGAGCGGTCCGGCGGATGCAGCGATCTTCTGTTTGACGGCGACACTGGTCGAGGTGATGGCCTCGGAGATTTCGGCGCCATTGCTGTCGGCGCCGTAGACCATGCGCACGGCCTCGCGGTTGAGGTCTTCGGGCGGGCCGTCGAAGACCACCTTGCCGGCGGCCATGCCGACGATGCGGTTGCAATAGTTGCGGGCCGTATCAAGCGTATGGAGATTTGTGATGACGGTGATGCCTTCGCGCAAATTGATGTCCTGCAGCGAATCCATCACCACCTTGGCGTTGAGCGGATCGAGCGAGGCAATCGGCTCGTCGGCGAGCAGCACCTTTGGCTGCTGCATCATGGCGCGCGCAATCGCAACGCGCTGCTGCTGGCCGCCGGAAAGCGTGCCAGCAGGCTGCAGCGCGGTGCGGGCGATGTCGAGGCGCTCGAGAGCTGCAACGGCCTCGGCGCATTCGCCGCGGGAAAACATGCCGAACAGGTTGGACAGTGTCGAGCGGTGGTTGAGCCGGCCCAGCAGCACATTGGTCAGCACGTCGAGGCGCGGCACCAGATTGAACTGCTGGAAGATCATGGCGCAGTCACGCTGCCAACGCCGGAGCGGCGAGCCGCGCAACCCGGAGACCTCGATGCCGTCGAACAGGATGGATCCCTGGCTCGGATCGATGAGGCGGTTGATCATGCGCAGAAGCGTCGATTTGCCGGCGCCGGAGCGGCCGATGATGCCGACCATCTGGCCTTGCGGAATGGAGATGTGAACATTGCTGACGGCGGTGTTCTTGCCGAACCGTCGGGTGACGCCGCGGATTTCGAGCGTAGCTGACATGGCGCAGGCTCCAGTCCAGTCGCAATTGAAGGTCTGTTAACTCTCGCTAGCGCAGTCGCATGAACCTGCGGTGTCGGATTGATGTCAGTTTTGTTACCGCCCACAGCCTCGCAACGCGATCAACCCAGCACAACAAGCTCCTCGAAATGCTTCATGTCGCTGAAGCTGCAGAAAGCCGGTGGTCGCAGCTCGATCACCGGTGCCTGATGCGCAAGGAGCGACAGGCAGTCATCGAACAGATCCTGCCATGCGGATGCCCGGTCGTCGTCCAGGCGCCGAATCGGGTAGGCGAAGGTGATGTGGAACACATAGTTGTCGTGGTCGGGATGCCGGTATCCGAACGGCACCGACAGGGCATCGCGCCAGGAACGCATAACGCGCCGGTCCTCGGCGGAAGCGCCGGCGACGGTCAGGCCAGTCGGTACGATTTCAACGACCCTGACGTTGAAAGCACCGCAGCCTTTGAAGCCGTTCAGGCGTTCCAGATAGAGGCGGGTCATGGCGTCGATGCTGGTGTCGAGCGGCACATCCTGCGGCCAGTAGGGAAGGCGGCGGCGATGTTCGATGATGCCCTGGAAGAGCGTCATGTGCAGGCTAGAAACCGAAGTGAAAGTAAGCCGGTCGGCGTCGGTCATTGCGCGCATCTGCTCGCGAACGTCGATGACCGCCGCTTCCGAGGCGGCACCGCCGGCGAGATGGCAGACCACAGTGTTGCCGGGCTCGAAGAGAAAATTTCCCGCAGTGTCGTAGCGCGTGCCTAGATGCAGCGGAGGGGCCGGATTCGAGCCCGCAAAGAATCCGGAGAATGACGGTTTGATGGAAACAGGCATTGCGATCTCCAGAGGAAGAGACCGCGTCCTGTCCGAGTCATGTGTCAGGGGTGTGAATGGTGATAAGGACGGCGTCCTGAGCCTAGAAATCTATTCGCTGCCGCCATTCACCATTCACAATTTACTAGAGCGGTTCCCCCTTTGACGGAATCAAAGGGGATTCCAGATTTATCTGTTTTGTGATTCAAGATGCTGGCTGGAGTGGAGGCCAGCATCGG
>NZ_JAMYTU010000072.1:0-14112 GCF_040322615.1 Mesorhizobium sp. M0119
CGGTGTGCTGCCCCGCCCCCGGCCCGGGCGGCGGGGGCGGCGGCCTGTGGCCCCCACAGCGGCCCACCCCCCCCGGGGCGCTCCTCCGGGGGGGGCGGGGGGCGGGGCCCCCCCCCCGACGATTATCTGCAGAAGCTGATCGGCCAGGGGTTCCGCGTCGCCGTCTGCGAGCAGATCGAGGATCCGGCCGAGGCCAAGAAGCGCGGCGGCAAATCGGTGGTGCGCCGCGACGTCGTCCGGCTGGTGACCCCCGGCACCATCACCGAGGACAAACTGCTGGCGCCGTCGGAATCGAGTTTCCTGATGGCATTGGGACGGGTCAAGGGCGGCGCCGAGCATTCCTTCGCTTTGGCCTGGATCGAGATCTCGACCGGTGTCTTCCGCGTCGCCGAAACCACCGCCGACCGGCTGCTCGCCGATGTCTTCCGTGTCGATCCGCGCGAGCTGATCGTCGCCGAGCCGGTGTTTTACGACCCGGAGCTGAAACCGGTATTTGACGTGCTCGGCCGCGTCGCCAGTCCGCAGCCGCCGTCGCTGTTCGATTCGGCTTCGGCCGCCGGCCGCATCGCCCGCTTCTTCGAGGTGGCGACGCCGGATAGTTTCGGCACGTTTTCGCGCGCCGAGCTGTCGGCGATCTCAGGCGTCATCGCCTATGTCGAGAAGACGCAGAAGGCCGAACGGCCACCGCTGTCGCGGCCGGAACGCGAGGAGCAGGGTTCGACGCTGTTCATCGACCCGGCGACGCGCGCCAATCTGGAGCTGCTGCGCACGCTGTCCGGCAGCCGCGAAGGGTCGTTGTTCAAGGCGATCGACCGCACGGTGACCGGTGGCGGCGCAAGGCTGCTCGCCGACCGGCTGATGGCGCCGCTGACCGACCCGGCGGCAATCGCAGCAAGGCTGGACTCGGTGTCGTTTTTCCGTTCCGAGACGCGCCTCTGCCAGGCGGTGCGGGCAAGCCTGAAGAGCGTTGCCGACATGCCGCGCGCGCTGTCCAGGCTGGCGCTCAACCGCGGCGGCCCGCGCGACCTCGGCGCGCTGCGCGCCGGTTTCGAAGCGGCCGGCGCCATCGCCGGACTGTTCGGCCAAACCGCCTTGCCGGGCGAATTGACCGCAGCGTTGGGAGCTATCAAGGCACTGCCCAGTGAACTGGCGACGCATCTGGCACAGGCGCTCAGCGACGAGCTGCCGTTGCTCAAGCGCGACGGCGGCTTCGTCCGTTCCGGCTACCACGCCGAACTCGACGAGATGCGGGCGTTGCGCGACGAGTCGCGAAAGGTCATCGCCGGGCTGGAGCGTTCGCTGATCGACGAGAGCGGCATCCGCTCGCTGAAGATCAGGCACAACAATGTGCTCGGCTACTACATTGAGGTCACCGCCAATCACCATGCGCTGATGACCGGCAGCGACGGCGCCAAGGCGCGCTTCATCCATCGCCAGACCATGGCCAACGCCATGCGCTTCACCACCACGGAACTCGCCGAACTGGAAACCAAGATCGCCAACGCCGCCGACCGGGCGCTGGCGATCGAGCTTGCCGCTTTCGAGGCGCTGACGGCGGAAGTGGTCGGCCAGGCCGACACGATCCGTGCCGGCGCCGAAGCGCTCGCCGTGCTCGACGTTTCGGCCGCACTTGCCCTGCTTTCCGAAAGCGAGGCCTGGTGCCGGCCGCTGGTCGATGCCAGCCTTGCCTTCGAGATTTCGGGTGGACGCCATCCGGTGGTCGAACAGGCACTGCGGCGTTCCGGCGAAGGCCCGTTCGTCGCCAATGATTGCGATCTGTCGCCGCAAGGCGACGCCAAGGCCGGCGCGATCTGGCTGCTGACCGGCCCCAATATGGGCGGCAAGTCGACCTTCCTCAGGCAAAACGCGCTGATCGCCATCCTTGCCCAGACCGGCTCGTTCGTGCCGGCGGCATCAGCCCATATCGGCGTCGTCGACCGGCTGTTTTCGCGGGTCGGCGCCTCCGACGATCTGGCGCGCGGCCGCTCGACCTTCATGGTCGAGATGGTCGAGACGGCGGCGATCCTCAACCAGGCCGGCGAGCGCGCACTGGTCATCCTCGACGAGATCGGCCGCGGCACCGCCACCTTCGACGGCCTGTCGATCGCCTGGGCGGCGGTCGAATATTTGCACGAGAAAAACCGCTGCCGGGCGATCTTCGCCACGCATTTCCACGAGATGACGGCGCTCGCCGGAAAACTGCCGCGGCTCTCCAACGTCACCATGCGGGTCAAGGAATGGGAGGGCGACGTGGTCTTCCTGCACGAGGTCGGCAAGGGTGCCGCCGACCGTTCCTACGGCGTCCAGGTGGCGCGGCTGGCCGGCCTGCCGGAAGCCGTCGTCGGCCGGGCCAAGGAAGTGCTGCACCAGCTCGAAGCCGGCGAGGTTTCGGGCAAGGCCAGCCGCCTGGTCGACGACCTGCCGCTGTTTTCCGTGGCGGCGCAGCGGCAAGCGTCGAAGCCGGCGAAGAGTGATGGGCTGGGTGTGGCGCTAGCGGAGATCAATCCCGACGAAATGACGCCAAGGGAGGCGCTGGAGGCGCTGTACCGGTTGAAGGGGATGGCTGGGAAGTAGTGCTCGTCCGATAGCGCTCTACGGCGCCCCCCTCTGTCCTGCAGGACATCTCCCCCTCAAGGGGGGAGATTGGCAGTTTCGCTCACAGCGCTTTTTCCTTCGACGTTCGAAGTTGGCGAAAGCCGATGCGAGATCCAATCTTCCCCCTTGAGGGGGGAGATGTCCGGCAGGACAGAGGGGGTGTGACGGAACGCTGCTTTGGCTTGCCTTCCGCCCCACCCCTCAAATCATCGCCAGGCCCGACTTCCGCCTCGGCGGCGGGAAGGCGCGGTCAATTTCGGCGAAATCTTCGCTCGTGAGCTCGATCTCCAACGCCGCGACATTCTGCCGGATATGCTCCGGGCGGCTAGCTTTGGGAATCGCGATGACGCCCTCCTGCGCCATCACCCAGGCAAGCGCGATCTGCGCCGGCGTCGCACTGTGGCGGGCGGCGATGGCATCGAGCCTGGCGTTGCGCGCCAATACCCCCTGATCGACCGGCGAATAGGCCATCAGCGGCATGCCGCGTTGCCGGCTCCACGGGGCGAGGTCGAACTCGACGCCGCGCTGCGACAGATTGTAGAGCACCTGGTTGGTCTGGACGTTGCCGCCGGCCGGCAACCGGACCAGCTCCTCCATCTCGCCGGAATCAAAATTGCTGACGCCCCAGTGGCGGATCTTGCCGGCTGCCTTCAAGGCTTCGAACGCCTCTGCCGTTTCCATCAAAGGCACGCTGCCCGGCCAATGCAGCAGATAAAGATCGATGCGGTCGGTAGCGAGATGCCTCAGGCTGTTCTCGCAGGCCCGTTTCACGCCGGTGCGCGAGGCATTGGACGGCAGCACCTTGGAGACGAGGAACACTTCGTCGCGGCGACCGGCGATGGCCTCCGCCACCACCTCCTCGGCACCGCCGCTGGCATACATTTCGGCGGTGTCGATCAGCGTCATGCCGAGATCCAGCCCGAGCTTCAGGGCATTGGCCTCGTCGCCACGGCGGCGGCCGTCTTCGCCCATCTTCCAGGTGCCCTGGCCGAGCACCGGCACGACTTCGCCGCAGGGCAGGGTGGTCCTTCTTATCGTCGATGGCATGGCATGCTCCAGTCAGGCGGCATCATAGCCGCCAAAGGGAATCCAGGTGAAGCCTCTTCCCCGGATTCGCTCTGATAGCGTGAACCGCTACTTCACCGGATGGGCGGCCAGCCAATCCTGCATCTGCTTGATCTCGGCTTCCTGCGCGGCGATTACTGCTTCGGCGAGCTTGCGCATTTCCGGATCCTTGCCATTGGCGAGCTCGATCTTGGCCATGTCGATGGCCGCCTGGTGATGCGGGATCATGCCGCGGGCGAAATCGACATCGGCATCGCCGGAATATTCGATCGCCATCATGTCGGTGTGCATCTTGTCCATCGCCGCCTTGTAGCCCTCGGTCGAGGGGCTCTGCGCGCCCATTGCGCCCATGTCGTGCTTCATCTCCTCGGCTTGTGCCGGAACGCTTTCGAGGAAAACAGCAAGCAGCATTCCCGCCGCCATCATTAGCAGCACGATCTTCTTGGCCAAGGTCATTCATCGTCTCCTTTTTTGAACAGGGTCTATCTGGAAGTTTACTCAGAGTTTCAACGTCCTGAGCCGCAATGCGTTGGCGATGACCGAAACCGAAGACAGGCTCATCGCCGCCGCCGCAATCATCGGCGACAGCAGCGTGCCGGTGAGCGGATAAAGCACGCCGGCAGCAACCGGCACGCCAAGCACATTGTAGAGGAAAGCGAAAAACAGGTTCTGGCGGATGTTGCGGATCGTCGCGCGGGCCAGCGTCCGGGCCCTGACGATGCCGTTGAGGTCGCCCTTGACCAGCGTAATTCCGGCACTTTCGACCGCAACGTCGGCGCCGGTGCCCATGGCGATGCCGACATCGGCGGCGGCAAGTGCGGGCGCATCGTTGACGCCATCGCCGGCCATGGCGACGCCGGCACCGCCGGCACGCAACTCCTCGACCAGGGCGTTCTTCTGTTCGGGCAAAAGCCCGGCACGCACCGCGTCGATGCCGAGCTTGGCGGCGATGGCCTTGGCGGTGCGCTCGTTGTCGCCTGTCGCCATGACGATCTTCAGCCCGCTGTCATGCAGGGCCTTGATCGCCTCGGCGGTCGTCGCCTTGATCGGATCGGCGACGGCAACGAGGCCGGCGAGCTTGCCTGCGACAGCGACGAACATCGCGGTCTTGCCATCGGCCTGCAGCGCCTCGGCACTGGCCAGGACCGAAGCCGTATCGATGCCGAGATCGGCCATCATCGCGGTATTGCCGAGCGCCACCTTCTGTCCCGAAACTGTGCCGGAAACACCCTTACCGGTGATCGCCTCGAAACCGCTCGCGTCGGCAACCTTCACGCCGCGTTCGCGGGCGCCTTCGACGATGGCTTCGGCCAGCGGATGCTCCGAGCCTTTTTCCAGCCCGGCGGCGAGCGCCAGCAGATCGTCCTGTGCCATGCCTTCGACGGCAACGACGTCGGTCAGTCGCGGCCGGCCTTCGGTCAGCGTCCCCGTCTTGTCGACGATCAGCGTATCGACCGAGGCAAAGCGCTCGAGCGCCGCCGCTTCCTTGATCAGCACGCCGGCATGCGCGCCGCGCCCGGTGGCGGTCATGATCGACATCGGCGTGGCAAGGCCGAGCGCACACGGACAGGCGATAATCAGCACCGAGACCGCCGAGACGATGGCAAAGACCAGGCTGGGTTCCGGTCCGACGATCGCCCAGGCGACGAACGCAATGATGGCGACCAGCACGACGGCCGGGACGAAGTAGAACGAGACGCGGTCGGCCAACCCCTGGATCGGCGCGCGCGAGCGCTGTGCCTTGGCAACCAGCTCGACGATGCGTGCCAGCGTCGTCTCGGCGCCGATCTTTTCGGCGCGCATGACCAGCGAGCCGTTCTTGTTGAGCGTGCCGCCGGTGAGATTGTCGCCTTCCGTCTTTTCGACCGGCAGCGGCTCGCCCGTGATCATCGATTCGTCGATGGAAGAGCGTCCTTCGAGCACGATGCCGTCGACCGGCACTGCGTCACCGGGGCGGATGCGCAAGCGGTCGCCGGCCTTGACGGTTTCGAGCGGCACGTCGTTCTCGGAACCGTCCGCGCCGATCAGCCGCGCCGTCTTCGGCGCCAGGTCGAGCAGCGCACGGATCGCCGAGCCGGTTTTCTCGCGGGCACGCAATTCCAGCACCTGGCCGAGGAACACCAGCGCGACGATCACCGCCGCCGCCTCGAAATAGACCGGCACGGTGCCGTCATGGCCGCGGAACTGGTGCGGAAAGAGGCCTGGAAACAGCGTGGCGACGACGCTGTAGAGATAGGCGGCACCGACGCCGAGCGAGATCAGCGTCCACATATTGGGGCTGCGATTGAGGATCGAATCCCAGCCGCGGTGAAAGAAGGGGAATGCCGCCCACAGCACCACGGGGCTGGCCAGCGCCAGTTCCAGCCAGACCATAGCACGGTCGTCGATGAAGGCCTGGAACGTCAGGCCGAGCATCGGTGCCATGGCGATGACCAGCAACGGCACGGACAGCACCGCGCTCACCCACAACCGCCTGGTGAAGTCGACCAGTTCGGGGTTCGGACCCTCGTCGCCGGTCGGCACCCCCATCGGCTCCAGCGCCATGCCGCAGATCGGGCACGAGCCGGGCTTGTCGCGGATGATTTCGGGATGCATCGGGCAGGTGTATTGCGTGCCCTTGGGCATCGCCTGCGGTGCCGGCCTGTCGCCGAGATACTTTGCCGGCTCGGCCTCGAATTTCGCCTGGCAAGCGGCCGAGCAGAAATAGAAACCCTGACCCTCGTGCCGCAAAAAGTGCCTGGCCGTGGCACGGTCGACGCTCATGCCGCAGACGGGATCGGTGGCGGTCAGATATTTCTGGGGTTCGGCGACGAATTTCGAACGGCAGCTTTCGCTGCAGAAATGATAGCGATGGCCGCCATGCTCGGTCGTCGGCTTGCCGGCGGCCGGATCGACCGTCATGCCGCAGACCGGATCGCGGATGACGGCGTCCGCAGCAGAGGAGGCGCCCTTTGCCGAGCAACAGCTGCCATTGGCGTGATGATGGTGATCGGAATGCGTCATGCCGAAAGCCCCTGTATTTCGATGTTGCGGCGGACGTAGTGCTTCCAGTAACTGGAAGGTCAAGGGCTGCTTTCGATTTTTCGCGCCCAAGCCCCTAACCGAACCGGCCGCGGGCGCGATACGATCGTCCCGTTCCACCGCTGCGGAGAACGCGTCCGTCCGCCCCATACCCAGCGCCGCGAAAACGCGCTATAGACGCCGCCAAAACGGCGAGGCCGAACGGCATTTATGGCAAGAATATCCCTGAAGCTCGAGGAACTGATCGACGGCGAAGCCTTGCGCCGCGAGATGACCGAACTGACCGCGGCCACGGCAGGCGACGGTTCGGGCAAGGCCGCGCGCAGCGGCGTCCTCAAGCTTCTCAAAAGCCGGCTCGCCGACGGCCGCACTGTCGCCGAACGCATGCTGATGGACGATGGCAGCGGCACCGCCTGCGCCGCCCGGCTGTCCCATCTGATGGACGAGATCATCCGTGCGCTCTACGATTTCGCCGCCACTCATGTCTATCGCGTCAAAAACCCGTCGTCGGCCGAGCGCATGGCGGTCGTCGCCGTCGGTGGCTATGGCCGCGGCACGCTGGCGCCGGGGTCCGACATCGATCTCCTGTTCCTGCTGCCCTACAAGCAGACGCCATGGGGCGAGCAGATCGTCGAATACATGCTCTACATGCTGTGGGACCTCGGCCTGAAGGTCGGCCACGCGACGCGCAACATCGACGAGTGCCTCAGGCTGTCGCGCACCGACATCACCATCCGCACCTCGATCCTGGAGGCGCGCTTCCTGTGGGGCGAGCAAAAGCTCTATGACGAGCTTCTGCAGCGCTTCGACCACGAGGTGGTGCGCACCACCGGCCCCGAATATGTCCAGGCCAAGCTCGCCGAACGCGACGAGCGCCACGCCAAGGCCGGCGAGAGCCGCTATCTGGTCGAGCCCAACGTCAAGGACGGCAAGGGCGGCCTGCGCGACCTGCAGACGCTGTTCTGGATCGCCAAATATTTCTACCGGGTGCGCACCGGCGAGGAACTGGTCGACAAGGGCGTCTTTACCGACGCCGAATACCGGGAATTCCAGAAGGCCGAGGATTTTCTCTGGGCGGTGCGCTGCCACATGCATTTCCTCACCGGCAAGGCCGAGGAGCGGCTGCATTTCGACATCCAGCGCGATATTGCCGAGCGGCTCGGCTACACCACCCATCCCGGCCTGTCGGCGGTCGAGCGCTTCATGAAGCACTACTTCCTCGTCGCCAAGGAAGTCGGCGACCTGACCCGCATCTTCTGCGCCGCGCTGGAGGAGGAGCAGGCCAAGCATGTGCCGGGCTTCAACCGCATTTTCCTCACCTTTTCGCGGCGCAAGCGCAAGCTCGCCGGCACGGCCGATTTCATCGTCGACAACCACCGCATCAACATCGCCGACGACGAGGTGTTCGAGCGCGATCCGGTCAATCTCCTCAGACTGTTCTGGTTCGCCGACAAGCACGGCCTGGAATTCCACCCCGATGCGCTGAAGCTTCTGACCCGCTCGCTCGGCCTCGTCGGCAAGGCGCTTAGGCGCGACGAAGAGGCCAACCGGCTGTTCCTCGATATCTTGACCTCGGACCGCAACGCCGAGCTCAATTTGCGGCGCATGAACGAGGCCGGACTGCTGGCAAAGCTGATCCCGGATTTCGGCAAGATCGTCGCCATGATGCAGTTCTCGATGTACCATCACTACACCGTGGACGAGCATTTGATCCGCTGCATCGGCGTGCTGGCCGAGATCGAGCGCGGCGACGGCGAAAAGGTCCATCCACTTTCCCACGCGCTGATGCCGGGGCTGAAGAAGAGCCGCGAGGCGCTTTATGTCGCCGTGCTGCTGCACGACATCGCCAAGGGCAGGCCGGAAGACCATTCGCAAGCCGGCGCCAGGATCGCCCGGCGCATCTGCCCGCATATGGGGCTCTCGCCGGCCGACACCGAAACGGTCGCCTGGCTGGTCGAGAACCACCTCGTCATGTCGATGACCGCGCAGACCCGCGATCTCAACGACCGCAAGACGATCGAGGATTTTGCCGCCATCGTGCAGTCGGTCGAACGGCTGAAGATGCTGCTTGTGCTTACCGTCTGCGATATCCGTGGCGTCGGGCCTGGTGTCTGGAACGGCTGGAAGGGCCAGTTGCTGCGCACCCTCTACTACGAGACCGAGCTTTTGTTGACCGGCGGGTTTTCGGAGGTGTCGCGCGCCAAACGGACGGCGGCGGCGCGCGAACAACTGGCCGAGGCGCTTGCCGACTGGCCGGAAAAGGCCCGCAAGCGTTACGTCGGCCAGCACTACGAGAACTATCTGCTGGCGGTCGATCTTCCCGACCAGGTGCGCCATGCCGAATTCATCCGCGAGGCTGACCATGCCGGCAAGAAGCTGGCCACCATGGTCAAAACCCACCAGTTCGAGGCGGTGACCGAGATCACGGTGCTGGCGCAGGACCATCCGCGCCTGCTCTCGGTGATTGCCGGCGCCTGCGCGGCGGCCGGCGGCAACATCGTCGACGCGCAGATATTCACCACCTCGGATGGTCGGGCGCTCGACACCATCCTGATCTCGAGGGAGTTCGACCGCGACGAGGACGAGCGCCGCCGTGCCGAGCGCGTCGGCCGGCTGATCGAAGACGTGCTGTCGGGCAAGAGCTGGTTGCCCGAAATGATCGAGAAGCGCACCAAGCCGCGGCGCGGCGCCAAGGTTTTCCGTATTCCGCCACGCGCCGAGATCCGCAACACCCTGTCGAACCGGTTCTCGGTGATCGAGGTCGAGGGGCTGGACAGGCCGGGCCTTCTGTCGGAGATCACCGGCATGCTGTCGGACCTGTCGCTCGACATCGCCTCGGCCCACATCACCACCTTCGGTGAAAAAGTCATCGACACGTTCTACGTCACCGATCTCACCGGCCAGAAGATCGATAGCCCGTCGCGCACGGCGACCATCCGCAACAGGCTGATCGCGGTGCTCGAGGGCACGGCGTCCGAGCGCGGCAAGACCAAAACGGCCGCCGAGTGACTGTTACCTTCCATTTGCCCCAATCCCGCAGGCAGACTTCAAGCGCATGAGCCTTGTCAAGAAATTCGCCACGGTCGCTTCCGGCACGCTGATGAGCCGGGCCCTCGGCTTCGGCCGCGAGATGCTGATGGCTGCCGCACTCGGCACCGGCCCGGTCGCCGACGCCTTCAACGCCGCCTTCCAGTTCCCCAACACCTTTCGCCGGCTGTTCGCCGAAGGCGCCTTCAACGCCGCCTTCGTGCCGCTGTTCGCCAAGGAGATCGAGACGCACGGCACCGACGGCGCCAAGCGCTTTTCCGAAGAGGTGTTCGGCGTTTTGTTCACCGCGCTTCTGGCGCTGACCATTGTCATGGAACTGGCGATGCCGCTGATCGTGCGCTACCTGGTGGCGCCGGGCTTTGCCGACACGCCGGGAAAATTCGAGACGACGGTGGCGCTGGCGACCGTTATGTTCCCCTACCTGATCTGCATGTCACTCGGCGCCATGATGGCCGGCATGCTGAATTCGCTGCGCCGCTATTTCGCCGCCGCGGTGGCGCCGGTGTTCCTCAACGTCATCCTCATCGCCGTGCTTGCCTATGCTTGGTACAAGGGTTCGGACGCCCGCACCGTCGGTTTCGGTCTGGCCTGGGGTGTGCTGGCGGCCGGCTTGGTGCAGCTGGCGATCGTCTGGGCGGCGGTGCGCCATGCCGGCATTTCGATCGGCTTCCGGCGGCCGAAGATGACGCCGAACGTCAAGCGGCTGCTGATCCTGGCGCTGCCGGCGGCGATCACCGGCGGCATCACCCAGATCAATCAGCTGATCGGCACGGCGATCGCGTCGGCGCAGGACAGCGCGGTGTCGTCGCTGGCCTATGCCGACCGCGTCTACCAGCTGCCGTTGGGCGTCGTCGGTGTCGCCGTCGCCATCGTGCTTCTGCCGGAACTGTCGCGGGCGCTGAAATCAGGCAATCTGGTCGAGGCCGCCAATCTGCAGAACCGCTCGGTCGAGTTTACCCTTTTCATGACCTTGCCGGCGGCGGCCGCCCTGCTGGTCATGTCCGAGCCGATCGTGCGGCTGGTCTATGAGCGCGGCGCCTTTGCCGCCAACAATTCGACGCCGACGGTCGCGGCAATCCTGGCGATTTTCGGCCTCGGCCTGCCGGCCTTCGTGCTGATCAAGGCGTTCACCCCAGGCTATTTCGCCCGCGAGGACACGCGCACGCCGATGATTTTTGCCGCTATCTCGGTGGCGGTTAACATTACGACGGCGCTGACGCTGTTTCCCACCATGGGCGCGCCCGGCATTGCCGTTGCCTCCGCCGTCGCAGGCTGGGTCAATGCATTCATGCTGCTCGCCGTGCTGATCCGGCGCGGCCATTGGGGCCGCGACGTGCCGCTCTTGAAACGCATCCCGCGGCTGGTGCTGTCGGCGGCGGTGATGGCCGCGGCGCTCTATTTTGCCGAGCACTGGTTCGCCGCAAGTCTCGGCTCCGGCTCGCCGCTGGTGATCAAGACGGTAACGCTGCTTGCGCTGGTCGCCGGCGGGGCGTTGCTTTACTTCGTCACCGCCTTCGCCACCGGCGGTGCCGATTTCGGCATGATCCGCCGCAATATCGGGCGGAAGGGGTCCCAGCCGGTCAAGCAACAGTCTCCAGATCCGTGAAGCGGAATTCGTCCGCCGTCGAAAGCATCGGAACGGCGTAGTAGCGCGCACAGGCGTAGTGGAAACAGTCGGCCATGTTCAGGCGGCCAGCGTTGTTGCGAAACCGCGACGCTGCCTCGACAGACAGAGATGCTGCGTCAGAGGGAGGCGGAAGCTCCCGCAAGGTGATTCCACGCTCTTCGAGAAAACGACTGACTATCTCCAGGCTTGTGGCGACCGGGATGGCTAGCTTTTCCGATCGCGAAAGCGCCATCGCGGCTTCCCAAACCGCGATGGCCGACGTGAACGGAGCCGACGCTTTCATGACCGCCTGCGCGCAGCGCTGGGCTTCGGTCTCGTTGCTCAGTATTGCAACGATAGCGGCTGCATCGATGAACATCAGTCTTCACCGGACAATTCGTCGTAGACCGAGCGCGGCAACGGCTTGCGCGCCTGCTCGCTCAGCTCAATACCGAATTCAGCCCGGAGCCGTGCCGCCGTCTCCAGCGGCGTCTCGCGATTGCGTCGGCGCTCCAGAGCTTCGCGCATGGCGATCACGATTGCCTCGGTGATGCCGACACCTTCAAGCCTGGCAAAAGCCCGCGTCAGGCTGTCAGCTTCCTTGTTGTTGATGTTGATCGTCATTGTTTTGCTTCCGCGGTGTAGCAAATATTATGTAGCTATCTACATCAGTCCGTCAATGTGGCCTAGCCAAATCGAAGCGATTGCCAAGGCGAGCTATTTTGTTCTTGCTTTGTGCCGGCAGCTATGCTACTAATTTCGGTATGGTGCTGATTGGCGCCGAGAACCCGCCGCAAGGCGGGTTTTTGTTTCTGGTCGGCGCTATCCCCCTCAAACAGCCTTCTGCTCGGCCGAAGCCAAAGCCCCGCGTGACGTGGCCAACGCCCTCTTGATCGTCTCCTCGCTCTCGTCCATAAGCGCGCCGTCGCAAGACTTTCGCCGCGCGCGAAACGGCCCTCCACAAGCCAAGGAAAACACCATGACCGATCAGCCCCCCTTCAAACCGCTCGTCTTTTCCGGCGTCCAGCCAACCGGCAATCTGCATCTCGGCAATTATCTCGGCGCCATCAAGAAATTCGTCGCCCTGCAGGACACCTCCGACTGCATCTATTGCGTCGTCGATCTGCATTCGCTGACCGCACAGCTCGTCTATGAGGATCTTCAGGACCAGACGCGTTCGATCACCGCGGCGTTTCTCGCCTCCGGCATCGATCCGAACAAGCACATCGTCTTCAACCAGTCGCGGGTGATGCAGCACGCCGAGCTTGCCTGGGTCTTCAACTGCGTGGCGCGCATCGGCTGGATGAACCGCATGACGCAGTTCAAGGACAAGGCCGGCAAGGACCGCGAGAACGCCTCGCTCGGCCTGCTCGCCTATCCCTCCCTGATGGCCGCCGACATCCTCGTCTACCGCGCCACCCACGTGCCGGTCGGCGACGACCAGAAGCAGCATCTGGAGCTGACCCGCGACATTGCGCAGAAATTCAACAACGACTTTTCGGACCGCATCGCAGCGCTTGGCGTCGGCGTCGAGATGCAGGTCGGCGAGGAGACGGTGAACGGCTATTTCCCGCTGACCGAGCCGGTCATCGGTGGCCCGGCGGCGCGCATCATGTCGCTGCGCGACGGTTCGAAAAAGATGTCGAAGTCGGACCCGTCGGACCTGTCGCGCATCAACCTGACCGACGATGCCGATGCCATCTCGAAGAAGATCCGCAAGGCCAAGACCGACCCGGAGGCTTTGCCCGGCGAACTGGACGGGCTTGCCGGCCGGCCGGAAGCGGAAAACCTCGTCGGCATCTATGCCGGCCTCGCCGAAATCTCGAAAGAGGCCGTGCTGAAGGAATTCGGCGGCCAGCAGTTTTCGGTGTTCAAGCCGGCGCTGGCCGATCTCGCGGTGGAAAAGCTGGCGCCGATCGCCGGCGAGATGCGCCGCATCTCCGATGACCGCGCCTATGTCGACGCGGTGTTGCGGGATGGCGGCGAGCGTGCCGGCACATTGGCCGAAGCGACGATGAAAACCGTGCGCGACATTATCGGCCTGCTGCAAGGCTGAGCTGCACCAATATTGCCACAGCCGCCGGTCGCTTGCGGGCGGGCTGCGGCGGTGGCAGATTGCGACCGAAACCATCGAACAGGGTGAATATGGTCTCCAAACGCCTCAGCCGCGAAGCCGGTCATCGCCGCAAGTTCCTGGCGATCATCGACGACACGCCCGAATGCGAGCGCGCCGTCGCCTACGCCTCGAAGCGGGCGCAAAGCACGAGCGGCGTGCTGGTGCTGCTCTATGTCATCGAGCCGGATGATTTCCAGCACTGGCTGGGCGTCGAGAAGATCATGCGCGAGGAGGCGACCGCCACGGCCCGCGCGGCACTGGACAGCTACGCCAACAAGGTGCGCCAGAAGCTCGGCATCGAGCCGGAGCTGGTGGTGCGCGAAGGCAAGCCGACCGAAGAGATCCACAAGCTGATCGAGGAAGACCAGGACATCGCCATCCTGGTGCTGGCGGCAGGCGCCGGCAAGGAAGGGCCTGGGCCGCTGGTCGGCGCGGTCGCCGGCAAGGGCGCCGCCTTTCCCATCCCGGTCACGGTGGTGCCGCAGAACCTGTCGGACGAGGAGATCGACAGCCTCGCCTGAGATGTGCTGATATTCAGGTGAGGCCGGCCTGCAAATGGCGGCTTCCTGCGCTTCCGGTGCTCATATGTGGACGGCCCCCTGCTTGCAAGGATTGGTTCGGATAGTTTGATCGGATCGCTTGCGCTCATATGTCCGGCCTT
>NZ_JAMYTU010000073.1:0-13617 GCF_040322615.1 Mesorhizobium sp. M0119
CTGTCCGGGACTTAGCGGAAATGCTGTCCGCGACTTACTGAAATCACTGTCCGGGACTTAGTGAAATCGGCGTCCGGGACTTACCGAAACACGCACACCAGCCTCCCGCATCGGCTGCGGCGTCCGATACCCTGACGTGAGGATCACCTTCACGCAAGGAGATCGGTGGGCGTATCCGGGCGGGCGCGTTGCGCAAGTCTATTTCGCGCCAAAAGGGGCGAGGATGTCCTAGATTAGACTGGACCAGGCGCATAAGCGTCGGAGGCGTAGCCGTCGAAAACGAACTCGTGTTTGAGGTTCCGGTCCGCGGAACAGCAGTTATCCAGAAATGGAACTGACTTTGAACTGTTTCGCTTGCCCGGTTGACAATCGAGGGGTCCCGTTCGGCGATCACCAAGCCTTTAAACTGCACGAGCTGTAAGCCCGTCCGTAAAGCACCCTTACGTTTAGTCGTAATACACGACACGGTCCCGTCCTTCCGACTTGGCGCGGAAGAGCGCCAGATCGGCCGCCTTGATGAGGTCATTTGGCGTGTGGTTCTCATCAGGCACCATGGTTGCAGCACCGACGCTGATTGTCACCCGCTCAGAACCGTGTGGAATGCTCAAGGCTCGCACGCTCTGCACGAGCCGCTCGGCCATAGCGCCCGACTGCGCCTGCAAAATATCGACCACCACCACGACGAACTCTTCGCCGCCGTAGCGCGCCGCGAGATCGGTCGAGCGGTTGCAACTGCTTTGGATTACACTGGCGACCTGCTTCAGCACCTCGTCGCCTGCCATGTGGCCATAGGTGTCGTTGTAGCGCTTGAAGTGATCGGCATCGATCATAAACAACGACAGCGGGCTCTTCGTGCGGACCGCGCGCTTCCATTCCGCCGCGAGATATTCATCGAAGTAGCGCCGGTTTCCCAGACCTGTGAGACCGTCAATCCGTGTGAGACGTTCCAGCTCGAGATTCGCGCGCATTAATTGCCGCTGGCTTTCTCGCAGGGCCCTGTATGCCTCCTCTCGCTGAACGTGGTCAAGATAGGCCCGGGAGTGATAACGGACACGAGCGACCAACTCGATACGGTCCGGCAGTTTGACCAAATAGTCGTTCGCTCCGGCCTCGAATGCCTCGCCCTTGATGGCCGGATCTTCTTTACTTGACAGCACGATGACGGGGACAGAATGCGTCGAGGAATTCTTTCGGTATTGCCGTACCAAGTCCAGCCCATCAACGCCCGGCATGACAAGATCCTGCAGGATGACCGTTGGCTTCACTTCGTCGGCAACTGTAGTCGCTTTGAGCGGATCGGTGCAGAAGTGGAAATCTATGTCCGGCTGGTTTGCGAGCGCGCGCCGGACCGCTTCACAGATCATTATCTGGTCGTCCACCAGCAGAACCATTGACGAGTAATTGTCTGCCAGGGGTGAGACGAGATTGGATTTGCCCGTCATAGAATAACCTTTCAGCAAGATGGGCCGCACGCCTCGATTAGGCGCGGGGCGATTGAGTCAAGCGGTAGGATCTCGACAGCGGCACCGATGGCAGCGGCGGCTTTGGGCATCCCATAGACCGCACTCGACGCGCTGTCTTGAGCGATTGTCAAATGCCCTTTGTCGCGTAGCAGCTTGAGCCCTTGGGCACCATCTCTACCCATGCCCGTGAGCAAGACACCGATCACGACACCCGGCCACCACTGCGCGGCGCTCTCAAGGAATACATCTACGGAGGGACGGTAGACGTTGTCGTGCGGCTTCGGGGTATAGCCGAGCTTGTGGGCTGACTTGAAGACGAGATGATCAGCCGTGGCCGCAATTAGAACGGTGCCGGCCTCGGGCTCATCTCCTTCGCGTGCCGGACGGATTGGAAGTGCCGCATGCTGGCCGAGCCAGTTTGCAAAACCGGGTACGAACTGCGCATCGAGATGCTGTACGAGAACTATTGCGGCCGTGAAATTGCTCGGAAATGCGCCGAGGATCGCGGCAACAGCTGCGGGCCCGCCCGCAGACGCGCCGATGGCAATAAGGTGCTGTGCCGATGACACAGACGGGGGCAATGTCCGTGTGCCCCAATTTGAAGACGGCGCGTCACGTACGAGTTTGCTGATCGTCGTTATCTTCTTGATGAGAAGCTGTGCGGACCGTCCGGACCCCGGGCCGTCAGAGCCGATCGAGGGGATGTCGACCGCGTCAAGCGCGCCATACCCCATTGCTTCATAGACACCAGGAATGTTGGCCTCAATGCTCGCCGTGACCAGCAGAATCAGGCATGGCGTCTTCGCCATGATCCTGCGCGTAGCCTCGACGCCATCCATTTCCGGCATCACCAGGTCCATGAGGATCAGGTCCGGGAGGTCTCGTTGGCAGGCCTCTACTGCCTCACGCCCGTTAACGGCGATCCAGGCCACCTGATGTTCCGGGGTTGATACAACCAATCGCCGCAGAAGCTCGACCGCAAGAGGCATATCGTTGACGATAGCGATCCTCATTGATGGATACACACGCTGCGCCTCATTCTGTCGCCTGGCCGATCAGGTCGACGACTGCATGGAGCAGTGTCTCGTCGTGGAAACTCCCTTTAGTCAGGTAGTAGTCCGCGCCGGCGTCCAGACCTCGCCTGCGATCGTCTTCGCGATCTTTGTACGACACGATCATGATCGGGGTGTTCCCGAGCCGGCTGTCCTTCTTCATCAAGGTCACCAGTTCGATGCCGTCCATGCGCGGCATATCAACATCGGTGATAACAAGATCGAATGGTTCAGACCGTATGGCGTTCCATCCATCCATACCATCAATCGCCACCTCGACCTCATAGCCGTTATTGTCCAGCAGCTTGCGTTCGAGCTCACGTACCGTCAAAGAATCGTCAACCACCAGAACGCGCTTGCGCCGCCTAAGATCGGGGCTGGTAGTCCCACGCCGCAAGGTGCGTAGGCCGCCGGATGACGCGAGCTTGTCTACTGATCGGATCAGATCGTCGACATCAACGATAAGCACGGGCGAACCATCTTCCATCAACGCCGCCGCGCTGATGTCCTTGACCTTGGCAAAGCGAGGATCTAGCGGCCGGACCACCAACTCGCGCTCGCCCAGGAAGCGGTCGACAATCAACCCGTGGGTTTCACCGTGATCACCATTAATCAGAACGACTGAAAGTTCATCGGCGTCTGCTTGCGGCTCAGCGCGGTCAAGAACCTCGTGCGCGGTGACTAGTCCGATCTGTCGATCCTCGAAGCGGAAATGCGGCCGGCCTTCGAGCAGTTCGATGCGCGTGCGCGGCAACTTTATCGTGCTGGCGATGCCTGCGAGCGGGAAGGCGTATGGCTCTCCGTCAATGTCGACGAGCAGCGTGCGGAGCACCGACAAGGTCAACGGCAGCTGTAGTTGAAATCGGGTTCCGAAGCCGAACTCTGAGGAGACGGTTGCGAGGCCTCGGACCTGCTTGGTCATCGCCTGTACGGCATCGAGCCCCACGCCGCGTCCGGAGATGTTGCTAACCGTCGCTTTCATCGAAAAGCCTGGCAGAAACAGAAATTCGAGCAATTCCGCTTCGGCAAGTCTGCCGACGGTCTCCTCTGTCGTCAGGCCGCGCGCCACGATCGTCTCGCGCAGCTTGTTCAGATCGATTCCCCTTCCGTCGTCCGCGACGATTATCTGCAGCAGGCCCGCATTGTGCCGTGCTTCGAGCCTGATGACACCTTCTTCAGATTTGCCGGCTGCTATACGTTCGTCGGTCGTTTCGAGCCCATGGTCGACAGCATTGCGGAGGAGATGGCCGAGTGGTGCCTCGAGTTGGTCCAGGATGTCGCGATCGATGCCAGTTGAGCCCCCGACGATGTCTAACCGCACGTTCTTCCCCAAGGTTCGGCCAAGGTCGCGCACCGTCCTCGAATAGTGCCGGACGCCATCCTCGAACGGGCGCATGCGACTCGCCAGCGTTTCGTCATAGAGTCGGTTCGCAAGGTCAGTGGCTCTGCGGTCAATCGAGTCCAATTCGTCAAGGCGCTCTGCGAGGAACGTCTGGCTCAGCCGAAGTTTTTGCAGCGCCTCTGCCAGTGCTTGCACCGCCCGATCGTCCTTAGGAATCTCGGCCAGTGCGTCGCCTAGCACGTCGAAGGCAATGGCCAGATCCGACTGAATCCGTTTCAGTCGAAGTAGGCCGCCCGTAAACGGCCTGAGGCGACGAGCCTCCATCAGGGACTCACCGGCAAGCCCTAGTAAGCGGTTTAGACTATCGGCCGTTACCCGCACCATACGGTCGGAACCGACGCCGCCATAAGGTTGAAGAAGTGGTTCCGATCGAGCGAGGACGCTCGTTTCCTTCGCCGAAGAGGCCCACGGCGCCTCCTGCGGGGCAGCATTTGAGCCGGCGAGCTCCGTCTCTGATGCTGTCGATGGGGAGGATGCCTGCTCAAGCGCCAGCAGAAAACCGGCTATTTCCAGTTTGGCGCTCTCATCGGCCGAGGCAGGCTCACTCGCTATGGATCCGAGGAGATCGACGCCTTTCAAAAGTGTATCGATGTGCTCGCGACTCAGGCTGAGACGCCCCCGCTGTGCGGCGACCAGGCACTCTTCCATCGCGTGCGCAACTTCCACCGCCGGCGTCAGATCGACGATCCGGGCCGCCCCCTTCAGCGAATGGGCAGCCCGCATGCAAGCGTCGAGACTCTGGGCGGACACGGGATCGCGTTCGAGCGCTAGCAGACCGGACGTCAGGGCCTGCGACTGCGTCTCCAATTCGGCCCGAAAGAGGTCGAGCATCGAAAATTGGCTGTAGTCCGCGCCGCTCATGCGATAGCTCGATCGAGCATGGCCAGCAGCAGCGCCTCGTCCAGACAACCGACCGCGCCCCTTCGCCACGAGACCATGGCTGCCGTCATGGTCGAGGACGCCTTGCCAACGGTAGCAGGCACGGCAAGCCGGTCGCTCTGTTTGAATCGATAAATGCCGTGCATTTCGTCCACAGCAAAAGCAACGCGCTTGTCGCTGTTGCCGACGACGATAAGACGCGGAAATGCCTTGGTCCGCGTGTCCTGTACCCGCGTTTTGCGGTCGTCTACTCCGAGCAGTTTGGCCAACGAAACGCAAACCAGCAATTCGCCTCGAACATTGACGATGCCGAGAACCGCACTGTTCCTGCGGTGTGGCAGCGAATGAATGCTACGCAGCTCGGCCACTTCTTGGAAGCAGCCAACCGGAAGCGCCAGCCATTCCTCGCCGAGACGAAAGACAACGACCGTCTGAAATGCACTGCCCTCGGCATTCCCAACTGCTTCATCGGTCCTTGCCTGGGCAAAATGTCGGGCCCACTCGTCCCGATAGCCGGGCGGCAGCGGACGGTTCAGGAGGTTCCGTGCGATTTCCTTATAGGTCGGGCAGTTCCGGCAGTGGAGATGCTGCTCCAGTTCAGGGCACGATCTGTCACCACGAACGCCTATTTGCCGCCAGCAGTCGCCGATGGCGATGTCCGGCACCGATGATGCGCTACCGGGCTCAGCTGACGTCAAGTGCCGCTCCTTTTCCCAATCCGACCGAGCCGCCCGGTGAGTGCCTCGGCACCGGTGATGTCACCCTGCTTGCGAAGCAGCAGCGCAAGATGCGCGAGGGCTTCTTGATGGCGGGGTTCGAGATAGAGGGCCTTGCGATAGTTCTGGATCGCCTCGGAACGCGCATCTTCTGCATCCTGAGCTAGCCCGAGCAGATAGAAGATTTCCGGCGAGGGACCGTATTCCCCGAGATGCGTCAGCGCGAGTTCCTTTGCTTCCGCAACTCGTCCGGCATTGGCGGTGCGTTCTACAGAAGCGAGGCTTTGGGCCGCCCGCTCAGACGGGTGGACGGAGCGCTCCACTTTCGCTGCATTGCTGGAGGCCGGCCGGATCGGGCTCAGCACTTTGCTGACGTCAGAGATAGGAGCAGGGGTGGCCGGACCGAAGCGCGACTTGGAGGGGGCAACCGTCCGGGGCGCCTTGGCCGGCTCCACGTTCGTGAACGCAAATGCCATGGGTAATCGCGCTGAAGCAAAGCCGTGCAGAATCGGAAGGCCTGATTCCGCTGGACCGACGAGCAGCAGGCCATCTGGCGCGAGGAGGGTCTTCAGACAAACCAGCGCGCGATCTTGCAGGTTTCGGTTGAAATAGATCAGCAGGTTGCGGCAAAAAATAATGTCGTACGGTGCCGGCCCATACGAGGCCGCAGGATCAAACAGGTTGCCAAGCCTGAACCGGACTTGCTTCAGGACCCGCACCTCAGGCCGTAGTCCGCCTTCGGCCGCTTCGAGATAGCGCCCTCTGAATTCGAGAAAATCGCCGCGAAATGAGTTGCGCCCGTAGACCGCGCGCTCCGCGGCCGCGAGATTGCCCGTGCTCACGTCGACAGCGTCAATCTTGAAATCCTGTGCTCCGAAACCAGCATCGAACATGGCCATCGCCATCGAATAGGGCTCTTCGCCTGTCGAACATGGTAGGCTCAAGAGCATTATGGGTTGACCCGGCCGCATGCGCGCCCGTGCATGACGCGTCATTGCAGTGAAAGCTTCACGATCTCGGAAGAACCATGTCTCCGGTACGACAACCGCGTTGATCAGTTCCTGGAGCTCGGATGGGGAGCCAGCCAGCAATTGCCAATAATCTTGAAGCCCGCTGATCTGGCAGGCTGACATCCGCTCCCGGAGCGCGTGACGGATCACCGACAGACCGACAGTGCCGCTGTCCAGTCCAATCTTTTCCCTCAGTAGCTGTTCGACCGCACCAAACATCATGAACTCATCGCGACCTGACGGAACAGCGTTTCGCGAATGTCGTCCGATAGCAGCGCTTCGGCCCTGACCCACTGGACAAGTCCTCTATCGTCGGACGCCACGGGGCCCAAGTAGGGCGGAGTTCCCGCCTCCATCCCGGACGGCGCGAAGTCAGAAGGATCCCGCTCGAGCATATCGGTCGCTCGTTCAGCAACAAGCGCAAGCAGGTGGTTCTCACCATCCTTGGTTGGATAGCGTATCAGAACGATTCGTGTGCTCAGCACCAGCGCCGAGGGGCGGCCAAGCGCAAGCAGGCTGAGATCGATCATGGGAACGGGTAAGCCCCGGCAGTTGATTAGGCCTACCACGCCGTTCGGCGCGCCCGGCAGCGTTCTCACGCCGATGTAAGGCAGGATCTCTTCAACCTGCTCCATGTCCAGCACATACCGGTCGCTACCTATACAGAACCCGAGGAATAGCATAGTCGTCCTAGCTCGCAGGCACCTCTCGCAGCGCCCGCAGTTTGAAACGGGAAATGCTGCTGCGTAACCCGCCCGAAACCTGATTGAGTTCGTCGATCGCGAGCGTGGATTGCTGGAGGGATTCAACCGTTTGCTGAGCGGCTTCGCTCAATTGTATCAGCGTCTCACTGATCTGCGCTGCGCCCGTTGCCTGGGCCTGCATTCCTTCATTGGCGACTTCGAAGCGTGGCACCAAGCCCTGGACCTGCTGAATAATCTCGTAGAGTTGGCCGCCGACCTGCTGCACATCTTGCATGCCACGTCGGACCTCCTCGGAGAATTTGTCCATGCCCATGACGCCGGCTGCGACGGCGGATTGAATTTCCTTGACCATCTGCTCGATGTCGTATGTCGAGACGGCGGTTTGGTCGGCAAGCCGCCGGATCTCCGTTGCCACGACCGCAAAGCCTCGCCCATATTGGCCCGCCTTTTCAGCCTCGATTGCGGCGTTTAGCGAAAGAAGGTTGGTCTGGTCGGCAACCTTGGTGATCGTGGTCACCACCTGATTGATATTGCCGGCCTTCTCGCTCAGGATCGCAAGTTTGGAATTAATCGCGGTGGCGGCTTCCATGACGTGCTGCATGGTTGCCTCCATGCGTGCCAGCCCTGCTTGTCCGCCGGTGGCGAGCGTGGCGGTTTGCTCGGCGACCGCAGAAACTTCGCTCATCGTTCGTACGAGCTCATTGGAGGTTGCCGAGATTTCCTTCGCGGTCGCTCGGATTTCGGTCGTAGTGGCCGCGATCTCATTTGCGGTTGCCTGCTGTTCCTTTGAGGTGGCGGCCACCTCGGTTATCGATGTGTTGACTTGAATGCTGGATTTCTGAACCTGGCCTATCAGCGTGGTGAGATCATCGGCCATGGTGTTGAAGCCCTCAGCCAGCGTGTCAAACTCGTCCTTGCGCTTCAAATCGAGGCGCCCGCTGAAGTCGCCCAGGCGCATTACACGGACGAGATCGACCAATCGGCCAAGCGGGACACTAACGGCACGGAATAGAAGATAGCCGCACAAAAGGGCCAAACCGAGTGCTACGAGGAACCCGGCAATCAGGCCCAACTTCGCTGTGCGGACGATCGAACCTATCTTTTGGGTCGAGCTGTTTGCCTCTCCTCTATGGTCCTCGACCATGGCTTGCAGAGCCGATTGCAATTTCCGAAAGATCGGCTCCACATTGTTCTTGATGGCCGGGCGCTCGTTGGGGATCTCTCCCTTCGCCAACGCGGCACGACTGGCATCCAGTACGGCGGCTTCGGCTTGGCGGAATTGATCGGCGAGGTCCTTGACGACAGCGTAGTTCTGCTTGTCCAAATCGGACTCAATGGTCTCTTCATACTCGTCCATCGACCGTTGCAGGGCGTCGCGGTTCGCCTTGATGGTAGTCTCGAAAGCCCGCTTGTCGGCAGGATTGTCCTGAAGAGCATATTCCTGGAGAAGACTATGGGCATCCATCTGTCCCATCATGATCTGGGTGCTGTGATAGAGGTCCGGAAGAGTTTCCTTTTCCACGCTGGTCGCTTCTTGCTCCGTCTGGAGAAACCAAACGTATGTAATGATGGCCATAACCGACATGACAACCAGAACGGCCGCGAAACTGGCGAGTATGCGGCGGCGTATCGTCAAGCTGTTCATCGGGCTCAGTTCCGCCAGGGCGCTAATTGATTTGTTGGCACGACTAGCCCAGCACCGCGTTGCGACTATGCAGAACAGGCGAGATTCATTCGAATCGCGGAATCTAATATTGGAAACGTTTCTTTTCCGTTCACGTCGCGCCCACAAGCCGCCTGCGAACGGCATGTACGCGTCCAAACCAATGGTCGATCGCATCGGCCGCAACTGGAAAGTATCTCCCACATCGAGCGTGGCAACCAACTCCCCTCCATTGAAACGCTCGTGAGTCGCGCGTGTTCTCAGCGACGGATTGCTTCGAAGGCCTGGCAAGGGGGCGCGCTGTTTCGCGCGAGAGCGCACATAGCTCGAGGTGGAACTCCTGGAAGCGCCGTGCAATTGGCGCCTAGGGTTGTCAAAGTGGAGCGCGTGCAGGTGAGGCCTGCTTGCCGTGCACGCTTTGCGCTGGCGCAAATCTGATTTCATTTGTCGCGGCTATGGCCGTTAGCCTACCCACGAGGGCGAAACACTCGCAAAGTCAATCATCGAGACTGGAAACGCTAACCCGATACGCGACTGGCGCCGCCGGTTGAAGAGAGGGCCAGCGACCAGCAGCGTGCTCGCCGAGTGCGGCCGCGGGAACTTGTGCCGGCCGCGCCAAGGAGCGGATATATCAAATGGAGCGCAATTCTTAGCCATTCCTTCATCCATCTTTCGTTAAATACCCCATGGAAATGGGGCGCCCCATATCGAGGCGGTTGGTTCGGTGTTTGCGACGAGGCGTCGGGACGAGCGGCAACGTTGCTACTATTTTTGCCCTATCTTTGCCGATTGTCGTCGGCGCAGCGGGTCTCGGTATCGAGACCTCCTACTGGTACTTTAGCAGCCTGAAATTACAGGCGGTGGCGGATGCGGCAGCCTATGCTGGCGCTTTGGAAAAGGTTTCGGGATCTGACAAGCCAACGATAGTCGCCGCCGCGACACTGTCAGCGACGACGAACGGCTGGGACCCGTCAACAGGCACAATCGAAATCTTCACTCCCCCGTCCTCTGGCCCGAATGTCGCCCAAAAGGCCGTCGAGGTCATCGTTCATCAGACCCTCGATCGGTTTTTCACATCGATATTCACGCAAAACGCGATCGGCGCACGGGCAAGAGCGGTGGCTTTTATCACTGACGCCTCAAAGGCCTGCGCTTTGTCGCTCAATCGTTCCGCCCCGAGAGCGGCGCTGTTTTCCGGCAGTTCGACCATAAAAATGACGGGCTGCTCCGTCATGTCCAATTCCATTGCCGCCGATGCGATCAAGCTTCAGGGATCGGCAAACCTTCAGGCCGACTGCCTGATATCGGCCGGCGGTGTTTCGTTGAACAACCCCGTGACGACTGTTTGCGCCAGCCCGATAACCCAGGCCTTACCCGCTGGTGATCCCTTTGCCGACCTGCTGGCGCCACCAGCCACAACCCCCTGTCAAAACTCGAAATTGTCGACCCTGAACCCCGGGACATACTGCAGCGGGCTGAGCTTGAGCGGCAATGTTGCGCTCGCGCCCGGCGTGTACGTCATTCAAGGCGGTGATTTCAAGGCGAACGCGAACGCCAATATTTCCGGCGACGGAGTCATCATCTATCTGGCCGGCACATCGAGCGTCAGCATGAACGGCAACGCCACCGTCAAGCTTAGCGCACCGACGTCGGGCACGTATTCCGGTGTGCTGTTTTACGGCAACAGAGGCAACCTGGCGGGATCGAACACGTTCAATGGCACGGCGGACTCGCTTTTGACCGGCGCTTTGTATTTTCCAACCCAGGATGTCAATTTTCTGGGCAATTTCTCTGGCAAAGGTGGTTGCACGCAGGTCGTCGCCGGTACCTTGCAGTGGTCCGGCAACACGAGCATCAGCCAGGATTGCACGAGCCTCGGAATGCGCGACATTCCGGCGACGCAATCCGTTCGGCTTGTGGAGTAATCTTCGTGGAACGGCGATCCGTCCGGATGTTCCGGAGCGATTCGGGTGTTGCTGCGGTAGAGTTTGCGCTGATTGTGCCGATCCTTTGCCTGGTACTTCTTGGCGTTATTAACGGCTGGTCTTTCGTATCAAGCGCGTTGTCGATGCGTGCAGGCGTCAAAACGGCGGCGAACCTCGTGATGCAAGGCGCGGCCGACGACGCGGCTACCCAAGCCGTCGCCCTTTCGAGCTGGGAAAATCATCCCGATGACGCGCAGGTGACGCTGAGCCGGAAATATATGTGCGGGATCACCGTGGTCGATCCATCTGTCCTGTGCGACAGTTTGAAAGCTCCCGCGGTTTTCGTCGAAATCCAGGCGACAGCCACCTGGTTCCCGCCCTTCAGTTTTGGCGATTTTTCCCTCTCGCGCGGGATCAGCCACAAACAGGTGATTCGTGTCCGCTAAAGCGGGAGCCTTCATACGTGGGGTATCAGGCGGAGCCGCATTGGAGTTCGCGCTGATCGCGCCTATTCTGATAATGCTTTTGATCGGCATCTTCGCATTCGGCTGGGCTCTGAATGCCATGTCGAGTGTTCGCTATACTCTGGAAACGTCCTCACGAGCGCTGCAAATGAAGAACTCGCTGACCGAAGCCGAGATAAAAGCGATAGCCACGGCAAAATTGCTGAGTTTGGGATTAAGCGATGTCAACATAACAATAGCAATCGACGCCCCCAGCGGCGGCTTTCGAATGGCCCATCTGACCGCCAAATATGCGTTCGTGATTGAATTCCCGTATTTCGACCGGTATCCGATTAATTATGCGACAACCGTCACGGTTCCGTTGATTGGAACATAAGGCTCATTCTAGTCGGACGCCGCAGCTAGTTCTCCATCAAAAAACCTGCAGCGAAGCTCTTCCTTGCCGCAAGGTGCTTCACGCGGGCTTTGATCCCCGGCTTGACCCATTGTGGGGTCGCCGGCGGCCTTGGCAAGCCCTTTGGTAGGAGGCCGGCATGCTCCTGAAACGTACTTCCACAACCGATCCCGCATGTCACGCCGCCTCTGACGATAACGCTATGTTCATCAGCCAAGCTCAATTATCTGGCAGACCAAAAACTACACGAAGCGACAGACGCCGGGAATTAGGCGAAATGGCTGAAGACGAACAGAGGCGCCAACGCAGGCAGCGCGTCTTCAAGGGCGCAACAATCCTGACCGGCATGACCCATTCCGAGGTCACGTGCACGGTGCGCAACATGCATGCCGGCGGCGCCGAACTGAAGGCCTCGATCGACGCTCGCGTCCCCGACGAATTCCTGCTCTATGTGCCGACCGACGGCATCGCCTACAAGGCGGTGGTTCGTTGGCGTCGCGAAGACCGCATCGGCGTCATGTTCACCGGCACCGAGCCAAAGCCGCACTGGCACTACGGCTAAATCCCCTGAACCACACCTCGTAGCCGTATGCTGGGCGGTGATTGACCCCGTCCTTTGGACACCTTGTTCCTCCTCCAGAATTTCTTCGACTTAGGTGGCCGACAACCATTCTGGCGCCGACTGACTGCTCGCTTCCATTATCGGTTTGCCGACCATCGTTGGAGATTTCAGAATAGCTACTGCTCTCGCCCTCTCCACCGTCCTGATGGTTTAAACAGTGCCCGTGCATTTCGAGACGGTCCGAGTCGTCGCGAGGATGCGGCGCTGGTGGGGTCGGTCTGCTCGTGTGGAACTGCTCGCATTCATCACGCCTGCGTTGGTCGCGCACCTGCTCGGTATTGGGCAGGGGTAATAAAAGGCGCTGTTCCCCCACAAGCAGAAAACCGGCCTCCCCCTTGCTTCGGCCTGCGGCCTGCAGCACCGACAAGGCACCCGCTAGCGGGTGCCGCCGTCCATCTTTTCATGCCGTCGCGAATCGTCACGTGATCGGTCCGAAAGGTGATGGTTTTGGTCCGTCGAGACGACAGCGACATTCGCCTGACTGGGAACGACAGGGTCAGAGTGCCTGTCATATCAGGGAACGTCGTGCAATTTGTCGACCAGCCCACAAAGTTCCAAAAAAACGGACCGTTCGCTTTGAGGTTGAGTTGCGCCTTAGTGCTTCCCTTGTGATCTTCCTCAGCGTCCGCTGTTTTGACAGGGAGCGCATTGGTCATTCGGCCCATCGCGCTTTTCTGCGGCCCGCCGTTTCGCCCGACATCATGGAACGATATCGCCCCCCATGTATTAGAAACCCATGGACACTATGGAACCCCACGGCCACGGGATGGCGGCCGATCTTTTGACATCGGAAGTTGCCAATGCCAGGCAGCGCATCCACCGGACCGAGCTCGCACTTCAACGCACTGAAGAAATGCTGGCCGAAAATCTTGCGCTGTGCAGCAGGATACGAACTGCGGTCGAGGCCGCAGACCGCTTGGTGAAGATCGATCCCCCGAGCTTTGAAGGACGTCGCGCGGGTTGAACTGGGCCGGCGGTTGATTCGTCGCGACCTTCAGGCCACCGGCACCACTCGCGCTCAAGCACGGCGGCAACCAGGTCGACAGACGGCGAGCGCAGCTCATGGTGCGCGGCCTGGTGCTCGCGAGGAACCTGTCATCGGGCATGCGCTCCACTGCCTCGAAATGCCATCGCGCGCGCGGCGCCAACAGAAGGAAGACGTGGGGGGGGGGGGGCCCCCCCCCCCCCAACCTACGCGGGGGGGGCGGGCGAGCGGGCGCCCCCCCGCGGGCCGGCCGGGCGCGGGGGGGGGGGGGGTGGGGGGGGGGGCGGGGGGGGCGGGGGGGGGCCGGGGGCGGGGGGGGGGGGGGGGGGGGGGGGGGG
>NZ_JAMYTU010000074.1:0-13037 GCF_040322615.1 Mesorhizobium sp. M0119
GATTACGCGCAGCAAACGCTAAGGGATATCCGGTACGACCGCTGGCGAGACTTCGATCCCGAAGACTCCCTGCGGTTCTACACACTGCGCATGCAAGAGACGGGCATGATCAAATCGGGCCCGCAACAGATCATCGCCGACGGAACGGACTGGCGCTTCCTCGACGAGTTGAAGCGTGAGCTGAAAACCTGATCCCATTTGTCTCAAGGGGAGACGTGGACATGCAAATCGCCCCGAACCGCCGCCGTTTCCTAGCCGGCGCCGCGTCAGCCGGCGCCGCGGGTCTTATCGGCACCTCGACACAAGCCTGGGCTGAGCCGTTGCCGGAGACCACCTCGGTCCGCCTGCCGCGGTACATCGGCGGCGCCTATTGCTGGGCGGGCCTGTACCTCGCCGGAGAGATGCTGCGCGCCGAGGGGTTCACCGATGTCCGCTACGTGCAAGGTGACAAGAAGGTTGATCATTCGGCGTGGATCGCAAACGGCGAGACGGATTTCAGTGTGAACTATGTGCCGGTTCATCTGGCGTCGATCGATGCAGGAGTGCCGATCAGGGTACTAAGCGGACTGCACTCCGGGTGCCTCGAACTGATCGCCAACGACAGCGTCAAAGGCATCTCGGACCTGCGGGGAAAGCGGGTTGGGGTCTTTACGCTTGATTCGCCGCAATACGTGTTGGTTTCTCTGATGGCCGCCTATGTTGGGCTCGATCCCGTCAACGACATCGAATGGGTCATCGAAGAGCACAATTTTGCGGAAGGCTTCGTCGAGGGAAAGTACGATGCAGTGCTCGGCCAACCGCCCCGCACGCAGGAACTTCGCTCCAGGAAAGTAGGCCACACGATCCTCAACTCGACCAGCGACCCGCCGTGGTCGCAGCACTTCTGCTGCATGATTTCCGCGACTGCGGATTATGTAGACAGATATCCGGTGGCGACAAAGCGCGTCCTGCGGTCCATCCTCAAGGGCGCCGACCTCTGTGTCTCAGATCCGTCATGGACTGCAGGGCAGCTGGTCGATCGAGGTTTCGTCCCCAGCTACGAACTCGCGCTGCAAACGCTTGGCGACATCCGGTACGACAGATGGCGGGATTTCGATGCCGAAGCCTCGATGCGCTTCTACGCGCTGCGCATGCACGAAACGGGCATGATCACGTCGAGCCCGCAAGAGATAATCGCCACCGGAACGGATTGGCGCTTTCTAGATCAACTAAAGCGCGAGCTGAAGACGTAGACCTATCGCCGACACGCGGTGCCTTTTTTGAAGGGAGAGACTCGTGCAGATTGTCCAGAACCGTCGCCGTTTCCTCACAGGCCTGTCCGCGCTCGCAGGTGCGGGTCTTGCAAGGGGCCGCAACGCGGCCGCCGCCGAAGCGGCACCTGAAACCACGGTCGCCCGCTTTGCGGCGGCGCCGGGTATCTGCATCGCTCCGCAGTACGTCGCCGAGGATCTGATCCGCGCAGAGGGGTTTTCGGATTTTGGCTTCGTGGCCGCCGACGCCGGTATCGCCCAGACCGAGATGCTGGCGCGCGGCGACATCGACTTCGGCATTGACTTTGCCACAGCCCTGATCATTCCGGTCGACACTGGCGCCCCGATCAAGGTGATCTCCGGAGTGCATGTCGGTTGTTACGAATTGTTCGGACACGGGGACATCAAAAGCATCGCGGATCTCAAGGGCCGTAAAGTCGGTGTCGGCGGCAATCTGTCATCGGATCCGCATATCTTCGTCAGTGCCATGGCGACCTATGTCGGCCTCGATCCGCAACGCGACATTGAATGGATCGTTGGCGAGGCAAAGCCGGCGGAGCTTTTCGCCGAGGGCAAGGTCGACGCCTTCCTGGCTTTTCCGCCTGAGGCTCAAGATCTCCGCGCCCGCAAAGTCGGCCACGTCATCCTCGACAGCTCCAAGGACCGGCCATGGTCGCAATATTACTGCTGCATGCTGGCAGTCAACGCCGCCTATGCTGAGAAAAATCCAGCTGCCACCAAGCGCGTCATCCGGGCCATCATCAAATCGGCCGACATCTGCGCGGCCGAACCGGAATGGGTGGCACGCCTCCTGGTGGACGGCGGACACACCGAACAATACGACTACGCCGTGCAGTCGCTCCGCGAGCTCCCATACTCTAATTGGCGCGACTTCGATCCCGAGGACACGATCAGGTTCTTCTCGTTGCGGTTGCATGAAGCCGGGATTGTCAAGTCGAACCCAAACGAGATCATCGCGAACGGCACCGATTGGCAGTTCTTCAACGAGGTCAAGCGTGAGTTGAAAACGTGAGCGAGTGGCCGGCGCGCATCTTGCTGCTGGCGCTGATGGCCGGGCCGGCACATGCGCACGACGAGCGCCTGCCGACGATCGGACAGGCGCCGGACTTTACCTTGGTATCGCAGGACGGTGTGCGAGTGTCGCTGCACGACTTTCGCGGCAAGGTGGTCGCCGTCTCATTTATCTATACGTACTGTACTGACGTCTGCCCCATGCTGACTGCCCATATGGCCAGCGTGCAGGAAAAGTTGGGTAGTGCGTTCGGACCCAAAATCGCCTTCGTTTCGATCACCGTCGACCCAGAGCGCGATACGCCCGATGTCTTGAAGGAATATGCGCAGAGTTTTGGCGCCGACCTGAAGGGCTGGTCGTTTCTTACCGGTGATCCGGCCGTCGTCCATGAGGTGGGACGGAAATACGGGGTCATCGCGAAGAAGGCGGCGAACGGAGATGTCGACCATACCCTATTGACGTCGCTCGTGGACCCCGGTGGCATCTTGCGAGTACAGTATCTTGGTGTCCGGTTCGACCTGGAGGAGTTCCGGGATGACCTTCTCAGCCTCTTGGACGAATCCAAATAGCATAACGAACCGGCTCGTTGGCTGGGTTGCCCGGCTGCCGGCGCGCGTCCAGACCAAGCTCTTGATCGCGTTCCTGTCGATCGTCGGCCTGCTGATCGTGCTCGGGGCCGTCGGGTTGCAGGTGCTGAGTGGGGTGAACGATCAAACCAACGAGCTGATCAAGCTGCAGCGCAGGATCGCGGCCTACCGCCAGGTCCAGCACGATACGACCACCCAGCTCTACGGCATCTCCACCGCCCTGTTGCTTCGGGACGACCGGATGCTGGATGCGGCGCTGCGCCAGCTCAACCAGTTCGGCTACGACCTCGACCGCATGGAGTTCGTCGCTGAGAGTGAGGCGGAAGTGCTCGGTCAGGTCCGGCAAGAGTACGAACGGCTTACAGATGGGGTGACGCACGTGGCAGAGCTCGTCCGCGCCGACCGCACTGAGGAGGCGCGCAAGGTTCAGCTTGATGAAATCATACCGTCGGCCGATAGCCTCGAGCGGCTGACAAACCAGCTGGTCAACATGGCCGAAGCCGACATGGTGGCGGCCATCGAAACGACCGAGGGTGCGTACGGCACGTCCAGACTGATCGTGGTCTCGTTTGCGGTGGGCAGTATCCTGCTGGCGTTGGGGCTCGGCTACATCATCTCCTGGTCGTTGATCGAACCGGTCAAGAAGATCGAGACGCGTCTCAGCCAGATAGCGGCCGGCGACTTCGCCCAACAGGTTGCCGTCGCCAATCGCGACGAACTTGGAGTACTCGCCGCTAACGTCAACCAGACCTCCGACCAGCTCGGGCGCCTGTATCAGGAGATTGAGACGCGCACCCAGCAGCTCGATGAAGCCCTTCAGCAGCAGACAGCTACTGCAGACGTTCTGAAGGTCATCAGCCGTTCGACCTTCGATCTGCAGGTCGTGCTCGATACGTTGGTGGAATCGGCTATCAGGCTCTGCCGTGCCGACAAGGGTGGTATCGTGCAGTCGCTGGATGGCGTATTCCGCTATGTGTCGGCGCATGGCTACCCGCCCAGTTTCCGTGCTTATGTGGACGCCAATCCAACTCCGGCCCTTGCCGCAGGCCGAGGCTCCGCCGTAGGGCGCGTAATCGAAGAACGGCGGATCGTCCAAATCGAAGACGTGACGGCTGATCCGGACTACCGCGTTGCCTTGATCGCCGAGGCAGGCGGCTTCCGCACCGTCCTCGCTGCCCCGCTGTTGCGGGAAGGTGATCTCGTTGGCGTATTCGTCATGACGAGGGTTGAGCCGCAACCTTTCAATCCCAAGGAGATCGCCCTCGTCGAGACATTCGCCGACCAGGCCGTGATCGCCATCGAGAATGCGCGGCTCTTCGAGGAGGTGCAGTCACGGACTCGCGAGCTTGCCGCGTCTGTTGGTGAGCTCGAGGCTCTTGGTGAGGTGAGCAAGGCGGTCAATTCGACGCTGGATCTCGACACGGTGCTGAAGACGATCGTTGCCAAGGCGGTCCAGTTGTCGGAAACGGATGCTGGCACCATCTACGTGTTCAGCAGCACGCGGCAGCAATTCCGTCCGCGCGCAAACTTCGGTATGAGCGATGAGCTTATCGCCGCAGTCTCGCACCAGACGATCGGGCTGGCCGACATGGGGATCGGCGACGCGCCCGGGCGCTGCATGCCGGTGCAGCTTCCCGATCTCAGCGAGGAGACCTCATCCTTCCTTGTAAGAAAGACGATCGTCGACGCCGGATATCGCGGTATCCTGATCGTTCCGCTGCTGAGGCCCAACAAGATCGTCGGTGCACTGGTCGTCAGGCGCCGCAAGCCAGGTGCCTTCGATGAGCAAGTTGTCCACCTGCTGGAGACCTTCGCAGCCCAATCGGTGCTCGCGATCCAGAATGCCAAGCTGTTCCGCGAGATCGAGGAGAAAGGCCGGGAGCTGGAGGCAGCCAGCCGCCACAAGTCCCAGTTCCTCGCGAATATGAGCCACGAGCTCAGGACACCGCTCAATTCGGTCTTGGGCTTCACAGAACTGCTGGTCGACGGCATCTACGGCGAACTCCCGGACAAGGCTAAGACGACCGTCGCGCGCGTGCAGGCAAACGGTCGTCACCTCCTCGGGCTTATCAACGACGTACTCGACCTGTCCAAGATCGAAGCCGGGCAGCTCACGCTGGCGATCGAGGACTACTCCGTCGCGCAGCTTGTTCGATCGACCGTTACGGCCGTAGAGCCGCTGGCACGAGCGAAGGGCCTTGAGCTTTCAACGACTGTTGCCGAGAACCTTCCAATCGGCCGCGGGGACGAACGCCGTTTGACGCAGGTCCTGCTCAATCTTGTAGGCAATGCCGTCAAGTTCACCGAAACGGGTGCGGTCGACATTCTTGCCGATGCGGTCGACGGGCACTTTGAGATGACCGTCCGAGACACCGGTCCCGGCATCGCGTCTAAGGACCAGGCTCTCATCTTCGAAGAATTCCAGCAGGTCGACAACAGCAGTACCAGGCAGAAGGGCGGTACGGGTCTTGGCCTGGCGATCTCGAAGCGCATCGTCGAAATGCATGGCGGAACCATCGACGTCGAGTCCGTGATCGGGTCAGGGTCGACATTCCGTCTGAAGGTACCAATCCGGGTAAATGAGGACGTGAGGGCCGCATGAGCAAACGAATCCTGATGGTGGAAGACACCGAGGACAACCGCCAGATCATCCGCGATCTCATTGCCACCACCGAATACGAACTGATCGAAGCGGCGGACGGCGCCGCCGGCATCGCTGCAGCCGGCGCGCACAAGCCAGATCTGATCCTTATGGACATTCAGCTCCCGGTGATTGACGGATACGAAGCGGCTCGCCGCATCAAGGCCGAGCCGGCGCTCCGGCACATTCCGATTATCGCCGTCACCTCCTACGCGTTGTCGGGCGATGAGGCGAAGGCACTTGCCGCAGGCTGCGATGGCTACATTGCCAAGCCCTTCAGTCCGCGCGAGCTGCTCGCAAAGATTCGGCAGTTCCTTTCCTGAAGGAGACAGGGTCTTGCATGATCCGCCCCGTATTCTCGCGGTCGACGATACCCCGGAAAACCTCGAGATCCTGCGCATGCGCCTCGAGGCGAATGGATACGATGTGGTGACTGCCGCTGATGGCGAAGAGGGGCTTGCGAAAGCACGCAGCCTCAGTCCGGACCTGATCCTGCTCGACATCATGATGCCGAAGCTGGACGGCATCAGTGTGGTGCGGATGCTCAAGCAGGACATCTCCCTGCAAGCGATTCCGGTCATCCTCGTCACCGCGAAAGCCGACACGCGCGATGTGGTTGAGGGACTGGACGCCGGGGGCGACGACTATCTGACAAAGCCCTTCGAGCACAGGGCGCTGTTGGCGCGAGTGCGCTCGATGCTGCGCCAGAAGGCGCTTCACGACACCGTCGCGAGCCAGGCCAAACGCCTTGAGGACCAAGCCGCGCAACTCTCCGACTGGAACCGCTCGCTCGAGCAAACCGTGGCTGGGCAGGTGACGGAGCTCGAGCGAATGGCGCGGCTCAGGCGGTTCCTTCCCGAGCAGGTCGCCGACCTCATCGTTGCGGCGGGCAATGGAGACGCGCTCTTGCAGAGCCACCGTCGCGAGGTGACCGTTGTCTTTTGCGATTTGCGCGGCTTTACTGCCTTCGCAGAGACCGCCGAGCCCGAAGAGGTCATGACAGTTCTTGCCGAGTATCATTCCTGTCTCGGTGAACAAATCGTCCGCCACGAGGGAACTCTAGAGCGGTTCGTGGGCGACGGTATCGTCGTGGTTTTCAACGATCCACTGCCATGCGCCGACCACTCCGAGAGAGCCGTCTCAATGGCTGCTGCGATGCGCGACGCAATTGACGAGCATTCAGAGCGATGGCGCAAGCGCGACTATTTGCTGGGCTTCGGGATCGGCATTGCCAGGGGCCACGCAACCATCGGGCGCATCGGTTTTGATCGGCGCTCGGACTATGCCGTCATCGGCACTGTGTCGAACCACGCCGCCCGATTGTGCGAGGAGGCCAAATCCCGCCAGATTCTCGTCAGCCAACGGGTCCTCGGCGCTGTCGAGTCGCTGGTCGAATCAGTTCTTGTTGGCGAACTGACGCTGAAGGGTTTTCGCCGCCCGATGCCTGCCTATGAAATCGTACGGTGGATCGGTCGGCCAAGCTCACGTTAGACGCACTCCGGTCTCTTTTGGACGATACGGCCCGTCGAACCGTCGGGAGAAAGCATCCCAGTCATCGACCGATCTCGAAATCGCCGCAACAGGGAGAAGCGGTCGTTCCGTGAGTAACAACCTAATGGCAACCTATGGCGCGACCATGACCTCCAGCATTGTCACCCGCGATGTCCGCTTCCGGGCGGAGGCAAAGGTTGCCTCTATGGTGGCGGTGAGACGCGTACCTGGTCCTCG
The DNA here is from genome assembly GCF_040322615.1 of Mesorhizobium sp. M0119. Classification (NCBI taxonomy): domain Bacteria; kingdom Pseudomonadati; phylum Pseudomonadota; class Alphaproteobacteria; order Hyphomicrobiales; family Phyllobacteriaceae; genus Mesorhizobium; species Mesorhizobium sp. M0119. The sequence goes on from NZ_JAMYTU010000074.1 coordinate 7,240, forward strand.
TTGGTCGCAAGGAGCCGGGGTGGTCAAATTTCTGTCCCTTCCGCCAAAGTGAGTGCATCCTCGACGCCGACGCCAAAATGCGCACCGTGTTCTCGATCTTGGTGTGGCCGAGTAGGATTTGCACCGCTCGTAGGTTGCCGGCGGCTTTGTAAATGATGGACGCAGGCGGCCGACGCCGAGGCCAAGCTCACGCGCTTGTACGAGGCGATCGAAAATGGGGCGCGCGCTTGACCAGCCACCCTGGCCATAGCGCTAAAGCCAACCATGCACTAACATTCCAGCTTGACCCCCGTTGGGGCTGGCCAGTGATCTGTTCAAATTGGGAAGTACCCATGACCAATCATTGCTGTGGACCGGGCTATGCTTCTCCAGCAGAGGCGATGAGGGCACCTCGCGAAAAGCTGCTCTATACGATTGCCATCTACACCGGCACGGGCATTCAGAAGCCGGACTATTTGTGTACCATTGATGTCGACCCGGAGAGTTCGACCTACAGCCAAGTGATTTCACGTTTGCAAATGCCGGGTATTGGCGATGAGCTTCATCACATGGGCTGGAATGCCTGTTCGTCCTGCCATGGCGATGCGAGCATGGAGCGCAAATATCTGATTGTGCCGGGTGTGCGCTCGACCAATCTGCATATTGTCGATTGCGCAACCGATCCCCGCAATCCGACATTGTTCAAGGTCATAGACGGCGCTGAAATCAAAACCAGGACCAACTTGTCGGCGCCGCACACAGTGCATTGCCTCGGCTCGGACATCATCATTTCCATGCTTGGCGACGCTCAAGGCAACGCCCCAGGCGGCTATTTGCAACTCAACAAGGAGTTCGAGATTGTCGGCCGTTGGGAAAACTCCATGGGCAGCATCAAGTTTGGTTATGATTTCTGGTACCAGCCGCGACATAACGTAATGGTCAGCTCGGAGTGGGCCGCGCCCAATACCTTCATGCCTGGTTTTGACCTGGAGGAGGTTGGCCATCTGAAATATGGCCGAGAGATCCATTTCTGGGATTTTGAGAAGAAGGAGCCAAAGCAAACATTCTATCTCGGTGAGGATGGCTTGCTCCCACTCGAAGTGCGATTCCATCACAATCCCGACAGCAGTCACGGCTTTGTTGGCGCGGCCCTTTCTGCAAACATCATCCATTGGTGGAAGGATGCGGCGGGTGACTGGCAATGGGAAAAAATTGTCGATGTTGGCAATGAGCCGCATCCCGAATGGCCGATCCCGATACCGGGCGTGATCTCGGTCATTCTGCTCAGTATGGACGATAGACACCTCTATCTTTGCAACTGGTTGCATGGCGACATCCGCCAATATGACATCTCGGACCCGCACAACGCCAAGCTCACCGGACAGGTGTGGATGGGCGGACTTCTCGGCCGTGCGCCTGAGGTCAATGGCGTGAAAGTGACTGGTGGGCCTCAGATGATACAGCTCAGCCTCGACGGCAAGCGCCTTTATGTGACGACCTCGCTCTTCTCGACCTGGGACAATCAGTTCTATCCGGAAATCCGCACCAATGGCGGATGCATGCTGATGGTCAATTGCGATACGGAAAACGGCGGCATGGAAATTGATCCGCGATTTGTCGTCGATTTTGGCAAGGAACCAAATGGACCAAGCCGCTGCCACGAAACCCGTTATCCCGGCGGTGATTGCACGAGTGACATCTGGGTATGACCAGCTTCACCATCACCCTCGCCAACCAAGGCGGTGCAGCCTTTGAGGTCGATCACCGCAAGCCCCTCTTGCAAAGCCTGCGCGAGCAGGGCGTGGACCTGCCCTACGGGTGCAAGTATGGCGGCTGCATAACCTGCGCGGCCAAGATAATCAGCGGCAAAGTCAGTCAAAAGGCCCAGCGGGCGCTGAACAATCGCCAGATCAACAATGGCTATATAATCCTCTGCGTTGCCCGCCCTATGAGCGACTGCACGCTGGAGGTCGGCGTTGAAAGCCACGACAAGCTCTATCGCAACCCCTTCCTAGATCCCTTGGCCGCACATGAATTGAAAGCCGATATTGCGACCCCGTTGGACACAAAGAAATGACCCATATGAATCATGATGAGCCCTATTCGGAGGCTTATCTGCAAGACATTCTGAAGTCAGTCAAAACCATTGCGATGGTGGGGGCCAGCCCCGACAAGACCAAGTTTTCCTATGGTGTTCTCAGGGTTCTGCACGAAACCGGCTATGACATGATCCCGGTCAATCCCACTCCAGGTCTGGATGAAATTCGAGGGCTCAAGGTGCACGCGTCACTGGCGGCCATAGACCGGCCTGTGGATATGGTTGAGGTTTTTCGCCGCTCCGAAGACCTGTTGGAAGTTGCACAGGAAGCCATCGCAATTGGTGCCAAGGTTCTGTGGAGTCAGATTGGGGTGCGCGATGACACCGCCGCCCTGTTGGCGGAGGAAGCGGGCTTGAAAGTTGTGATGAACCGCTGTCCCAAGATTGAGTTGTTCCGCCCCTTCTGGAAGCCGAAGTTGCACTTGGGAATATGATCGCAGGGTCACGGAATTCGGCGTTGTCGCGGTAGCTGACCTCCTTGGCCTTAGACGTTGATTGATTTTTGCCTGAGGTAAGATGCCAGATGGTCGCTGAGATCACGCGCGTCGTCGCCGGCGCCGTCGATCAGCGCAGACTTGCGGCGGCGCAGAAACTGCATCCCCATCAGGTACATGCCCGGATGTTCGGCAACGCCGCCGTCGTGACGGACGTGGCCCTTGCGGTCGAGGACCGGCAACTCCAGCCAGGAGTAGTCCGGCCGGTAGCCGGTGGCCCAGATGATCGTCCTGATCGCGGCTCCGGTAAGGTCGAGGCCGAGCGGCGGGTTGTCCTCGACACGGGTCGGCGGCAGGCGATCCGGCGGCCCGACCGTAGCGTCCAGGCCGTTGGCGTGCGCCCATTCGTCGATGAGGTCGAGCAGCCGGGCCATCTTGAGATCGGAAAGCGCGCACATGTTGCGCAACGACCCCGCAAACTGGGCCTTGCCGTCTTCGGTGATGCCGGCGAGACGGCCAATGAGCCTGACGCCGAGGTCGACCAGCGCATTGAGGTCGAGGGTGGTGCGGTCGGGGGTGCCGGCAAGCTGCAGCGAAGGAACCCGTCGTGCCCGTCTGATGTCGTCTACCTCGTCGTAGCGCTCGTCGAGCACGCCGGCCGCGTCCATCCACCACTCCAGGTCCTTGCCGCGATAGACGCGCGGCGCCCGGATGTGCTCGCCCACCGACAGGGTCACTTGACGCCCCGAACGCTGCAGCTCCTGTGCGATCTGGGTGCCGCTCGACGAGGCGCCCACCACCATCACGCCGCCGTCGGCGACCTGAGCCGGATTGCGGTAGGACTGTGCAGTCAGCATGGCGACCGACGGCGGCACGCGGACGGCCAAATCGGGCAGGCGTGCGATGTTGCACGCGCCCGACGCCAGCACGACAGTTCGGCAGCGCCACTCGCCGCGGTCCGTGCGCACGAGATATCCCGCCCCGTCGCTGCGAAGCGAGGTAACGGTCGTATGTGTTCTGACTGGAGCCGAGATCGCCCTGGCATAGTTCCCGAGGAAGTCGATCACTTCAGGCATCGTCCGGTAGCCGTCGGGGTCGTCGCCATCATAGCGGAAGCCCGGCAGCCGGCTCTGCCAGTTCGGGGTGAGCAGCCGCAACGAATCCCATCGCTCGGTGCGCCAGGTATGGGCGATCTCGCCGCGCTCCAGCAGCACATGGTCGATAGAGCGCTCCGCGAGGCAGCGGCTCATCGCGAGCCCCGCGTGCCCTGCACCGACGATCACTGTGGTGACGGAATTGATCGCGCCCTCTCATCAGGAGAGTCTACGGCTCGAAGCGCCTTTCAATTCACCACGACCGTGACGTTCGTCGGATTGGTTACAATGTCATAGACAGCCGACCGCTTCTGCGACTGAGCGACGAGAGCCTCGATGTCCTCGCGCTTGGCGTCGGCGTCAATGTTGTACTTCACCGTGATGCCGCTGAAGCCGTTGCGGACGTCGCTGTCGATGCCGAGTATACCCGCAATATCCATGTCGCCTTCGATGGTTGCCTTCACCGACTTCAACTGAATGTTCCGGTTCTGGGCAACAGCGGCGATGCCGGCGGTCAGGCAACTCGCCAGCCCGACCAGCACGTATTCGACAGGCGTGGCGCCCTGATCCAGGGATGCGAAGACCTCCGGATGGTCGGCATCGAATGCGAAGGTGGTCTTGCGATGCTGGTCCTGGCCCAGACCGTAGAAACTCTCGACCGTCGAGTGGCTGTGGGTGCCATCCTTCCATTCGCAGGCCGCGCGCCACTTGAACTGCGCGGCCTCCGGGGCATTGGTAAGCGCTTCGCGTGCGCCGAGCAGCGCCTCGACGTTAACGCCATTGTTTGCCTGTACTTCGGAAGCCATAGTTATCCTCCCTACTTTGCACTGGCTTAAAAACCCGATCGATCCCACCGACCTCCTGATCAGATTTCACCAGGGGGTGGCATGCTATGGGTAGCGAAGCGTTTCTTCAAGTTGTTTCCGTAGAGATATAGTCGCCCTCGTGTACCGAGTTGCGCCTTTCCAGGCTAAGGGTGCCCTGCGTGTCTGTCGGGGTTGGTTCCGCAGCCCAGGTGCCGGCCCTAGGCATCGTGAACCCATAGAGATCGTGAGCAATCCGGCCGACTGAGGCGTGAGATCATGCCGTCGATAATCCGACCGCCGCCGTGATGGAAGGGTCCGCCGCCTGGTAGAGGTCTTACGGCCTATCCTATCCTTTCCGTGGCAGTTGTGAGCGTCAAGATATCCGGCGAGATCCTATTTTGTGACGGTGATGTGATTGACCATGCCAAGCTTGAAATGGCCCGCCTTGTTACAAAGCAGGATGTAGGAGCCCGGCTCCAGCTTCACCGTAAGCGCGCCGGACTTCCCGGGATCGAGGTCTTCGATCTCGTTTACGACCTCGAGTGCACTCTCCTCGACCTCCTTTTCCTGCTCGTTGTAAAGCAGCGTCTCGATCGGCTTGTCGGATCTGACGACGACGAACTCGTGAGCCAGGGTCTGGGATGTATTGGTCACGTTGAAGGTCACATTGCCGGCCTTGACCTGTTCGGTGCCCAGGTCCATGCGCATGGATTGCATTCCCTTGTCGGCCAAGGTGACGCCAACCGTTTCGTCGGCTCGTGCTGGGAGAGCGGCGATGATAAGCGCGGCCGCAGCGGGCAACATACCAACCCGTGCCGGCCACGCGATGAGCGTGGTGGCTTGCATAGGTGCGTTTCTCCATGTTCTCGCGGCGTCGGTCCAACTCTGCAGAGATCAGGCAAGGCACCGCGACGGTTCGAACTGTCAACGGGTGGCCGTCGCAGTTTATTCCCATCTCATTTGCCAGGAAAAGTCTTCCAGCTACTGCAAGGTCAAGCCGCGCGATAGTCCGGCCGCCGCTAGAATGGAAATGTCCTGGCCCGGGACGACACCAGTTTTCGGAGACGTTTATCGGACAGGCAGCGACTGTCGCCAAAATCCCCGGCAGCAGCGCCACGGTCACACCGTGTACGGCACCTAGGAAGATCGAACATGCCCTCCAACCGGATTGCGATAGCGGTGCAAAGATCGCCAGCGCTAACCCAGGCACACTAGTTATGGTTGTCCAATAGGAGGGCAAGCTGTCTCGCTGCAGCGCTTTCTACGATCAGTTCCTCTAACCCTCCGTCGTTGGTAAGCGCTATTTTCGCTGCACGTTGACGCGAGCGCTTTCGACGGAGGCCTTCGAATCGGGAACGGTATCTGGTCTGATCAGGCTGCTGTTGCT
>NZ_JAMYTU010000075.1:0-12697 GCF_040322615.1 Mesorhizobium sp. M0119
CTTCCTGCCCGGCACCGCGCAGGAATATGGTGGGTTGATCAAGCACGGCGCCAAGCTTCTGTTCGCCTATGCCGAAGCGACCGTGCCAAAGATCACCGTCATCATCAGAAAGGCCTATGGCGGCGCCTATGACGTCATGGCGTCAAAGCATTTGCGCGGTGACATGAACTATGCCTGGCCGACGGCGCAGATTGCGGTGATGGGCGCCAGGGGCGCAGTCGAGATCATCTATCGCAAGGATATCGGCGACGCGGAGAAAATTGCAGCGCACACAAAAGCTTACGAGGATCGCTTCCTGTCCCCCTTCGTTGCCGCCGAGCGTGGCTATGTCGACGAGGTGATCATGCCGCATTCGACCCGCCGCCGCATCGCCCGCGCGCTCAGGATGCTGCGCAACAAGGATATGCAAAACCCCTGGAAGAAGCACGACAACATTCCGCTGTGAGGGGTTGATGTCGCGCCTGGTCCTCTATGTAGGAGCGCGTTTCGGCAGGTTTGCCATCCTGCTCTTCGTCCTGCCGCTGTTTTGCCCAATACTCCTGTGGTTCTGGTTCCTCGACTGTTATCCGCTCGCTGTCATCGCGACTGGCGTTGTTGCAATCCCGGCCGCGATGCTGGCCATCGTTCTGTTGATCGGGACATTGTTCGCCGGTTTTCGACCCAGCAAGGTGGACGGGATTACTCGGGAATCAGCCCCGAAATTGTGGGCTGTCTGGGAGAGTATTGCCGGCAAACACCGCGCCAGCCGCACGAGCATCATCCTGAGCGACGATCTCAACGCTAGCGTCGGTGAAGAGCGGCCGTTTCTGGGCCTGCTTGGTCGCAGGGCAATTCTCACCGTGGGCCTGCCGCTGCTCGCAGCGACCGACCAAAAGGGGTTTGCGGCGATCTTGGCCCATGAGGACGCCCATCTGAAAAATAAAGATACAAATGGCGGGCTCAACCTGGCCGAACTCGAAAAGAGCTTCGATCTAATCTTCGACTTCGCCCCACCGGGAAAAACCGTTTCAGGCAGCCTGTTCTACTGGATGCTTGGCCCGCTGTCGCGCACGCTGGAGCGCGAAGAAATACGGTTGTCGCGGCGGGCGGAAATTGACGCAGATCGTCATGCAGCGATGTCCGGCGATGCACATGAAACGGCGCGCGCCCTGCTACTGATCGGTGCCGCCAGTGCATTCTTCGATGACCAAGTGTATATTCCGCTTAAACGTGAACTGCTTGGCACCATGGTACCGCCTCGTCCACCACTTGAAAGAGTTCTGGCGGCCGCCAGTCACCTGTCGAGGCTTCCCATCCTGCAAGAATATGCGCAAAGGGCCTGGGACGCGCCAGATAAGGAAAGCGCGGATCATCCGCCCTGGTCCGAACGTTTGACTGCTCTTGGATTTAGCTCGGCTCCAGAGATAGAACCAGTTCTGGTTTCCGCCTTGTCGAGCCTGCTGAGCGATGAGATCGTCGCCGAACATGTCCGCCATTTCGACGGCGAATGGACATCGAAGATCGCCGACTATCTCGATCGATAGCTATCCACCTGAAACTATAGCGGCTAATGCGCAGTCGGCGCAGGCTATTCCGCTTCCGCCGCTCCGAACCCGGCCCCCCTCGTCGCGCGGACAGCGCCCGACCATGGCGTGGCGTGATTGTCGATGCGCATCTGGAAGATAAAATAAGTCGGCGAGCAGAAGCCGATGCCCTTCACTTTGCCGATACCGGGTGTATCGGGCGGCAGCGACTGGCACATGTAATCCTCGCGGCAGAAATGGTCGGCCGAGCAGGCGGGACGATTACCGCGATTGACAGCGCCGCCCAGGCACTGGTCGAAATTATTGGTCGCCACGCAGGTGTCGAATTTTTTGCCGCCGACCAATCCGCAAATCTCGTTCGGCATCGGCTTGCCCGTCTTGAAGGCGGCAAAGCTGCGATCCCGGTCGTCGCAGCCGCGATAGGCGATACCCGCCGGCACACCGATCTTCGGCGGTCGGCAGGTGTAGGCGGCGCGCGAAATACTTGGCGCGAACGCCGCGAACTGGCCGGTGATTGTATAGCGGTCATTGAAAGGCTGCGCCGGGTTGCTGGCGATCGAGCCGGTCAGGCACGGATGGCCGGAGAATATGTTTTCACTGTCCTTGGGCAACAGGCATTGCGCCAGCTTGGTGCGCACGCCTGACACGGTCGCCAGCTGCGTGCAGACCGTGCCGCCGCCGCATTGCCAAGTCGCGCCGAAGCGGGCAGCATCTTCCGGCATGAAGCACGGCATCGCCATTTCGGCCGGCGAATAGGCAATTTCGTCGGCATCGCTCCATGTCGCCGGCGGCGCGAAGGACAGCGGGCGGAAGCGGTTCGGTTCCTTGCCGTCGGCAGTCGCGTGCAGCCAGGCGACGCGGCGCGGGATGTCGGCGTGGAGATGCGGCGAGATGCCGACCTCGATGCGGTTGAGCGGCGAGGTCGTCTTGTCGTCAAGTCCAATAAAATGGAAGCCGGCGGTCGAGCCCGCCTGATGACAACCCTGGCAGGCGCCGTTGTCCAGTCGCTCGACCAGCGCCTCCGGCGTGCGCACCAACTTCAGCGCAGCGAAATCGACACTAGCGAAATCCGCGGGCTGGAACAGCGGCGTGAACGGGTGGTTGGCCTGCCTTGCACTGCCGAAGGTCGACCAAGAGATGACCTTCCTTGCCAGGAATTCGTCGGGAATCTGGTAGACGCCGAGATCGACCGCCGCGACATTGGTGCGGACATAGTCGGCAAGTCTTGCTTTCAGCGTAGCGTCTTCGGCGAGACGTGCCGTGTCGGGCGTGTTTTCCAGCGACTTTTCGCTGACAGCCGCTCCGTCGATGCCGAAAATTCGCATGAGATAGGCAGCCTGCCCGCCGAATTCGGTCTCCTGGCCGGACGGGAAGCGGACCACTTGCGCATTGAGCTCGAGCTGCTTGAAGGTGAGCGCCGTCCTTTCCAGCGGCCCGCCGATCAGCCAGCCGGCATCGACGCTCTCGTCGAGTTGTGGTGCCCAGCGTCCGGCGACGCCGACACAACCGCCATCGGCATCAGGCGCGACGTTGTAGACGGCACTGAAATTGGACGGCAGGCGCGAGGCCAAAACCTTGCCGTTCTTCTTGAAGCTGTAGGCGAGGCGATAGATGAAGCGCACTTCGCCGCAACTCCCGTCGCCTTGCAACGCGGCGAAGTCGCGCCGGTCGAGCCGGTTGACCACGCCGACGAGGCGGAAGCGTGCGGCCTCGGTCCTCAGCCAGCGCATGTCCATGACGCGGCCGACATTGCCGTCGGTCACCTCGTAAAGCGGCCGCCCGCCGGCCTTCATCTCGGCCCGCAATGCCGCGACGTCGCTTGCAACCGTTTCGACAATCGCGTGGTAGGCCGGAGACTTCTCATAAAGCGTCTTCAAATCGCCCTTGCCAGCGACGCCGAAAATGCCGGCGAAGCCAAAGCCTTTGCCGTCCAGGGCGGTGAGAACGGCCGGGTCGTCGATGATGGTCAGCGGAGCTTCGGCGCGCGCGGGCTGCGCCACGACTACGGCACTAACGACCGTAACGAGCAGCGCGAACAGGCGGTTCATTCGGCAGCCATCTCGCGACTTTCGATAAGCTCGCGCAGGACCGGCACCAGCGCCAGCGGCAGGTCCTCGGCAATCAGCCCCGGTCCGAAACGGCTGCCGGCCTCGGCATGGATCCAGACTGCCGCACAGGCCGCTTCGAAAGCCGGCATCCCTTGTGCCAGCAACGCGGCAATGATGCCCGACAGCACGTCGCCCGAACCGGCGGTGGCCAGCCAAGGCGCGCCATTGCCGTTGATCGCTGCACGGCTATTTGGTGCTGCGATCACCGTGTCGGCGCCTTTGTAGACAATGATGGCGTTGGCCCGTTCGGCTGCGGCGCGTGCCTTGGCGAGTTTGGACAGGTTCTTGTCCCCGGCGATGTCGGGAAAGAGCCTGGCAAACTCGCCGTCGTGCGGCGTCATCACCAGAGCCGGCGTATTCGGTCGACGGGCAGCTTCGAACAAGGCATCCGGTGCATCACGAAACGATGTGACGCCGTCGGCGTCGAGCACCAGCCCGTCGATCCCGCTGCCCTGCCCATTGGCGCTGCCGAGCACGGCCAGGACAAAGTCGCGCGTCTTTTCACCAATGCCAAATCCGGGGCCGAGCACGAAGGCGGATGGGCGGCGGCTATCGACGAATTCGCCCACATCCGCGACGGTGTCTAGCCTGCGCAGCATGATCGAGGTCAGATGCGCCGCGTTCACATGCATGGCGTTCGCCGGTGACAACAAGGTGACGGCCCCTGCCCCGCTCCTGGCCGCGGCAAGCGCCGACAGCCGCGCAGCACCCGTCGCCGACGGACCGCCGGAAAAGACGCCGACATGGCCGCGTTCATACTTATGGGCGTCGATGGCCGGAACCGGAAAGCGGCCAAGCCAGAGCGCCGGAATGTTCTCGAATGTTCGTGGTTCAAGCTGCGCAACAACACTGTCGCTTATGCCGATATCAGCGAGCACGATTTCGCCGCACAGCTCGCGCCCAGGTAAAAGAAGATGGCCTGGCTTTCTTCGCGCAAAGGTCACCGTGGTTCGGGCGCGGAAGGCCTGGCCGAGTACATTGCCGCTCTCACCGGAGACGCCCGACGGCAGATCGACCGCGACAACCGGCAAGTTCAGTTCCGCCGCAATCTCGATCGCCTTGGCGGCGTGGCCGGACAGCGGCTTGGACAGCCCCGCCCCGTAAAGGGCATCGACCACGATCGAGCCCGTCTCGGCAACGAAATCCGACAGCGGCCGAGTCTCGGCCGGACACTCCGAGGCAGCGACTGCCGCATCGCTGCCGGCCTGGGGCAAGCCGGACGCCCATATCGAGACAGCAGAGCCGCTGTCCTGAAGGATGCGGGCCACGACATAGCCGTCGCCGCCATTGTTGCCAGGGCCGCAAAGCACGTGGACGCGCGTTGCGTTCGGATAGCGCTTGAGCACCACGGCAGCAACCGCAGCGCCGGCATTGCGCATCAGGCCCATGCCGTCGAATGGACCGGCGGCAATCGCCAGCCGGTCGGCCTCGGCCATTTCGGACGGAGAAAGAAGTTCGTTGCTCATGCGGGCGACATGCACATCATCTGCCGAAGCATTGTCCAGTTTTTGATCCGACGCAAACTACGAAGGTTGTGAAGCACTCCGGCAATACCCGGAGCGACGAGTCGCAGGTCCGCATCTGCTCATGAAATGTCCGATATGCCCAATTTTTGTGCGGACTGCAGGACCAGCCTTGTATAGGCTCGCGGCGTTCATGGCGCATCCGACGCAGTGAATGACGCGAATGTACATTCCCGCGTAGCATGGTATCCAAATCATGTGGGCCCACTCGGCACCCCATCAATTGGCACAGTTCGTGCTTGATTGAGGCGCAAGCGGGGCTCACAACCCGTCTTTTTTGGCAGTGGAGGCCACTTTTTACATGAAAAAGATCGAAGCGATCATCAAGCCATTCAAGCTAGACGAAGTGAAGGAAGCGCTTCAGGAGGCCGGCCTGCAAGGCATCACCGTTACCGAGGCCAAAGGGTTTGGCCGCCAGAAGGGTCATACCGAGCTTTATCGCGGCGCCGAATATGTCGTCGACTTCCTGCCGAAGGTGAAAATCGAAGTCGTGCTCGGCGACGATGCGGTCGAAGCCGCGATCGAAGCCATCCGCAAGGCGGCCCAGACCGGCCGTATCGGCGACGGCAAGATCTTCGTCTCGAACATCGAGGAAGTGGTGCGCATCCGCACCGGCGAAACCGGCATGGACGCCGTCTGAGTTTTCCCGTTAAAAGGCCACGTTCAAAACGTCATCACATAGGGAAGCAGGGACATGACGACAGCCAAAGACATCATGAAGCAGATCAAGGACAACGACGTGAAGTTCGTTGATCTGCGCTTCACCGATCCGAAGGGCAAACTGCAGCACGTTACGATGGATGTCGTCGAGGTCGAGGAAGACATGTTTGCCGATGGCGTCATGTTCGACGGTTCCTCGATCGCCGGCTGGAAGGCAATCAACGAATCCGACATGGTGCTGATGCCCGATGCGGATACGGTGCATATGGACCCGTTCTTCGCCCAGTCGACCATGGTCATCCTGTGCGACATTCTCGATCCGATCTCGGGAGAATCCTACAACCGCGACCCGCGCGGCACCGCTAAAAAAGCCGAGGCCTACATGAAGGCCGAAGGCATCGGCGACCAGATCTTCGTCGGTCCTGAGGCTGAGTTCTTCGTGTTCGACGACGTCAAGTACAAGGCCGACCCCTACAACACCGGCTTCAGGCTGGATTCCACCGAATTGCCGTCCAATGACGACACCGACTACGAGACCGGCAATCTCGGTCACCGGCCGCGCATCAAGGGCGGCTATTTCCCGGTGCCGCCGATCGATTCGGCGCAGGACATGCGCTCGGAAATGCTCACCGTGCTCGCCGAAATGGGCGTGCGCGTCGAAAAGCACCACCACGAAGTGGCCGCCGCCCAGCACGAGCTCGGCATCAAGTTCGACACGCTGGTCCGGAACGCCGACAAGATGCTGATCTACAAATATGTCGTGCACCAGGTCGCCAACGCCTATGGCAAGACGGCCACTTTCATGCCGAAGCCGGTGTTCGGCGACAACGGCTCGGGCATGCATGTCCACCAGTCGATCTGGAAGGAAGGCAAGCCGACCTTCGCCGGCAACGAATATGCCGGCCTGTCGGAGAGCTGCCTGTTCTACATCGGTGGCATCATCAAGCATGCCAAGGCGATCAACGCCTTCACCAACCCGCTGACCAATTCCTACAAGCGCCTGGTGCCGGGCTATGAAGCGCCGGTGCTGCTCGCCTATTCGGCACGCAACCGCTCGGCCTCGTGCCGCATTCCGTTCGGCTCGTCGCCGAAATCCAAGCGCGTCGAGGTCCGCTTCCCCGATCCGGGCGCCAACCCCTATCTCGCCTTTGCCGCCATGCTGATGGCCGGCCTCGACGGCATCAAAAACAAGATCCACCCCGGCCAGCCGATGGACAAGGATCTCTACGACCTGCCGCCGAAGGAATTGAAGAAGATCCCGACCGTCTGCGGCTCGCTGCGCGAGGCACTGCAGAGCCTCGACAAGGACCGCGGCTTCCTGAAGGCCGGCGGCGTCTTCGACGACGACCAGATCGACAGCTACATCGAGCTCAAGATGGCCGAGGTGATGCGCTTCGAAATGACCCCGCATCCGGTCGAATACGACATGTATTATTCGGTCTGATTCAGATCGTTGCAGCCAACAGAAAAAACCCCGGCGAAGACGCCGGGGTTTTTTATTGTGATGCGATTGGACAGAAAGTCACGGCGCAGACCTGAGGTCTGCGCCGCGACAAGTGCTCAAGCCGCGGCCGAAACCTCGGCGCTCGTCGGGACGGAGGCGATCGTCTTCAATATCTGCGAGGCGATCTGGTAGGGGTCGCCCTGCGAGTTCGGACGGCGATCCTCGAGATAGCCCTTGTAGCCGTTGTTGATAAAGGAATGCGGCACGCGGATCGAAGCGCCGCGGTCGGCGATGCCGTAGCTGAACCTGTTCCAGGGCGCGGTCTCGTGCTTGCCGGTCAAACGCTTGTCGTTGTCCGGCCCGTAGACGGCGATGTGATCCATCAGGTTTTTGTCGAAGGCTGCCATCAGCGCCTCGAAATAGCCCTTGCCGCCGACTTCGCGCATATAGGCGGTCGAGAAGTTGGCATGCATGCCGGAGCCGTTCCAATCGGTGTCGCCGAGCGGCTTGCAGTGGTATTCGATGTCGATGCCGTACTTCTCGGTCAGGCGCTGCAACAAATAGCGCGCCATCCACATCTGGTCGGCGGCCTTCTTGGAGCCCTTGCCAAAGATCTGGAATTCCCACTGGCCTTTGGCCACCTCAGCGTTGATGCCTTCATGATTGATGCCGGCGGCAAGGCAAAGGTCGAGATGCTCCTCGACGATCTGCCTGGCGACGGAGCCGACATTGCTGTAGCCGACGCCGGTGTAGTACGGGCCTTGCGGCGCCGGATAGCCACTCTCAGGGAAGCCTAGCGGACGGCCGTCCTTGTAGAAGAAATATTCCTGCTCGAAGCCGAACCAGGCGCCCTCGTCGTCGAGAATGGTGGCGCGCTTGTTGGACGCATGCGGCGTCACGCCGTCCGGCATCATGACCTCGCACATGACGAGCGCGCCATTGGTGCGGGCGGGATCCGGATAAACGGCGACCGGCTTCAAAACGCAGTCGGAGCTGTGGCCCTCGGCCTGCATGGTCGAAGAACCGTCGAAGCCCCACAGCGGAAGCTGGTCGAGCGTCGGAAACTCGGCGTAGTCCTTGACCTGCGTCTTTCCGCGGAGGTTGGGAACCGGGGTGTATCCATCGAGCCAAATGTACTCGAGCTTGTATTTCGTCATTCTAGCCTCTCGTTGCTTGATCACGGAACCCTGGATGGCGCCGGGGCGAGCCGGCCTATCCAGTAGCCGACCTGCCGGACTGCTAAAATGCAATTCGTGTGCCATTCTCGCCGGCGACGGATGCGGCAAAAGTGAGGTTGTATCCGCCCAAAATCGCTGGTCCGCCGTCATGCTGCGTTCGGATCATCCACAAGCACATGTTGCACAAATAATGTGCAAGTACTGATCTTTTCGTAATCATGTTGCCTAATTCGGTTGCTGAACCTATGTTGGGGAAAGGTTGAATCGGCAAGGTTCTGTCGAAGAAAGGAAACCGACAATGGAAATCACTTCCACTCGTCAGTCGGCCAAAATCCTGATGTTCCCGGTGGCAGCGCGCGCTTCTGCCTCAAATTTAAGCGGAAAGGCTAAGTTCGCGGCAGAACTTGCTTCTTTACGCAACCGAACGGATTTCGGAAGTGCCTGGTATCATGAAGCAGCGATCGAGGAAGCGAACCAGGATCGGAAGAGCTAGGGTCCTCCCATCTCTCGTCGCCTCCGATGAATTGCAAAGCCCGGCGCGATCGCTCGCGCCGGGCTTTGCTTTGAACCGGCCGGACGTTCGGCTATTGCTTAGTATGCAGGTCCGTTCCGAGCGTATCCCTTACGAAGATCATGCCTATGATCAGCGACATCGCCGCGATCACCACCGGGTACCAGAGACCGTAGTAGATATCGCCCTTGTAGGCGCTGAGCGCGAACACCGTCGCCGGCAGCAGCCCGCCGAACCAGCCATTGCCGATATGGTAGGGCAGCGACATGCCGGTGTAGCGGATGCGGGTCGGGAACATCTCGACCAGGATCGCAGCGATCGGCCCGTAGACCATCGTGACGAAGATCACGAGGATGAGCAGGATACCAATTGTCATCGGCCAGTTGACCGCCGCCGGGTCGGCGAACATGGCGAAGGGACCGCCGCCCGGTACGGTGTAGACGGTGACCTCGGGAGCTCCCGCAGCCTCATCGGCAGTCAGCAGCTTGTCCTTGATCGCCTGGTCGGTCGGCACCATGGCCTTCTCGCCGGCGCGGATCGCGGCCGCATCGAGCTTCAGTTCGGGATTGGCCCCGATGAAGGCTTCGAGCTTCTGATCCGGCACCTTCGCCGCTGCCCGTTTCAGCGGATAGCCGCCGTCCTGAAGCGCCGTGTTTACCGCTTTGGCGAAAACAGCGTCCTTGGCTTTGGCTTGATCGCCGGCTGCGGTCGCGTCATACGACTCAACCGTCTCGTTGCCGATTTTCACCGACGCAGCAGTGCCGGGCGCTGCCGTGGCCACTACATCATAAGGCACCGAGTTCTTGGTCAGAAACGAGGTGGCGATATCGCAGGACGTGGTGAACTTCGCCGTGCCCACCGGGTTGAACTGGAACTTGCAGTCTCCCGGTGCCGCGGTCACCGTCGCACGGGTGTTCTGCTGCGCGGTGGCGAGCGCCGGATTGGCTGCCCAGGTCAGCGCCTTGAACAACGGGAAGGTGCAGACGATCGCCAGCGCAAGGCCGGCCATGATGATCGGCTTGCGACCGATCTTGTCGGAGAGCCAGCCGAACACGACGAAGAAGATCGAGCCAACAGCCAGAGCAATCGCGATCATGATGTTGACCGATTGCGGATCGACCTTGAGCACGTTCTGCAAGAAGAACAGCGCGTAGAACTGGCCATTGTACCAAACTACGGCCTGACCGGCTGTGAGGCCGAGCAGCGCCAGCAGCGCGATCTTGGCGTTCTTCCACTGACCGAAGGCTTCTGACAGCGGCGCCTTGGAGCCTTTGCCTTCGTCCTTCATGCGCTGGAAGGTCGGCGATTCAGAAAGCGACAGCCGGATCCAGATCGAAATGCCAAGGAGGAGGAAGGAAACGATGAACGGAATGCGCCAGCCCCAGGCGGCGTAGGTTTCCTTGGTCATCGACCCCTGGACGATCAGGATGACGATCAGCGACAGGAACAGGCCGAGCGTTGCCGTCGTCTGTATCCACGACGTGTAGTAGCCGCGGCGATCGTCGGGTGCATGCTCGGCGACATAGGTGGCGGCACCGCCATACTCGCCACCGAGCGCTAGGCCTTGCAACATGCGCAAGATGATCAGGATCACGGGAGCGGCGATGCCCAAAGTCGCATAGCCAGGCAGCAAGCCGACCAGGAAGGTCGACAGGCCCATGATCGTCATGGTGACAAGGAAAGTGTATTTACGGCCGACAAGGTCGCCGATGCGGCCGAACAGCAATGCGCCGAACGGGCGCACGAGGAAGCCAGCGGCAAACGCCAGCAGCGCGAAAATATTGCGCGTCGCTTCCGGAATGGTTGGACTGAAAAAAGTCGAACCAATGAATACTGCCAGCGAGCCGTAGAGATAAAAATCGTACCATTCAAAAACGGTGCCGAGCGAGGAAGCGAAGATGACCTTCTTCTCCTCCCGCGTCATGCCGCGGCTTGTTTTGCCGGCGGTCGATGCCATTGCCATAAGCGTATCCTCCCGTGTGATTCCGTCAGCCTCGATGCTGCACGTCATCGTCCGCGCTTCCTCGGAACGCAGACTCAGTGCGGTCATCGGTGCAAAAAATGACAGAAAGCAGTGCCCAGAGGCAGACCGCCTTTGGGATTATGACTTTGGTCTAATGTGCAGTGCGAAATACCAGGCGGTGCCGTCAGCCTTTGAGCGCTTCGAGCAGGCTGACTGCCGCCATCATGTCGCGCTTGCGGGCCGCGCGGCGCGCGACGGCCTCGGCATCATGGCCCCATTGCTCGGCCTGCCAGTCCTCGTCGACGTGACCGGCAGCCCAGGCCGCCTCGCCATCGAGCTCGCCGAAATCGACGGCCAGCGCCAGCAGCGCCGATCCGGTCAACGACGTCATGACGTGGATGGCGGCAAGGCGCAGCGGATCGGCACGTTGGGCAAGATGCTGGCCAAGCAGCGCGATACTCTCGCGCGGCTGTTCGACATGGATCACGCCTTCGGCAAGATGGAACCGGGCGCCGAGCGCGCTGCGCACCCAGTCGATGACCGGATCCCAATGCTCGTTCTGCCGGTCGACCAGCCCTTGGGGCGCATCGGCGCGGTAGCAGAGCAGATCGGATGAGGCGAAGCGCAGGATGTCCTCCAGCACCGCCTGGGGATCACTGGCGACGCCATCGATTGCCGTATTGACAAGACGCATCACCGGCATCGTCACCGGGTCGATGGTCTCCTCCTGTGCGGCGAATTCCTCGGCGACGAGAGCAGCCGCTTTTTCGGTCGGCAGCGCCAGCAGCGCCTTGGCCGGCGTGCGGACGGGCTTGCCATCGAGATGGACGGCAAAACCGTCTTCGACCGGTGCTACCCTGACGGTCTTATAGAAGCGCTTCGGCAGCGGCGTCTTCATCTGGATCTGGGCGCGACGCACCGGGTCCGGATCAGAGAGCTGTTTTCCAGCTTCGAGGTCGTTCAATATATCGCGCATGCTCATCCGGGACTTTGTTTTCGGGCCGGCCGGTTGACGATGATGAGTCCGGCGGCGATCAGGGCGAGTGCCAGGAAGATACGAACGGTCAGCGGCTCGTTCAAGAACACGGCGCCGCACAGCACACCAAACACCGGCGAAAGGAAGGTGAAGCTCGACAGTCCGGATGCAGGGTAGCGCCGCAGCAGCCAGAACCACAGCACATAGGTGAACGCGACGACGTAGATGGCCTGGAACAGCAGAGCCAAGGTCGGCAGAACGGCAAAGCTGCGGACCGGCGGCCCGGCAAAAGGCATCACCAAAATCCCGACGACGGCGGCCCCGGCCAGCTGATAGAGCAGCAGCTTTTCGGCGCTGGCCTCCACCAGTTTCGACCGCTTGATGACAATGTTGGTCACGGCCCACAGAATGCCGGCGCCGAGACTGAGCAGGTCGCCGCTCAACGTCGCGCCACCATTAGCGCTCAGTTTGTCGGAAAACACCGCGACCAGCCCGGCGAAAGCGAGCAGAAGCCCAACGAGCTTGCGCGCCGTGATGCTTTCGCCCAGCAGGAAATGGCCGCCGACCAGCATCCAGAACGGCATGGTGTTGACCAGCAAGGTGTTGCGCACAACCGTCGTATGCTCGAGACCGACGTAGAGGAACAGGAACTCGAGACCGAAAAGCGCGCCTGCCAGAATGCCGGCGACGAGGGTCTTGTCGGACGTGAGCAGCGCAATGCCGCGCCAGCGGCACCAGCCAAACACACACAGGCCGCCGATCACCGAGCGGGCGATGGACAGGAAAACAGGGTCGTAGCCGGCATACGAGA
>NZ_JAMYTU010000076.1:0-11221 GCF_040322615.1 Mesorhizobium sp. M0119
ATCGGCCACCTCGTTGCGACGATCGAACCCGGCGAATGCAAGAACTACTTCGCAAACGCCGGATACGCTTCCGTCAAAACGTGAAAGACTCTAGCGCGGTTTTCTGCGCTTCCGGTGCTCACGTACTTTAAGTACGCTCCGCTCCGGTTCTCGAAAACCACGCTATTCGACTCGCCAGAGCGAATTCTGAAAAGGTCCTATGCAGCGCCTTGTAATTTAAGCGCCAGCAATCTCTCGGCTTCCGCCATCACCTCCGGCGGCGTAATGCTGCGGCCGGGCCTCGCCAGCAGCGTCGATGAGAATGGGCCGCGTGGCCCCGTCAGGCCGGGCTCCGTCGCCAGGAACACCGCTACCGTCGGCAGGCCGAAAGCGCTGGCGAGATGGGTCAGGCCGGTGTCGGCGCCGATGACCAGCGCCGAGCCGCCGATGACGGCGGCGATCTCGGCTAGCGGCGACCTGGGAACCACCACTGTTTGCGAAACAGCGCGGGCGATCGCCTCGGCAACCGCCTGTTCTCGATCGTTCGACCAGGTGGTGACCGGCGTCATTCCCTTGTCCACCAGCAGGCGAGCGGTTTCGATCCAGTCCGCGACCGGCCATTTCTTGTCCTCGCGGCTGGTGCCGTGCAGCAGGAAGGCGGTTTTTTCACCGGCAAAAGTCGATCTTCCGGCTGGCGGCACGATGCCCGATTCCAGCCGGGAAAAATCCGGCTCGTAGCCGAGCGCCAGCCCGAACAGCCGTCTCGTGCGCTCGATGGCATGCAGGCCGCGCGGCACGGCGTAGCGATGGCCATAAAACAGGCTCGCCGAAGGCTCGCGGGCGCTCGAGCGGTCGAAACCGGCGATCGGTGCTGCCGCCAGCCGCGCCACCAGCGCCGATTTCAGCAAGCCTTGTGCATCGAGGACGAGGGCGTAGCGGCAATCTCGCAAGGCGCGGCGCAAGCCGACTACTTCCCGCCATGTGCCGGGCTCGAGCAGCTTCGTGCGCCAGCGCCGGATCGCCACGCTGTGGATGGTTTGGATGGCTGGATGCAGCGCCACGATGCCGGCGAAGGCCTCTTCGACACACCAGTCGAACGACAGGTCGGGCCGGGCGCGGCGCGCATCCTCGACCGCCGGGAAGGTGTGGATGACGTCGCCCATCGACGACGTCTTGACGATCAGCACCTTCATGCGGCGGCCGGCATTTCCAGCAGCCGCTCCGCCGCCGCCACGACGCGTTCGACCTCCAATGTCTTCAGGCAGTTGAGATGACCGAGCGGGCAGATTTTTTTGTGGCAGGGCGAACAGGACAGGCCGAGCCAGACCAGTTCGCGACGCTCGGCGAGCGGCGGCGTGTTCTGCGGCGAGGTCGAGCCGTAGACGGCGACGACCGGCGTGCCGACGGCGGCGGCGACATGCATAAGCCCGCTGTCGTTGGAGACGGCGAGCCTGGCCGCAGCGATCAGGTCGATGGCATCCTCGAGCCTTGTCTGGCCGGCGAGATCGACGGCGCCCGGCGCCAGCGCGGCGATTTCAGCCGTCACCTCGGCGTCGTTCTTCGATCCGAACAATGCCACGCCAAACCCTTTGGCCATCATCTCGCGGGCAAGGCCGGCATAGTGTTCGCTCGGCCAGCGCTTGGCCGGACCGAATTCGGCGCCGGGCATCAGTGCCACGAATTTCCTCGCCGTCAGCCCGAAACGGCTGAGCAGTGCTGCCTGGTTGGCTTGATCGACGGCGAGCTTCGGCGCCGGGAAGGCGCCACCACGGGCAAGGCTGAAATAGGCCTGCGCGGTGCGCCGTTTCAGGCGATCGGGCAACGGCACGATGTCGGTCAGCAGCCCGTAGCGCATTTCCTTGAGATGGCCGACACGGCGCGGAATGCCGGCAAAGAACGGGATCAGCGCCGATTTCCAGCTTCCCGGCAGGACAAAGGCCATGTCGTAGCGGCCGCGCAGCAGGCGGCCGAAGCGCCTTCTGATGCGGAATTCGAACGCGCCGGATTGCAGCGGCAGGTCGATCTGCTGGCGGATTTCGGGCATGCGCTTGACCAGCGGCGCTGCCCAGGCCGGCGCCAGCACGTCGATGGCGGCATCCGGATGAAGCTCCCTCAGCGCCTGGAACAGGCACTGCGCCATCACCATGTCGCCCACCCAGCGTGGGCCGATCACGAGGATCGTTGGGCTTTCAGCCATTCGACATAGTCTCTGACGCCGGTTTCCACTGTGCGGAACTGGCCATTGTAACCGGCTGCGCGCAAGCGGGACATATCAGCTTGCGTAAAGCTCTGGTAGCTGCCCTTGAGATGGTCGGGAAACTCGATGAACTCGATCTGGCCTTGGCCGAGCGTATCGATCACCGTTTCGGCAATGGCGCGGAAGGGCTGGGCCTTGCCTGTGCCGCAGTTGAAGATGCCGCTCGAACCGCGTTTCCACAGCCACAGATTGACGTCGGCGACATCGCCGACATGGATGAAATCGCGGCTCTGCTCGCCGGGCCCGAAACCGTCATAGGCGCCGAACAGCTTGGGGTTTTCGCCGCGTTCGACCTGGTTGAACAAATGGAAGGCAACAGAGGCCATGGCGCCCTTGTGCGCCTCGCGCGGTCCGTAGACGTTGAAATAACGCAGGCCCGCCACCGGCGAATGGTCGGTATCGAAAACCGTGCGGCGGACATAGTCGTCGAACAGCTTTTTCGAATAGGCATAGACGTTGAGCGGGCGTTCGTATTGCGGCTCCTCGCGGAACTCGGCGCCGCCGCCATAGACCGAAGCGGACGAGGCATAGAGGAAGGGCACGCGCAGGGCCAGGCAGGCGTGCAGCAGGTGCTTCGAATAGGTGTAGTTCACCTCCATCATGAACTTGCCGTTCCATTCGGTGGTGGTCGAGCAGGCGCCCTGGTGAAAGACCGCCTCGATGCGGCCGAGGTCGCCGGCCTCCATCCGCGCCAGGAAATCGTCCTTGTCGAGATAGTCGGCGATCTCGAGATCGGCGAGGTTGGCGATCTTGTGGCCGTCGGTGAGGTCGTCGACGACGAGGATGTCGCTGAAACCCTCGGCGTTGAGCGCGGCGACGATGTTGGAACCGATCATGCCGGCGCCGCCCGTGACGATGATCATGAAAGCCTCTGGTACCTTGTGCCGGTTGTAGCCCTTGTGGGATTCTGGCCTTATAGGGGAGGCGGGCCGGGCTGTCGACAAAGCAGGTGGCGGGGCGGCCGGATGAGCGCCATAGTGGCGCCGCAAAGGTCTCGTTTCAGTCGGCCTGCCGGCCGATCGGCGACAGGAGCAAGGTAATGCCGTCAACCGAACTGCTTGTCGCCTTTTTCGCCACCACGGCGATCTTCGCCTATATCCCCGGCCCGGCCATGCTCTATGCCGCTGCGCAAACCATGGCGCGCGGCCGCTGGTCCGGCCTGATGGCGGCGCTCGGCATCCATCTTGGCGGCTACGTTCATGTCTTCGCCGCTGCCGTTGGCCTGTCGGTGCTTTTCCATGCCGTGCCGGTGCTTTACATGGCGGTCAAGCTGGTCGGTGCGCTGTATCTGGTCTGGCTCGGTGTTTCGCTGTTTCGCGCCAAGGCGCAAGGCGACGTTGTCTTGCCCGGAATTCAGCCGAAATCCGCCCACCGCGCCTTTTTCGAGAGCGTTGCCGTCGAGGTGCTCAACCCAAAAACGGCGATTTTCTTCATGGCGTTCCTGCCGCAATTCATCGATGCCTCGGTAGCGTTTCCGGTCTGGCTGCAGTTCGTCGTGCTTGGAACGATCGTCAATTTGATGTTCTCTTCGGCCGACATTGTTTGCGTGGTGCTGGCCGGCGCGGTGATCGCCAGGCTGCGGCAGTCGAGCCGGGCGCAGCGCCTGATGCGGCGCGCCGGCGGTGCGGTGCTTGTCGGACTGGGCGTGCATGTCGCGTTGCAGAAAAGCTGACGCACTGTCTCGCCGCCGCGATTGGTCGAAGGCCTGCCGTTGCGTCGGCTGAAATTGCGGTATATCGGCATCGCCATGAACGGCCGGCCCTGCCAATCGAATTTCCCATCACTGAAAATCGGCCCTCCCGCGTTGACATGATCAAGCTGCCCTCTCCCGAACCTCTTCACCGCGCCATCTCGCGCCTCGGTAGCGCCACTGTGCTGGTGGTCGGCGATTTCATCCTCGACCGTTTCGTCAATGGCGTGATCGAGCGTATTTCGCCGGAAGCGCCGATCCCCGTGCTGCACGGGCGCGGCGAAACGCTGGCGCTGGGCGGCGCCGGCAATGTTGTCGCCAACATCGTTTCGCTCTGCGCAGCCGTCATACCGGTCTCGGTGATCGGCGCTGACGAGGCCGGCAAGAACCTCATGCGGATGCTCGGCGAATTTGGCGTCGACACCGGCGGGCTGGCGCAGGATACCGATCGCATGACGTCGTCCAAAAGCCGCTTCAGCGCGCTCAACCAGCAGGTGCTGCGTTTCGACGAAGAGGAAATCAAGCCGCTGGGCGATGCCGAGCGCGCGACATTGGTCGGGTATTTTCGCGAAGCGCTGGCGCGCGCCGACATCGTCATCCTGTCCGACTATGGCAAGGGCGTGCTGCTCGACGGCGTCGCCGGCGAGCTGATCTCGATTTGCCGGGGAGCGGGCAAGCCGGTGCTGGTCGATCCGAAGGGCAGCGACTATGCGCGTTATGCCGGCGCGACGGCAATCACGCCCAACCGCAAGGAACTTGGCGAGGCGGTCGGCCGCGCAGTGTTTGCCGACGACGAGATCGAGGCGGCGGCACGCCAGCTGATTTCGGCGCACGGTTTCGATTTCGTCGTCGCGACGCGCAGCGAAAAGGGCATGAGCGTCGTCGGTCCAAACGATGCCCGCCATATCGCCACGCAGGCCCGCGAAGTGTTCGACGTTTCGGGCGCCGGCGACACGGTGATCGCCACCTTCGCGCTGGCCCTGGCGGCAGGCGCCGACCGCGTCATGGCCGGATCGATCGCCAACGCAGCCGGCGGCGTTGTCGTCGGCAAGCGCGGCACGGCGCGGCTGACGATCGAGGAACTCACCGGCGCGCTCTTTCGCTCGCATGGTCCGGTCGCCCACAAGGATGCCATCCTCGATGCCGCCGCCGCGGCGCGGCTGGTGGCAGCCTGGAAGGACGAGGGCTTGAGTGTCGGCTTCACCAATGGCTGTTTCGATATCCTGCATGCCGGCCATGTCAGCCTGTTGCATGCGGCGCGCAGCCAGTGCGACCGGCTGGTGCTCGGCCTCAACAGCGATACCTCGGTGCGCCGGCTGAAAGGGCCGGGACGCCCGGTCAACGACCAGCATGACCGGGCCTGCGTGCTGGCAGCACTTGCCTCGGTCGACGCCGTCGTCATCTTCGAGGAGGATACGCCGCTTTCGCTGATCGAGGCGCTGAGCCCCGACATACTGGTCAAGGGCGCCGACTATACGGTCGATCAGGTGGTTGGCGCCGACGTGGTGCAAAAGGCCGGCGGGCGCGTCGTGCTGGTCGATCTCGTCGCCGGCAAGAGCACGACCGGCACCATCGGCAGATTGCGCGCCGGGAACTGAGGGTTTCATGTCCGAACTGAACGATTACCTGGCCCGCTCGGCGGCCGCGATCTCGGCGATGGTCGAGCGCGACCTGACCAGTGAGATGGAGCGGGCGGTCAGCGCCGTCGTCGCCGCGCTTTCGCAGGGCAAGGCGCTGCTGATAGCCGGCAATGGCGGCTCGGCCAGCGACGCGATCCACATCGCCGGCGAGCTGGTCGGCCGCTTCCTCAGGGAGCGCAAGGCCTACAACGTCATCGCGCTGCCGGCCAATGCGGCGGTGCTGACCGCCTGGGGCAATGATTACGGCTTCGACACGGTGTTTGCGCGCCAGGTCGAGGCGCATGGCTCGGCGGGCGCGGTGCTGCTCGCCATCTCGACCAGCGGCAATTCGCCAAGCATCCTCGCCGCCGCCCAACAGGCGCGCATGATGGGCATGACGGTGATCAGCCTGACCGGGGAGACCGGCGGCAAGCTGAAGCCGCTCTCCGACATCCTGCTCAACGTACCCTCGACCTCGACGCCGATCATCCAGCAGGGGCATCTGTGCCTCTATCACCATTTGTGCGAAATGGTCGAAGAGCGCCTCTGCGACGCGGGGTGATCGGGCATTCGGAGTTGATGCCGTGGGCGAAGCTGCCATCTCCCCCCTTGCGGGGGAGATGGCCGGCAGGCCAGAGGGGGGTGCAGTCCCTCCGACCTGTCAGGCAATTACAGCGCAATCCTGGGCCAACGGGCTGATTTCGGTAGAGAGTCGAAATCGGACGTATGGCGATCCGTCACACCCCCCTCTGCCCTGCCGGGCATCTTCTCCGCAAGGGGGAGATCGGCAAATTCGTCGAGGCCGCCACATTTTGTTCTTGCTTTGTGCCGGCAGCTATGCTACTAATTTGGGTATGGTGATGATTCCCACCGACGGCCCGCCCCCGAGGCGGGTTTTTGTTTCCGGGTTTTTGTTTCTCAGGCGCTTTGCCTGGTCTCTCAAGCTGAAAACGCCACCAGCCCTTCGTCCTTGACCCGGCGGATGGTCAGCGCGGTTCGCACCGTATCGACATTTGGGGCCGAGGCCAGTTCCTCGATGACGAAGGTCTGGAAGGTGCCGAGATCGCTCGCCACGCAATGCAGCAGGAAATCGGATTCGCCGGACACCATCCAGGCATCGCGCACGATCGGCCAGCCGCGGGTGCGCTCGGCGAAGGTCTTGAGCTCGGCGTCGGCCTGGTGATGCAGGCCGATCAGGCAGAAGGCGACGACGTCGAGGCCGAGCGCCGGCGCGTTGAGCAGGGCGCGGTAGCCGCGGATGATGCCGGCCTCTTCCAGCCGCCGGACGCGGCGCAGGCACGGCGGCGCCGAAATGCCGACACGGCCCGACAGTTCGACATTGGTCATGCGTCCGTCCTGCTGAAGCTCGCGCAGGATCTTCCAGTCGATGGCATCGAGATCGGCCTTGATCGGCATGGTGGCTTCCGTGGTGACGCGAAAGAATCTTTCGCGACTTTGTAGTTAAACGACTTTGCTGTCTATTCCATCCGCTGGATCGAGGATTTTCGCATCATCTTGCTGCGGGTTGCTTGTCGCCTCGCCGGCGCCGAAGCTTTCCGGGGACGAACGGCAACTTGCCTTGCTGGCGTCGCAGGCAACACTTACATTACGCGCAACAATCGACGAGAGTTCATGCCACAATCCATGGCTGCTCCCCGCAGAGGCTTTTCATGATCACCAAGCACGCGCCTGTTCTCATCATCGGCTCCGGCCCCGCCGGCTATACGGCGGCGATCTATGCCGCCCGCGCCATGCTCAAGCCGATGCTGGTCGCCGGCCTGCAGCAGGGCGGGCAACTGATGATCACCACCGACGTCGAAAACTATCCGGGCTTCGCCGAACCGATCCAGGGTCCATGGCTGATGAGCGAAATGCTCAGGCAGGCCGAGCATGTCGGCACCGATATCGTCAACGACATCATCACCGAGGTCGACCTCAACGTGCGGCCGTTCCGCGCCAAGGGCGATTCCGGCACGATCTATACCGCCGACGCGCTGATCATCGCCACCGGTGCCCAGGCGAAATGGCTGGGCATCCCGAGCGAACAGACCTTCATGGGGTTTGGCGTTTCGGCCTGCGCCACCTGCGACGGCTTCTTCTACCGCGGCAAGGATGTCGCGGTGATCGGCGGCGGCAATTCGGCGGTGGAGGAAGCGCTCTATCTCTCCAACCTGGCCAAGAGCGTCACCGTCATCCACAGGCGCAGCGATTTCCGCGCCGAGCGCATCCTGCGCGAGCGGCTGCTGCGGAAAGACAATGTCCGCGTCATCTGGGATACGGTTGTCGACGAGGTCACCGGCCGGCCCGGCAAGGCGCCGCTGCCGCCTTCGGTCGAAGGGCTGAGGCTGCGCAACGTGGTGACCGGGCAGGAGATGCATCTGGTGGTCGACGGCGTGTTCGTGGCGATCGGCCACGCGCCGGCGGTCGAGCTGTTTGCCGGCAAGCTGAAGCAGAAGCCGAACGGCTATCTGTGGACGGCGCCGGATTCGACCTGCACCGACATGCCGGGCGTGTTCGCTGCCGGCGACGTGACCGACGATATCTACCGCCAGGCGGTGACGGCGGCCGGGCTTGGCTGCATGGCCGCGCTCGAGGCGGAAAAATATCTGGCGGGGATCGAGGTTCACCGCGAAGCGGCGGAGTGATTGTTCGACAAGCGGCTGAGAAGAGCCGCGCAAAAGCCTGATTTTTCATTCAGACGCCATAACAGGCGGACGCCAGAAAACAGGACGAGGGGAAATCATGGCGTTGGATTGGGACAAGCTACGCGTGTTTCACGCCGCAGCGGAAGCGGGGTCGTTCACCCATGCCGCGGAAACACTGCATTTGTCGCAATCGGCGATCTCGCGGCAGGTCAGTGCGCTCGAGCATGATGTCGGCGTGCCGCTGTTCAATCGCCACGCCCGCGGCCTGGTGCTGACCGAGCAGGGCGAGATGCTGTTCCGCACGGCGCACGACGTGCTGATGAAGCTCGAAACCATCAAGTCGCGGCTGACCGAAACCAAGGACCGGCCCTCCGGCGTGCTCAGGGTGACGACCACGGTCGGCCTCGGCGCCGGCTGGCTGACCGAGCGCGTGCAGGAGTTCATCGAGCTCTATCCCGAGGTCAGCCTGCAGCTCATCCTGGCCAATGAGGAACTCGATCTCACGATGCGCCAGGCCGACTGCGCCATCCGGCTACGCCAGCCGCAGCAGCCGGACCTCATCCAGCGCCGCCTGTTCACCGTGCATTTCCATCTCTATGCGGCGCCATCCTATGTGAACAAATACGGCAAGCCGAATTCGATCGCCGAGCTGAAGACCCATCGCATCGTCACCTTCGGCGTGCCGGTGCCGGCGCATCTGTCGGAACTGAACTGGCTGGAGACGGTCGGCGATTTCGAAGGCGGGCAAAGGGTGCCGACGCTGCAGATCAACGACATCCTGTCGATCAAGCGGGCGGTGCAGGGCGGCGCCGGCATCGCCATGCTGCCGGATTACGTGGTCAGCAAGGATTCGGGGCTGGTGCAGTTGCTGCCCGAAACCGAAGTGCCGTCCTTCGATACCTATTTCGCCTATCCCGACGCGATGAAGAACCAGGCGAAGCTGCATGTCTTCCGCGATTTCATCATCGCCAAGGCGCGCAGCTGGTCGTTTTAGCGTTTAGTGCAGCTCGCCGACTTTTCCGAGCAACGCCGGCGATTGACGAAAGCTTCGGTGAAAGCGTCCTTCTCCCCGTCACTCTGCGGGGAGAAGATGGCGGTAGCCAGATGAGGGGCAGCACCAGCCTTTGTCGTACTTGGCTTGGCTCGGCGATGGGCAGTCCTGATATGTCGTGCCGCCCCTCATCGCCCTGCCGGGCACTTCTCCCCGTATAGTGACGGGGAGAAGGGGGCTGTATCGCCGGTTTCGCTAATTATCGGCTTCTGGGCTAGGAGCGCGCCAGCGTGCTGGCGCCGTAGCGCAAACCATCGACGAGCAGGGCAACCATGCGCCGCGCCTGGGCAGGGCCGCCACCATGTGACGGCATGGCAAGGCTGGCGGCCGCCCCCAACAGGTCGTCCGGCTCGATATCGGCGCGCACCTCGCCGGCCGCGGCCGCTGCCTCTAGCAATGTTTGAAGCGCGGGCCGGAGCCGTTGGTTGAAATAGGCAGGCAAAGTCTCGAAGGCCGGATTGCCTGAGTACAAGGCTGCCGCGAGGCCGCGTTTTGCCGTGATGAAATCCACGTAGCGCTGCATCCACAGGGCCAGCGCTTCACCGGGCTCATGCTTCCTGGCCAGGATCGGCGCGGCGTCCGCGCAGGCGTCAACCTCGTTGCGGAAGACGGCCACGATAAGGTCCGAGCGCTGTGGAAAGTGGCGGTAGACGGTGCCGACGCCGACGCCAGCCCTTTCCGCGATCTCTCGCACCGGAGCCTCCACGCCGGAGGTCGCGAACACCGCCATGGCCGCCCGGAGCAACGCGTCGATGTTGCGTCGTGCGTCGGCGCGCACGTGCCGATCCGCGCGGTCGCGGGGTTCCAGACCATCGCCTTGATCCGTTTT
Source organism: Mesorhizobium sp. M0119 (assembly GCF_040322615.1). Taxonomy (NCBI): domain Bacteria; kingdom Pseudomonadati; phylum Pseudomonadota; class Alphaproteobacteria; order Hyphomicrobiales; family Phyllobacteriaceae; genus Mesorhizobium; species Mesorhizobium sp. M0119. Next base: position 10,071 of record NZ_JAMYTU010000076.1, read on the forward strand.
GTCGTCCGGCGTTTTTTCGCCCATCAAATTACCTCTTGCAAACGGAACCTTGTTCCGGATATATATGGAACGTGGTTCCGTTTGACTTGTATCTAGCACGGCAAGGCGGTGTTGGCCACACATCGGTGCAGTAAAGGAGATTACCATGCAGGACAAACCCGTCGCCCTGGTCACCGGGGCCAACAAGGGCATCGGTCTTCAGATCGCCAAGGATCTCGCGGCGAACGGCCTCACCGTGCTCGTAGGATCGCGCAGGCTCGAGCATGCCGAGGCAGCCGCAAAGAGCATCGGAGGGGATGCCCACGCCCTGCAACTCGACGTCACCGACCACGCGTCGATCGCCGCCGCGGCAGAGCGCATCCGCATCGAACTCGGCCGCCTCGACGTGCTGGTGAACAATGCCGGCATCTCCCATGCGGGAAAGCCGGGCAGGCCGCTCGAGGAGATCATCAATTCGGGCCGCCCGAGTGTTGCCTCTCTCGACGACGTACGCGCGGTGTTCGAGACGAACGTATTTGGCGTCGTCGCCGTCACGCAAGCGATGCTGCGGCTCCTTCGTGAGGCGCCCGCGGCACGTATCGTCAACGTATCGAGCGGCGCCGGCTCGCTGACATTGAACGCGCATCCGGCCTTTCCGTACCGCACTTCATTTGGCGCCGTCTACAACCCGTCGAAGACGGCGGTCAACGCGATGACGCTCGCCTTTGCCATCGAGCTCGAGGAGACCGGCATCAAGGTCAACGCCGCGTGCCCGGGCTACACCGCGACGGAGCTGAACAACTTCGAAGGTCCGCGCACCGTCGAACAGGCCGCGCGGGAGCCCGTGCGCCTCGCGCTTCTCGACGCGAACGGTCCGACGGGCACGTTCTCGAACGAGGACGGCCCGCTGCCGTGGTGACGCAGCGTTGGAGCCTGCTTCAGCCGCGCCAAGGTGTCCGGCGGGGCAGCCAGCCTGGTACGGCGCGGCGGTAGGCTTCGTATTCGGCGCCGTAGCGGCGGGCGAGCGTCGGCTCTTCATATAGTTTCACGAAGGAGATCATGGCGGCCGCGGCGATGACTAGAGCATAATCTGACCTGATGGAATCGCGAGGGATTCCCATCGGGGAGAATATCTGATTCATCATGTCGGCTGGGTATGGAGGCCAGCAGGC
>NZ_JAMYTU010000077.1:0-10833 GCF_040322615.1 Mesorhizobium sp. M0119
GTTGTGGACGCTCTTTCCATACCCAATGTTACGCAATTTGATAGCCGGATTCGTGCGCAACGTCTGCTTTCTGGCAGTCCCTAATTGCGCTTAAAATGTCCGACTTAGGCGCCGAGCCGCCGTTGGCACTTCAATGCTGCCAGTGGGCCGGGAGCTGACAGGCAGCGTCTGGGCTGTGCAACGAGAATGCGGACACACGACCACCTAGTGCCCGAGGCCGAAATTGGCCCGAAGCGACCCTTGTCGGGGCTATGATGCTGGAAACGAAGGCTGCCGCCTAGCTCCTGCGGCTCGATCGCTATCGACGCCGTAACCGGCCGGCCCGCTATGTAGCCTTCGGGCAGAGCGAGTTCGGCGCATCGCTCGATATGCTGATTTGGTCTCTCAGGGTGAGCGCCAGGACCATCCTCCCTTCCCAACCTCTGCAATCTATGATCCGCTCCCGCCACAGGAGGATCGCATGGCATTATCTGTTATCGGGGCTGGGTTCGGCCGCACCGGCACGCACACTCTGAACTTGGCGCTTGAAATGCTCGGGTTCGGGCCGTGCCATCACATGGAGGACGTCAACTCTAACCCCGAGCACCGCGACCTGATCCGCGCCGCCGGGCGCGGCGAGCCGGTGGATTGGGACGTCGTCTATGTCGGTTACAAGTCGGCAGTCGACTGGCCGACGGCCCATTTCTGCCGCGAACTCGCCGAGTATTTCCCCGACGCCAAGCTCATCCTCACCGTTCGCAACCCCGAGGACTGGTACAGGAGCGCACGCGCCACGATCTTCAACACCATGGGCGAGACCTCCGACCCGCAAAGTTTTGGCCGGGCTGTCATAGAGACGAAAATTTTCGGCGGTCGTCTCGACGACGAAACCCATGCTATCGAAGTGCTCAACGCCCACAACGCCGAAGTGATCTCGGCTTTCCCGCCGTCGCGCCTGCTGGTCTATCAGGTGGAGGAAGGCTGGCCGAACCTGTGCGCCTTTCTCGGCGTGCCGATCCCGGCCGAACCCTTCCCCCACAGCAACACCACTACCGAATTCCGAAGCCGCTTCGCCAAATAGGCCCCGCACCGAGTTCGAGGCCGCAGCCCGGGTAACGCGCGTAGCAGCCTGTCCACGCCCGCTCCGATGCTTGTAACCAATAGAAGCGGGTGCACCAGCAAGGGGAGGGTGGCCGCTGTTGGGCGCGAAGGTACCATTGCGGCAAGCCGCTCGGATGTCCGCTTCTGGACGGCGGCCATGATAAGTTCAATGGCCAACTTGTGGGCGCAGAGCAGACGGTCGGCTTTCAAACCCGGAGCGACAAGAGCGGACCTTTGGTCGGTGCAAGTGTCGTCCTGACGTGACCAATGCGATCGTTCAGTTGCGAGCGTCGCTTGTTGGAGATGCATTAGTCGGTCGGAGGCCAATGGTATTTTCAATGGAACGCTAATATACAGGGAAACCCCAACGAGCAGCGCCTGCCAGATACTTGAGGAATGCCATGCGAAGGCTCATCTTCACGGCAATGTGTATCGCCGCCGCAACAGCCGCCAGCGCCCATGATTGGTACGAAGACAAGATTGACCCGCAGACCAAATTCAAGTGCTGCGGTGGTTCTGATTGCCGCGCCGTACCTCGGTCTTCGGTGCGGTCCAGGGTAGACGGTGGTTACACTTATTTGCCGCATAATTTCACCATCCCACGAGACCGTGTACAGGAATCCCCGGACGGGCAATACCATATCTGCGAAAATAAATATGTTGTAACCAACCAGCTGTATTGGCGTTGCTTCTTCGCACCTCGTGTCGATGTGTCTATACTTCTAAAGCATTAACCGCGCATCGCGTTCGCAATTCACATCCGCAAGGTGCTAGTCCATTAATTCTGTTGGACTTTCTTCAAAATTATCGAAGCTCAAGCCGTGCGCGACTGCCCCAAGAATTCATTGAATACGTCGCGGCTACCGAGCCGGCGCGCCCTGGGCGTAACTCCAAGGGGCGCTGCCGCGGGTGACTTCTGGCGGACTTCGCAAATTCGGTGACAGTCCAGATTTTATCGTGTCGGCAGGGCCGTGGTTGTGTAGATTGGCTGCGTGGCCCGCCTTGCCCGCATTGTCGTTCCAAGTCCACTCGCCACGTGACGCAAACGCGGTAACGGCTGGCGATTTCGACCACGATGGACAGCCAAGCGATAGGGGATAACTGGCGCGGGATCATCAGCACGGTTCATGCGGGAGCGGCATTCGCCGGATGCGGTAGCTACGGCTGCAGTCTCGAATTTGACGCATCAGCACTTGCAAATCGTCGGCCGAGGTCTTTTGCTCGCGCGATAGTTGCCCTTGACCGTTGAATGGTTGGCGAACAGATGAACAAAATCGATCGACGGCGGCCAGAGTCAGAAACGGACGCCACGGTAAATGCCGCAAGACTTGGAACTCGGCTGCGCCTCGCCCGCCAGACACGCGGCATGACGCTGAAGACGCTGGCCGCGGCTGCGAATTGCTCGGAAAGCCTGCTGTCCAAGATCGAGAACGGCAAGGCTTCGCCGTCCCTGCCCATGCTTCACCGTCTGGTCGAGGTTCTCGACACAAACATCGGCTGGATGTTCGAGCAAGTCGATGACGACGAGGCGATCGTATTCCGGGCGGGCGCAAGGCCTTTGATTGCGCTCGACGCGCTACGGCGTGGCGAAGGAATTTCGCTCGAACGCATCATTCCGTATTCGCCTGGCCACCTTCTACAATGCAACATCCATCACATCGAGGCAGAGGGCTCGAGCGAAGGTCCGATCCAGCATGCCGGCGAGGAAGTCGGCTATGTGCTCGCCGGCCGGATCGAGTTGATCGTCGACGGCAAGAGCCATGCTCTCGCCACGGGTGATGCCTTCGTGTTCAGATCGGAGTTGCCGCATCATTACCGCAACATCGGCGAGGAACGCGCCAGCATCTTCTGGGTCAACACGCCGGCGACTTTCTGAGCGACGCTCTGCGTTCATTTGGATTGACAAATATTCAAGTCTCTTGAATGCTTGCCTCGTGCCTGTAGCACCAACGGGACCAGCCGAGGTCTGGTCCGCAAGCAAGGGGAACCGAAATGCGTCTGTTCAAACTTCTCGCCGGCTGTGCCGCCGCCATTGCCATGGGCTCGACAGCCATGGGATCGGCGCTTGCCGATACGTTCGCTCTCGTCAACATCAACCAGCAGGCCCTGTTCTTCAACCAGATCAACGAGGGCGCGCAAAAGGCAGCCGACGCCGCCGGCGCCAAGCTGGTCATTTTTAACGCCAACAATGTGCCGAGCGCGCAGAACGACGCGATCGAGAACTACATCACGCAGAAAGTCGACGGCATCATTCTGGTCGCCATCGACGTCAACGGCGTCAAGCCTGCGATCACCGCGGCCAAGGCGGCCGGCATTCCCGTCATAGCCATCGACGCGCAGATCCCCGACGGCGACAATATTTCGTTCATCGGCGTCGACAACACCAAGGCCGGCGAGGATATCGGCAAATTCTACGCCGACTATGTCAAGACCGAGATGGGCGGCAAGGCCAAGATCGGTATCGTCGGCGCACTCAATTCATTCATCCAGAATCAGCGGCTCGACGGCTTCAAGAAGGCGGTGACCGAAAGCGGTCAGGCCGTCACCTTCCTCGACACGGTCGACGGCCAGAACGTTCAGGAGACCGCGTTGAGCGCTTCGGAAAACCTGATGACCGCCAATCCCGACATGAACTCGCTCTATGCGACCGGCGAGCCGGCCTTGCTCGGCGCAGTTTCGGCTGTGACCAGCCAGGGCCGCACCGGCGACGTCAAGGTGTTCGGCTGGGATCTGACCAAGCAGGCCGTTCAGGGCATCGACGACGGCTGGGTGGTCGCGGTCGTGCAGCAGGATCCGGCCGGCGAAGGCAAGGCCGCGATCGAAGCGCTGGGCAAGCTCAAGAAGGGTGAGAAAATCGACCCGATCATCAATATCCCGGTGACGATCGTGACCAAGAAGAATGTCGACGAATACCGCTCGATGTTCAAGTAAACTGCGTCGGCGACCGAGCCGCGGCGCCGCCTGAGGCTGCGCTGCGGATCCCTTGCAATCGCGTGGAATCCCAGATGAGCAGTGGCCAGACCTATCGGGTGCGGATGAGCGGCATCTCAAAGCGCTACAACGCCATCCAGACGCTCGATGATGTGTCGCTGACGCTGAAGCCGGGCGAGGTGCTGGGCCTGGTCGGCGACAATGGCGCGGGCAAGTCGACATTGAGCAAGGTGCTGTCGGGGGCTGTGGTTCCCGACGCCGGCACCATCGAGATCGACGGCAAGCCGGTGATCTTCAGCTCGCCGGCGGACGCACGTGCGGCGCGCGTCGAGATGGTCTACCAGGACCTGTCGCTCTGCGACACGGTCGATGTCGCCGGCAATCTGTTTCTCGGCCGCGAGCCGCGCCGCCGCATCGCAGGCATTTCCTTTCTCGACAAGAAGCGCATGCATGACGAGACGCGCCAGATGCTCGATCGGCTCGGCATCGTCATTGCCGACACGCGGCTCAAGGTCGAAAACCTCTCCGGCGGGCAGCGCCAGTCGATCGCAATCGGCCGCGCCGCCTCGTTCGAGCCGGCCGTGCTGATCATGGACGAGCCGACGGCAGCGCTTGCCGTGGCCGAAGTCGAGGCCGTGCTCGAACTGATCCGCGCGGTCAGTGCGCGCGGTGTCAGCGTCATCCTGATCACCCACCGGCTGCAGGATCTGTTCCTCGTCTGCGATCGCATCCAGGTCATGTATGAAGGGCGCAATGTCGCCGAGCGGCTGATCGGCGAGACCAATATCGAAGACGTGGTCAATCTGATCGTCGGCCGCAAGTTCAGTGCGCGTTCCGCCACCAATGGCTATCGCGGTGGAGCGCCGGCATGAGCGACGCGATCCATGCCGCCCAGCCCTCACGGGTGCGCAGGGGCACCTGGCGCGATGCGCTGCTCGCCAATGGCAGCGTCTTCTCGATCGCGCTGTTCTTTCTGGTCGTCTGCATCATCTTCTCGGTTGCGACCGACGCCTTTCTGACATCGCCCAATCTGTTGAACATCCTGCGGCAGTCGGCGCCGCTGCTGATCGTCGCCGCGGCAATGACTTTCGTCATCACCACTGGCGGCATCGATCTTTCGGTCGGCTCCGTGCTGGCGCTTGTGGCGACGCTGTCGGCGACGCTTTTGCAGTTTGGCCTGCCGTGGCCAGTCGTTATCCTCGCCATGTTGGCGCTCGGTGCCCTGCTTGGGGCAGTACAGGGCTATTTCATTGCCTATGAGGGCATCCCGTCCTTCATCGTCACGCTTGCCGGGCTTTCGGTGATCCGTGGCGTGGCGCTGCTGATCACCGGCGGCTATTCCATCCCCATCGAGCCAGGAAGCGCTTTCACCGTGCTGGGCCGCGCCTGGTTCCTTGGCGTGCCGGTGCCGGCGCTGATCGCGCTGGCGATCCTGGCCATCGCCTATCTCGCCTTCAACGAGACGCCATTCGGCCGCTATGTCACCGGCATTGGCGCCAACGCTGAGGCGGTGCGGCGCGCCGGCGTCAACACGCGGCAGACGACGCTCTTCGTCTATGTGATTTCCGCCACCGCGGCAGCCCTTGCCGGGATCATCATTGCTGCCCGGCTTGGATCGGGATCTTCGAATGCCGGACAGGGTTTCGAACTGGAAGTCATCGCCGCCGTCGTGCTCGGCGGCACCAGCCTGTTCGGCGGCCGTGGAACGATCATTGGCACGGTGCTCGGCGCGCTGACCGTGGCCGTCATCGGCAACGGCCTGATCCTGGCGCATCTGTCGCCTTTCCTGACGCCGATTGTCACCGGAACGATCATCCTGATCGCCATCTGGCTGAACTTCCGCCTGTTCCGCGGCGCCGTGCGGAGCCGTTGAGCCGATGAGCGGTCTGTTCGATGACGCAGTGCCCGACCAGCGGCTGGCGATCGGGGTCGATACTGGCCATGTGATGACCGTGCTCGGCCCGGTTCCGGTCGACGACATGGGCATCACGCTGATGCACGAGCACATCTTGCTCGATGGCTCGCGCAGCTGGAAATGCCCCTGCCATCCCGATGACATGGCGATCGCCGAGCAGCCGGTGAACATCGAGATCATCGGCGAGTTGCGCATGAACCCTTACGTCAACCGCGACAACGTTTCGCTCGACGACGCCGACCTGGCGCTGTCGGAGCTGCAGCGCTATCGCGCGCTGGGCGGCCACACCGTCGTCGATGCCACCAATATCGGCATCGGCCGCGACCCCGAAAAGCTCGCCCGCGTCAGCCGCATGTCCGGCCTGAAGATCGTCATGGGCACCGGCTTCTATCTCGAGCACACCCATCCCGAATGGCTGAAGGAGATGGATGTCGACGCCGTTACCGAGTTCATCGTCAACGACGTCGGCGGCGGCGAGACGCAGCCGCCGATCATGGCCGGGCTGATCGGCGAGGTCGGCGTCAGCAAGGATTTCACCACCGAGGAGCGCAAGTCGCTGCGCGCTTCGGCGCGCGCCTCGCGCATCACCGGCGTGCCGCTGTCGATCCATCTGCCGGGCTGGGAGCGGCTGGCGCACGAAGTGCTCGATATCGTCGAGGCCGAGGGCGCCGATCTTCGTCATACCGTACTCTGCCACATGAACCCGAGCCACGGCGATCCCGATTACCAGAAAAGCCTCGCCCGGCGCGGCGCGTTCCTCGAATACGACATGATCGGCATGGACTATTATTACGCCGACCAGGACGCGCAATCGCCCTCCGACGAGGAGAATGCACGCGCCATCGCGAACCTTGTCGAGGCAGGTTTCGGCGACCGCCTGCTGTTGTCGCAGGATGTGTTCCTCAAGATCATGCTGACGCGCTTCGGCGGCTTCGGCTATGGCTATATCCTGAAGCATTTCATACCGCGCCTGAAACGCCACGGCGTCGAGCAGGCGGCCATCGACCGCATGCTGATCGCCAATCCGAAAAGCGTATTCGCGCGGCTCTAAGCGGCCTGGAGTTACACGGGAGTTCAAATGTCCAAGAAGAAGATCCTGCTTGCCGGCGAATCCTGGGTGTCGACCGCGACCCATATCAAGGGTTTCGACCAGTTTCCGACCGTCACCTACCACACCGGCGCGGACGAGTTGCTGGGCGCGCTGAAGGCGACCGACTTCGACGTCACCTTCATGCCGGCACATGAGGCGCAGCGCGGGTTTCCTCAGACGATGGAGGCGCTGTCTGTCTATGACGCGGTCGTGCTCTCCGACATTGGCGCCAACACGCTGCTGCTGCATCCCGACACCTGGGTCCACTCGAAGCCCACGCCGAACCGCCTGCGCCTGCTGCGCGATTACGTCAGCGGCGGCGGTGGTCTATTGATGTTCGGCGGCTACTACAGCTTCCAGGGCATCAATGGGGGCGCGCGCTACCGCAAGACCCCGGTCGAGGACGTGCTGCCGGTGAATTGCCTGGCCTACGACGACCGCGTCGAGGTTCCCGAAGGTTTTGCGCCCGTGCCGAAACCAGGGTCGAGCCATCCCATCCTCAGGGGCCTCGGCTCGGACTGGCCGATCCTGCTCGGTTTTAACGAGGTGACGCTGAAGGACGGGGCCGAGGTCCTGGCCAGCGTGTCGTCGGATTGTGGCTCGCTGCCGCTGCTTGTCACCGGCCATTACGGCAAGGGCCGCACCGTGGCCTGGACATCCGATGTCGGGCCGCATTGGCTGCCGCCGCAATTCATCGCTTGGCCAGGCTACAAGACCCTGTTCGAACAGATGCTGGGCTGGGCGACCGGTGAGAGCTGAGCCATGCATGTCCACGTTGTCGGCAATGCCTGCGTCGATACCGTGTTTCGCGTCGGCCGCTTCCCTGCCGCGGGCGAGACTTTGAATGCCGTGAGCTATGCCGACGGGCTCGGCGGCAAGGGCGCCAACCAGGCGGTCGCAGCAGCACGGACTGGTGCAGAGGTGACGTTCTGGACGGCGGTCGGCAAGGACCCCGCTGGCGCATGGATCAGGAGCCGCCTCGACAGCGAGCTGTCCGACCTTGAGGTGAGCGAATTCGAGCTGCCGAGCGACCGCTCGACCATCGTCGTCGATCGAGGCGGAGAGAATTTCATCGTCAGCGGCGTCGCCTGCAGCGAAGCCTTCGACCCGGTTGCGCAGACAGCACTTGTCCGCTGGATCGCGCCCGGCGACATCCTCGTCTGCCAGGGAAATTTGCGGGCTGCCGTGACCAATGCCTGCCTCGGGGCAGCAAGGGAAAACGGCGCGCGCACCGTTCTCAACGCCAGCCCGATCGATGCGATTTCGCTGCCCGATCTCGGCCTGGCGGAGGTTTTGGTGGTCAACCAATCCGAGGCGAAAACCCTGACCGGCCGGGATGATATGACAGCAGCCGCCGGCGCGCTGGTAGCCAAAGGCGCAGGCACCGTCGTCATCACGCTCGGTGCCGCAGGCTGTCTCGTGCTTGGCCCGGGCCATGAAAAGCCGCTTCGTTTGCCGGCGCCGCAGATCAAGGCGCTCGACACCAGCGGCGCCGGCGATGTGTTCTGCGGCTGCCTCGCCGGCGGGCTTGCGCGGGGCATGCCGGTCACCTCGGCGCTGGAGCTTGCGCTCGCGGCCGCCGCAATCGCCGTGACACGGCCGGGCACGCTGGCATCCTGTCCTTCCGCCTCCGAGATGGCGGTGCTCATCGATCAAATGGAGCTCTCATGACCCAGATCGGCCAATCCGGCGGCGACGCGCTTCTAGACCTTTTCGGCCGCACCAAGGTGGTGATCGGCGTCGTTCACCTGGCGCCGCTGCCCGGCGCGCCGCGCTATGGCGGCGAGGCCGTGGAAGTGATCTACCAGCGCGGGCTCGATGACGCCAAAGCCTATCTCGAAGGCGGCTGCGACGGCGTCATCGTCGAGAACCATGGCGACATCCCCTTCGCCAAGCCTGACGATATCGGGCCGGAGACGGCGGCCTATATGGCGGTCGTCTCCGACCGCATCCGCCGCGAGCTCGGCAGGCCGATCGGCATCAATGTGCTGGCCAATGCCGCGATCCCGGCCTTGGCGATCGCCAGCGCTGCCGGCGCCGGTTTCGTCCGCGTCAATCAATGGGCGAACGCCTATGTCGCCAATGAGGGCTTTGTCGAAGGCGAGTCGGGCCGCGCGGCGCGCTACCGCGCCAGGCTGCGCGCCAACGGCATCCGCATTTTCGCCGATGCCCATGTCAAGCACGGCGCACATGCCATCGTCGCCGACCGTCCGGTGGAGGAACTGGTCAAGGACCTGGTCTTCTTCGACGCCGACGCCATCATCGCCACCGGCCAGCGCACCGGCCACGCCGCGGATTTGGGCTACATAAGCATGATCAAGCAGGCCGCCGGCCTGCCGACGCTGGTCGGAAGCGGTGTCACGGCGGACAACGCCAACGATATCCTCGCCATTGTCGACGGGGTCATCATCGCCAGCGCGCTGAAGCACGACGGCGTCTGGTGGAACCAAGTCGACTCTGCTCGAGTAAAGGCGTTCATGGGTGGTCTGAAGCGATAGCTGACTTCAACCGCCTAGCCCACCGAGGGCTCGGGTCACCTCCATCAGAGACGACGGACAGGCCCAGGATACTGCGCGACCAGATCGTCGACGGTCAGCAATGTAATGCCTTCCACAATCGATTGAGCAATCAGGATCCGATCGAAGGGGTCCTTGTGGATGGGTGGAAGCCCCTCCACCGCAATGGCATGCTCGCCGGTGATTGGCAGCTCATGATAGCCATTGTCTATCAGGCCCCGACGTAAAAGACGCGTATCGACCCTAAAGTCAGAGCGGCCCAAACTGCATTTGATGGCAATCTCCCAGAGACTTGCAGCGCTGAAGGTCAGGTGGTTGTCGACATTCTCGATCTCAGCAAGGGCGGCGGGCGGGAGCTTTCCGGGCTCGCCCGCCGCCCAGAGCAGAAGATGGGTATCGAGCAGAAGTTTCATGCGTCGCCGCCAAACTGCTTCTCGATTTCCTCATCGGCCATGCGATCAAAATCGTCCGGAACTGAAAACTGCCCGGCCATAAACCCCAAGCGACGCATTTCGCCGGCCGCAGGTGCGTCTATGGCAACGACCTTGACCATCGGCTTGCCGGATTTGGCGATAATGAAAGATTCGCCCTTGGCCGCCCTGTCGATAAGACGAGACAGATGCGTCTTGGCTTCGTGGATATTGACGGTGCGCATTGCGGGCCTCGTGACTTAGTCTATAAAACTTAGTCCTAGTTGGGCCCGATCTTCAAGTGTGTATCTCTCGGCGAATAGGATGGGGCGGATCCAATTGCCCATGTCCTCGACCAAAAGCCGTGGCAGATCTTCGTGCAGCCCGCCTGGGCGGAGGCCAATGCTTGTGTGAATCGCTCGCGCGCTCGTGAGCACCACCAGCTTCTTCTGCTCCACAGGGCGGCATTAGCGCCCGGATGTCGAAGCCTGGGGGTGATGATGTTGGGCAGATGGGACAGAACAAGGGAGATCTCAATGGTGAGAACTCGTATCAGCTGAGCGCGCTTGGGCACCTCGGCGCAATCGAGGCGATTGAAATAGGGCAATGCCTGCAAACTAGGGGCTCGAGGCCTACGCTCTCGGCGCCCGTATCGGCATCACGGCCGTCCTCCACACATGGGCTCCGCGATGACCCACCATCCGCACGTGCACATGATCGTGCGGGGCGATGTCGCCCGGCACGATCATGATAGTCGAGCGGCTACTAGGCCGGCAACGCGCCCGACTTCTTCGCGGTCCAGGTGGCGATAAAATCCATCAGGCCGGGATTGAGGCAATCGTAGGGTTCGAGCCCGATCGACTTCAGCTGTGACCGGATGCCGTCCATGCG
>NZ_JAMYTU010000078.1:0-10618 GCF_040322615.1 Mesorhizobium sp. M0119
AAACCGCGGCCCCCGGCACAAACGGCCGAGTGTCAAACACCACTCCCCGCCTAAACCCCACCCCGGCCCCCCCCGGCGCCCTAACACCAACCCGGCCGGGCGGGGGACCCCCCGCCCCCGGACGCACCAAATTCTCGGCCGATGGCCGATCAAGTCGGCGGGCGTTTGGCCCGCGCTAGATGCAAGGGGTTTTCGAGGACCCCGAAAAGGAGAACGGCATGAACCAAGAGGTCATGAATCTCTTCAATCCCCAGGCGCCTGCGCAGGTGTTCGATTCGATCCGGATCTCGCTTGCCAGCCCTGAGAAGATTCTGTCCTGGTCGTTCGGCGAGATCAAGAAGCCGGAGACCATCAACTACCGCACCTTCAAGCCGGAGCGTGACGGCCTGTTCTGCGCGCGCATTTTTGGTCCGATCAAGGACTATGAGTGTCTGTGCGGCAAGTACAAGCGCATGAAGTACAAGGGCGTCATCTGCGAGAAGTGCGGCGTCGAAGTCACGCTGTCGCGCGTCCGCCGCGAGCGCATGGGCCATATCGAGCTGGCGGCACCGGTCGCCCACATCTGGTTCCTGAAGTCGCTGCCGTCGCGCATCGGCACGCTGCTCGACATGACACTGAAGGATATTGAGCGCGTTCTCTACTTCGAGAACTACATCGTCACCGAGCCCGGCCTCACCGCGCTGAAGGAGCACCAGCTCCTCAGCGAGGAAGAGTACATGATGGCCGTCGACGAGTATGGCGAGGACTCGTTCACGGCCATGATCGGCGCCGAGGCGATCCACGACCTTCTGGCCGGCATGGACCTCGAGAAGATCGCCGGCGATCTGCGTTCGGAACTGGCTTCGACCACCTCCGAGCTCAAGCAGAAGAAGTACCTGAAGCGGCTCAAGGTCGTCGAGAACTTCATGGAATCCGGCAACCGTCCGGAATGGATGATCATGAAGGTGGTTCCGGTGATCCCGCCGGACCTGCGTCCGCTTGTCCCGCTGGACGGCGGCCGTTTCGCCACGTCGGATCTGAACGATCTCTATCGCCGCGTCATCAACCGCAATAACCGCTTGAAGCGGCTGATCGAGCTGCGCGCTCCCGGCATCATCGTGCGCAATGAAAAGCGCATGCTGCAGGAAGCCGTCGATGCGCTGTTCGACAACGGCCGCCGCGGCCGCGTCATCACCGGCGCCAACAAGCGTCCGCTGAAGTCGCTGTCGGATATGCTGAAGGGCAAGCAGGGCCGGTTCCGCCAGAACCTGCTCGGCAAGCGCGTCGACTATTCCGGCCGCTCGGTCATCGTCACCGGTCCGGAGCTCAAGTTGCACCAGTGCGGCCTGCCGAAGAAGATGGCGCTCGAGCTGTTCAAGCCCTTCATCTACGCCCGTCTCGACGCCAAGGGTTACTCCTCGACCGTCAAGCAGGCGAAGAAGCTTGTCGAGAAGGAGCGTCCGGAGGTCTGGGATATCCTCGACGAGGTCATCCGCGAGCATCCGGTGCTTTTGAACCGCGCACCGACGCTGCACCGCCTCGGCATCCAGGCGTTCGAGCCGATCCTGATCGAAGGCAAGGCGATCCAGCTTCACCCGCTGGTCTGCACGGCCTTCAACGCCGACTTCGACGGCGACCAGATGGCGGTCCACGTGCCGCTGTCGCTGGAAGCGCAGCTCGAGGCCCGCGTGCTGATGATGTCGACCAACAACATCCTGCACCCGGCTTCCGGTGCGCCGATCATCGTGCCGTCGCAGGACATGGTTCTCGGTCTCTACTATCTCTCGATCGTCAACCAGAACGAGCCGGGCGAGGGCATGGTGTTTGCCGACATGGGCGAGCTCCAGCACGCGCTCGAGACCAAGGCGGTGACGCTGCATGCCAAGATCAAGGGGCGCTTCCGCACGGTCGACGCCGACGGCAAGGTCGTGTCGAAGATCTACGACACCACGCCTGGCCGCATGATCATCGGCGAGCTTCTGCCGAAGAACCACAACGTGCCCTACGAGACCGCCAACCAGGAGATGACCAAGAAGAACATCTCCAAGATGATCGACACCGTCTACCGCCATTGCGGTCAGAAGGAGACGGTCATTTTCTGCGATCGCATCATGGCTCTCGGCTTCAGCCACGCCTGCCGTGCCGGCATTTCGTTCGGCAAGGACGACATGCTGATCCCGGACGCCAAGATCAAGCTGGTGTCCGACACCGAGGCTTTGGCCAAGGAGTACGAGCAGCAGTACAATGACGGTCTGATCACGCAGGGCGAGAAGTACAACAAGGTCGTCGACGCCTGGGCCAAGTGCTCGGAAAAGGTCGCCGACGAAATGATGGCCCGCATCAAGGCGGTCGAGTTCGAGGACAATGGCCGTCAAAAGCCGATGAACTCGATCTACATGATGTCGCACTCCGGTGCGCGTGGCTCGCCCACCCAGATGCGCCAGCTCGCCGGCATGCGCGGCCTGATGGCCAAGCCGTCGGGTGAAATCATCGAGACGCCGATCATCTCGAACTTCAAGGAAGGCCTGACCGTGCTCGAGTACTTCAACTCGACCCACGGCGCCCGCAAGGGTCTGGCCGACACCGCCTTGAAGACGGCGAACTCGGGCTACCTCACCCGTCGTCTGGTCGATGTGGCGCAGGACTGCATCGTCAACTCCGTCGACTGCGGCACCGACAAGGGCCTCACCATGCAGCCGATCGTCGATGCCGGCCAGGTCGTCGCTTCCGTCGGCCAGCGCGTGCTCGGCCGTACGTCGCTCGACGACATCACCCATCCGGTGTCGGGCGAGGTTCTGGTCAAGGCTGGAACGCTGATGGACGAGCGCGACGTGGAACAGATCGAAAAGGCTGGCGTCCAGTCGGTCCGCATCCGCTCGGCGCTGACCTGCGAAGTCAGGGTTGGCGTCTGCGCGGTCTGCTACGGACGCGATCTGGCCCGCGGCACCCCGGTCAACCAGGGCGAGGCTGTCGGCGTCATCGCGGCGCAGTCGATCGGCGAGCCGGGCACCCAGCTCACCATGCGTACCTTCCACATGGGCGGTACGGCGCAGGTGGTGGACTCGTCGTTCCTTGAAGCCTCGTATGAGGGCAAGGTCGAGATCCGCAACCGCAACGTGGTGCGCAACTCCGACGGCCAGCTGATGGTCATGGGCCGCAACATGGCGGTGCTGATCCTCGACGAAGCCGGCAAGGAGCGCGCCACGCACCGTGTCACCTATGGTTCGCGCATCTTCGTGGACGATGGCGACAAGGTTAAGCGCGGCCAGCGTATCGCCGAGTGGGATCCCTATACCCGCCCGGTCCTCACCGAAATCGAGGGCAGGGTGTCGTACGAGGATCTGGTCGACGGCATTTCCGTTCAGGAAACGGCCGACGAATCGACCGGCATCACCAAGCGTGAGGTCATCGACTGGCGCTCGACGCCACGCGGCAACGACCTCAAGCCGGCGATTGCCATCCAGGACGCCAAGGGCAAGGTCGGCAAGCTGTCCAAGGGCGGCGACGCCCGCTTCCTGCTCTCGGTCGAGGCCATTCTTTCGGTCGAGCCGGGCGCACAGGTTCGCCCCGGCGACGTGCTGGCGCGTATTCCGATGGAAAGCGCCAAGACCAAGGACATCACCGGTGGTCTGCCGCGTGTGGCCGAACTGTTCGAGGCACGCCGTCCGAAGGATCACGCCATCATCGCCGAGATCGATGGCACGATCCGCTTCGGCCGCGACTACAAGAACAAGCGCCGCATCATCATCGAGCCGCATGACTCGACGCTTGAGCCGGTCGAATACCTGATCCCGAAGGGCAAGCCGTTCCATCTCCAGGACGGCGACGTCATCGAGAAAGGCGACTACATCCTCGACGGCAATCCGGCGCCGCACGACATCCTGGCGATCAAGGGCGTGGAGGCGCTTGCCTCCTACCTCGTCAATGAGATCCAGGAGGTCTACCGACTGCAGGGCGTGTCGATCAACGACAAGCACATCGAGGTGATCGTTCGCCAGATGCTGCAGAAGGTCGAGATCACCACGCAGGGCGATTCGACCTACATTCCGGGCGACCACGTCGACGTGATCGAGCTGGAAGAGGTCAACGAGCGCCTGGTCGAGGAGGGCAAGAAGCCGGCCGAAGGCCAGCCGGTGCTGCTCGGCATCACCAAGGCCTCGCTGCAGACGCCGTCCTTCATCTCCGCCGCCTCCTTCCAGGAGACGACGAGGGTGCTGACCGAAGCTGCGGTTGCCGGCAAGACCGACATGCTGCAGGGGCTGAAGGAAAACGTCATCGTCGGCCGGCTGATCCCGGCCGGTACCGGCGGTACGATGAGCCAGATCCGGCGCATCGCCACCTCGCGCGACGAGCTGATCATCGACGAGCGCCGCAAGGCGTCCGGCGTCGAGGTCGCCGAGCCGATGCTGACCGACATGGCTTCCGCCGCGCAGTAAGCGCGACAGAAAGAAAAGATAGAAAAGGGGCCCAAGTGGCCCCTTTTCGCATTGTGGTTCCCCAATCGGATCGGAGGAGAACGATGAGCAGGAAGACCTGGGCTTCTGTCGACGACTATATTGTCGAGGCTCTTTTCGAGGCGGATGCTGCCCTCGATGCCGTTCTGGCGGCTAACCATGACACGGCCTGCCGGCGATCGATGTTTCGCCGGCGCAGGGCAAGCTGCTGTCACTTCTTGCGCGAATACAGGGAGCGAAGAAGGTACTCGAAATCGGCACGTTGGGCGGCTATTCGACAATCTGGATGGCGCGCGCGTTGCCCGTGGACGGCAAGGTCGTGACGCTCGAGCTTGATCCGCACCACGCCAGTGTCGCGCGGTCGAACTTTGAACGGGCAGGGGTGTCGGACCGGGTGGAACTGCGGGTCGGACCGGCGCTTCAATCGCTTGCGGCGTTAGGCGCCGAGCATGCCGGGCCGTTCGACTTCATCTTCATCGACGCCGACAAGCCGAACAACCCGCACTATCTGTCGTGGGCCAAGCGTCTTTCGAGGCCGGGGACCGTCATCGTCTGCGACAATGTCATCCGTGACGGCGCGGTGGTGAACGAAGATGGCCGCGACGCCAATGTCGAAGGGGCACGCGCGGCGTTCTCGTTCATCGGCAGCGACAAGCGTCTGCAAGGCACCGCCATCCAGACTGTTGGCGCCAAGGGCTATGACGGCTTTGCCATAGCGATCGTCGACTGAAGCTGCCACCGGCGGCTGGCTTTTGAAGGAATCGTCAATTGAACGAGGCAACCATCTGGGAATTGATCAACGCTGGCCGAGATCGCATGAGCTTTGGGCAGCGAAGACTTTGGGAGCTGATCAAGATCGAACCGGAAGAATGGCTGCATCACTCTCCTGCTGGGAGTGATCATCGCATCTGGGTCGTAGGTTTGATCGGCCGGAGCGTGATTTCCTACAATGACATTGAAGGCGGGTTCGACCGTTCAAATTTCATTCGATATGGAGAAATCACCGAGCTTGGTTGGGGGCAGGCCGATCTCGAGGTGGTGGTTCAAGATTTCATGAGCGAACTTGAACAAGGACACCGGACGGCTCCCGTTACTTCTGCGCCTCGTGCGGGAGAATTCCCGGACCGCAAGCCAAGGTGATCCGGAACATTCAAGGTCGCTCTACCGGCGTCAATATCAATCGAAAAACGCCTCGACCACATTGCGCCTGCCGAGCATGAAGGCGTCGGCGACGTGCTGCAGGGGCGCGAGATCGACGTCGGAGGTGCCGGCGCGCACGATCTCGGCGAATCGCTTGTAGAGCATCGGGTATTCCGCTTCCGGCTCCTCGTGAACGACGCGGCCATCGATGGCGAGCTTTGAGCCGCCACCAGAAAGCACCATCGATCCGGCCTCGGTATCAGCCAGAATGTCCCAGCTTTGCGGGCCGGTCTGACGCCAGTCGAGTTCCATCGTGACCGGCAGACCGTTCGAAGTGCGGAAGGCGATATGGGCGGCGATCGGAGCCGCGCGGTTCTCGGGGAAATCGAGCTCTGCCGAGCCGATGAACATCGGCGGCAGGATGTGGGTGGCGATCGACAGCGCGTTGATGCCGGGATCGAAGACGCCAAAGCCGCCGGGAGCCCAGATCCATTCCTGATTCGGATGCCAGCGGCGCACGTCTTCCTTCCAGTTGATGGCGGCCGACCAGATCGTAGTCGAGCTGAGGAATGCACGTGCAGCTTCGACGGCCGGCGCATAGCGTGAATGCCAGCTGGCGAACAGGCAGACGCCGTTCGCTGCCGCCAGGGCCTTCAGGTCTTCGACCTCGCTGACCGTGGCGCCGGGCGGCTTTTCCAAGAAGACATGCTTTTTCGCCGCCAGCGCCGTGCGCGCTGCGTCATAGCGAAACTGCGGCGGCATGCACAGCGACACCGCCTCGAGCTCCGGCACCGCGTCAAGCATCGCCTCGATCGTCGGGAAATTCGGGGTGTCTTCGACTTTCCCGTGGCGGCTCGCTGCGGCGACCAGGCGATAGTCGTGGTCCTTCGCCAGCGCCGGCAGGTGCTGGTCGCGGACGATCTTTCCCACGCCGACGATGCCGAGCTTGATGGGACTAGAGGACATGGGAACTCCGCAGGTTGAGTGTGCTTGGTTTTGCCAGAGGTCGCTTCTTAGCAGAGAACTTGTGCCGGGCAAGTCGCCGGCTTGTGTCGCCGGCCCGCGAGATCGACCGCGATTCAGATCTCTTCAGATCGGCACATCGAACGTCACGATCGATACTTCGCCTTCGAGCGCGCCCTGATAGGCGGACAGATGCGGCTCCTCGTCGGGCACGCCGTCCAGGTCGCCGATCTGATCGAGCTCGGCCTCGGCGTAACCTTCCGCGGCGAGTGATTCGAGAGCGCGGCGCACCGCCGAATCGTCGTCCGGCGCGACCAGCATCACATGCACGCCTTCCGGCTTGCCGCCTTTGCGCTTCCACACCCGGCCGGTAATAATGGTGACCGGGCGCTCCTCATTGTCATTCACGGGTTCGTACCTCCGGGCGAGGGGTTTTGGGCTGTTCATGCCGCCTTTTCGCACGAAGCACCGCGTGGAAACAGCCGCAAGCCGGTCACTTTCTGCCTTCCTCTTGAAAAAACGGCGCAAGAAAATTACATGCGTTTTTCGCATGGCTGCCAAGCCTCGGGTTCAGCGCAATATTTGCCGCTCCGGGGTTGACGGACAGTGGCCATACGAGTAGAAGCCGCCCAGTCAGAACCGATGTGAGGCTCTCGCTTCCGAAGCGACACGCTTTGGAGTTTGCCTCAAACAGGGTTCGTTTTACGAGCGAAAAGACATTTCCGGCGTGCATGAAGCGGCTTCCGCTTCCTCTGCCATTTGTTCGGGCAAGACCGCGAGGCGCGGTTTGTGGCCCGAATTTGCGTATGGAAATGACGCTTTGAGCGGCCCTGACCGGGCAAGACACGGAATTGAGAGACAAGAGGGTTTAATGCCTACCGTCAACCAGCTGATCCGCAAGCCGCGCATTGCGCCGGTGAAGCGCAACAAGGTCCCGGCCATGCAGCAGAACCCGCAGAAGCGGGGCGTCTGCACGCGCGTCTACACCACGACGCCGAAGAAGCCGAACTCGGCGCTGCGCAAGGTGGCCAAGATCCGCCTGACCAATGGTTTTGAAGTGATCGGTTACATCCCCGGCGAAGGCCACAACCTTCAGGAGCACTCGGTGGTGATGATCCGCGGCGGTCGCGTCAAGGATCTTCCGGGCGTCCGTTACCACATCATCCGCGGCGTGCTCGACACGCAAGGCGTGAAGAACCGCAAGCAGCGCCGTTCGAAATACGGCGCCAAGCGTCCGAAGTGACCGAAGCGTAGCCAAGGTCGTTCCGGACGGCGTCAAGCGACGATCCGGGATCCAGGCCACCGCGTAGAATTGAGGCAGAGAAAAAATGTCCCGTCGTCACAGTGCAGAAAAGCGTGAGATCAATCCGGACCCGAAGTTCGGCGATCTGATCGTCACCAAGTTCATGAATGCCGTCATGTATGACGGCAAGAAGTCGGTTGCCGAGACCATCGTCTACGGCGCGCTCGATCAGGTCCAGTCCAAGACCAAGCAGGAGCCGGTCACCGTCTTCCATCAGGCGCTCGACAATGTCGCGCCGCATGTGGAAGTGCGTTCGCGCCGCGTCGGCGGCGCCACCTACCAGGTTCCGGTCGACGTGCGCCCCGAGCGCCGTCAGGCATTGGCCATCCGCTGGCTGATCGCTGCCGCCCGCAACCGCAACGAGACCACTATGGTCGACCGCCTCTCCGGCGAGCTGATGGACGCGGCCAACAACCGCGGCACCGCTGTCAAGAAGCGTGAAGACACCCACAAGATGGCAGAAGCCAACCGCGCTTTCGCGCACTACCGCTGGTAAAGCGCGAACGAGACTGAAGAGGCACCTCCCATGGCCCGCGAATATAAAATCGAAGACTACCGCAATTTCGGTATCATGGCGCACATCGACGCCGGCAAGACGACGACCACCGAGCGCGTCCTCTATTACACGGGCAAGTCGCACAAGATCGGCGAAGTCCACGACGGTGCTGCGACCATGGACTGGATGGAGCAGGAGCAGGAGCGCGGCATCACCATCACGTCGGCCGCCACCACGACCTTCTGGAAGGGTCGCGACGGCAAGATGCATCGCTTCAACATCATCGACACCCCCGGCCACGTCGACTTCACCATCGAGGTCGAGCGTTCGCTGCGCGTGCTCGACGGCGCCATCGCGCTGCTCGATGCCAATGCCGGTGTCGAGCCGCAGACCGAGACCGTCTGGCGCCAGGCTGACAAGTATCGCGTCCCGCGCATGATCTTCTGCAATAAGATGGACAAGATCGGCGCCGACTTCTACCGCTCGGTCGAGATGATCGGTTCGCGCCTCGGTGCGCATGCCGTCGTCATGCAGCTGCCGATCGGCGCCGAGACCGAGTTCAAGGGTGTCGTCGACCTCGTCGAGATGAACGCGCTGGTCTGGCGCGACGAGACGCTGGGCGCTGCCTGGGACATCGTCGAGATCCCTGCCGACCTCAAGGCTCGTGCCGAAGAATACCGCGAGAAGATGATCGAGGCCGCCGTCGAAATGGACGAGACGGCGCTCGAGAATTACCTCGAAGGCAAGATGCCGAGCAACGACGAGATCCGTGCGCTCATCCGCAAGGGCACGATCGCGGTGAAGTTCTATCCGATGTTCTGCGGTTCGGCCTTCAAGAACAAGGGCGTGCAGCCGCTGCTCGACGCCGTCGTCGAATATCTGCCGTCGCCGGCCGATGTCCCGGCCATCAAGGGCGTCGACGCCAAGACCGACGCCGAGATCGAGCGTCATGCCGACGACAACGAGCCGCTGTCGATGCTTGCCTTCAAGATCATGAACGACCCGTTCGTCGGTTCGCTCACGTTTGCCCGCATCTATTCGGGCAAGCTCACCAAGGGCATCTCGGTGGACAACACCGTGAAGGGCAAGAAAGAGCGCATCGGCCGCATGTTGCAGATGCATGCGAATTCGCGCGCCGACGTCGAAGAGGCGTTTGCAGGCGACATCGTCGCCCTCGCTGGTCTCAAGGACACCACCACCGGCGACACGCTCAGTGATCCGCTGCATCCGGTCATCCTCGAGCGCATGGAATTCCCCGATCCGGTCATCCAGATCGCCATCGAGCCGAAGACCAAGAACGACCAGGAAAAGATGGGCCTCGCCCTTCACCGCCTGGCCGCCGAGGATCCGTCCTTCCGCGTCAAGACCGACGAGGAAAGCGGCCAGACGATCATCTCCGGCATGGGTGAACTTCACCTCGACATCATCGTCGACCGCATGCGTCGCGAGTTCAAGGTCGAGGCCAATGTCGGCGCGCCGCAGGTGGCCTACCGCGAGACGATCACCCGCAAGCACGAGCAGGACTACACGCACAAGAAGCAGACCGGCGGTACCGGCCAGTTCGCCCGCGTCAAGATCCTGTTCGAGCCGAATCCCGAAAGCAGCGAATTCGAGTTCGAAACCAAGATCGTCGGCGGCGCTGTGCCGAAGGAATACATCCCCGGTGTCGAAAAGGGCATCAACAGCGTCATGACCTCAGGCCCGTTCGCCGGCTTCCCGATGATCGGCGTCAAGGCGACGCTGATCGATGGCGCCTACCACGACGTGGACTCGTCGGTTCTGGCCTTCGAAATCGCCGGCCGCGCCTGCTTCCGCGAAGCAGCGCCCAAGCTTGGCGTGCAGTTGCTCGAGCCGATCATGAAGGTCGAAGTGGTGACGCCGGAAGATTACGTCGGCAGTGTTATCGGCGACCTGAATGGCCGTCGCGGCCAGATCCAGGGCCAGGAAGCTCGTGGCGTCGCTGTGGTCATCAACGCGATGGTGCCGCTCGCCAACATGTTCAAATACGTGGACAACCTTCGCTCGATGAGCCAGGGCCGCGCGGCCTATACGATGCAGTTCGACCATTACGAACCGGTCCCGACCGCGGTCGCCCAGGAAGTCCAGAAGAAATACGCGTAACTCGAAACGAGTTGCATCAGTAACTTAATTCAAGGCCCGCACGGGCTGGCAGGAATGGAGAGATCACATGGCAAAAGGTAAATTCGAGCGCACTAAGCCTCATGTGAACATTGGCACGATTGGTCACGTCGACCATGGCAAGACGTCGCTGACGGCGGCGAT
>NZ_JAMYTU010000079.1:0-9656 GCF_040322615.1 Mesorhizobium sp. M0119
TGGATCCGGCGCTGTGGCGCTGGGGCATAGAGTTCCTGGCAAACTGCACGCCACACGCACATCACAGGAACACCGAAACCCTCCAACGTCTGAGCCGATATAGCCGTGACCTCATCGCCGCAGCAGAGACCGACATGGCGCTGCCGAAGGAGGTGCGGCGCAAAGGCGGTCTGTATGTCTTCCAGAACAAGAGCCAATTCGACATCCACGTTTCTTCCATCAAAGATCACGGCGTCGACAGTATCGCGGTCCTTGAACGAGATGAGCTGATTGCGCGCGAGCCCGGGCTGTCGGGACTGTCCAGCCGGCTAGTTGGCGGACTTCTCAGCTTAGTGGACTGCGTTGGTGACTGCAGGTTATTCACTGAACGCACGGCTGCCTTCCTGGACAAATCGAATAGGGCCAGCTTCCACTTCGGCACCCATGTCGCGGGGTTCCGCACATCATCGAACACTATAAAAGCTGTACAAACCAATCAGGGGGAAATCCAGTGCGATGCAGTCATTCTTGCGACAGGCGTCGAGACTCCTGAGCTAACCCGTACGCTTGGCTTTGCGCCCAACATATACCCGGTCAAAGGCTATTCGGGAACTTGGAAGATCACCGATCCCGCTAAAGTGCCTACGCTGCCTTATGTCGACGAGACGGAATTGCTGGCGGTTGCGACCTACGGCGGCCAACTTCGGGTGACGGCGATTGCAGAATTTGCGGCGCGCGACCGCTCCCTTCCGGACGGGCGCACAGCGCAGATTGCCGATTACGTGCGCCGATCATTCGGTGATGCCGTAGAGCTTAATCGGCCAGAGTTTTGGGCTGGATTGCGGCCAACTACAGCCGCCGGCCCTCCATTCCTGGGCAAGGTGCGCAAATATAGCAACCTGTGGATCAACGCGGGACACGGGCAGCTCGGCTGGACCATGGCTTTGGGCTGCGGTGAGCTACTAACGCAAACGATTATGGGTGAGCAGACCGCCCTTCAAAACGTATCATCGGTTGCGTCCTGGCTTGCATGATCAAGTCCTCGAGGCGCTGTTTAACGCAACTAAAGGAAGCGGCAATTGCTTCCGCCAACAGTTTAAGAAGGACCAGTAATAAATGAGCGATGTCAGTTTGGAATTGATAAATACTGAAGCAACGGTCGCGGGCTTGCCCTATGGTGCTCTTGTCGACGCGCTTCAGAGCGGATTCGCAGCCGGCTGCACTGTGCCGGTTCGGCACCATCATCATATTCAGAAACGCAGTGAACCAGACGCAACACTTCTCCTTATGCCTGCTTGGTCAAAAGCGGAAGATCAGGATCAGTTCCTTGGGGTTAAGCTTGTAACCGTTGTTCCAGGAAACAAAGCGCGCGGTTTGCCGGGGCTGACATCTACCTACATCCTTTATGATGGAGTGACTGGGCAACAACTGGCGTTGATGGACGGCAATGTTATCACGTCAAGGAGAACCGTTGCCACGTCGGCCCTGGCGGCTCGCTATCTTGCCCGCGATGACGCAAAGTCGCTCCTCGTAATCGGCTCCGGACGCGTTGCCAGCCAGATTCCTGACGCGTATCGCGCTGTGAGGGCAATCGAGAAGGTCCTAGTCTGGGATATTATCCCGGAAGGCGCGGAAAAACTCGTTCGCTCCCTGAACGACAGAGGGATTGTTTCGGAAGTCGTAACGGATTTGGAGCAAGCGGTAGGAAAGGCAGACATCATTAGTGCTGCAACCCTTGCAACCAGCCCCATAATCACGGGCGCATGGGTACGCAAGGGCACGCACATCGATCTTATCGGCGGCTTTACTCCCAAGATGCGAGAGGCGGACGACGCAACGTTAAAGGCCGCCAGAGCATTTGTTGACACGCGTGAAGCGCTTCGTGAAGCGGGAGACCTAGTTCAACCCATTCAGAGCGGCGTTGTAGCCGAAGAGCATGTTCTTGGAACTCTTGCGGATCTTGCCAATCGCAACGTAAACGGGCGAACCACTACCGACGAGATCACCTATTTCAAGGCCGTTGGATCCGGACTCGCCGATCTCGTCGCAGCTCGAATGGTGTACCAACAGATGCGCGCTGAACGACAGTAGCTACGGATGCAGGCCGCTTCGCCATAGCCAGAAAGGTCGCACTTTGTCGAAGCGTTTTGAAGTGCGTCAGTTGGATTTGCCCCGTGTGAGACCAGTCGGTATCCGACGGTCAGCAGCATCTCTCCTTATACCAATGCCATCATGCGCCTGAACTGGTATGATCACGAGCCTCACTGGGCATTTTTTCTGTCCATCGCTCACGTTCGGTCAGTTTTATCGTGCGGCAGTACTCGCGTTTGCCGAATAATTCAGTCAGCTTTTTCTATTGTCAGAAATGATTTTTCCCATAATATAATTTTCACGTTCGGCGCGATAATGAATTCGGATTCCCAAAACATGCAAAAAAGGAGTGCTGATCACAGCGGACAATAGCTGCATTCCTCGACCGCCCGCTCAGGAGCGTAGGAGGATTACACGGGCGTAGCGCTACGCACTGTGCCGACAGTCCCAAATTCACATCGCATGCCCCTAGGGCTAGGGCTAGGGGCGAATGCAAAGGCAAACTTCGGAGAGACTAATGAATTTAGACGCAAGAAACATCCAAATTGAACTAACGGACGCGTTGGAGCGTCATAGGGTGGCGGGCGCGAGCATTGCTGTCTTTCACGAAGGTACTCTTGCCACGGCCGCAGCCGGATTTGCCAATATATCAACTGGTGTCGGTCTGACGACTGACACAATTATGCATATTGGGTCCATCACAAAAGTCTTTAATGCTACATTAGTAATGCAGCTGGTCGATCAGGGCTTGGTGGATCTGGCGGACCCGGTAAGAAAATACCTGCCTGATTTTCGTGTCAAAGATGCTACCGCCACCGAAGAAATTACAGTTATGATGCTCATCAATCATACGTCGGGCATCGATGGCGAAACACCGATTGACAACGGCCACGATGAAGAAACTATCGAAAAAGCAGTGAGGCGAATGTCAGCTTATTCTCAGGTTTTCTCGCCTGGGGCCTACTGTTCTTATAGCAACGCGGCTACAGTAGTGGCAGGGCATCTTGCTGAAAAAGTAACGAACAGAAACTGGTATGACTTGGTGAAAACCAGAATATTTGAGCCGTTGGGTTTGCCCCATTCCGCGGTTTTGCCGGAAGATGCTATGCTATTTAGAACCAGCGTTGGCCATTTTATAGATAGGACCACCGGTGCCCTTACTCGAACGTCGCACGTTTTTCTTCCGCTCGGATTCGCACCTGCTGGCCACACAGCAATGATGAGCGCAGCCGATCTAGTAATGTTTGCGCGTGCACATCTGTGTGATGGCTTGTCGCTAAGCAATAAGCGAATTCTCTCCCCCCTAAGTGCCCAATTGATGAGAGGTACTACTACCCCCAATATTGGGCAAATGCCGTACGGTATTGGACTAGGGTGGATGACGTACGGAGCAGATGTCGTGGGCCATGGTGGTGGTGGTCCTGGAATTAAGGCTCAACTATATGCCTCTCCTGCACAGCAGTTTGCTCTCGCAGTGCTCACGAACTCAGACAATGGCACCGATCTGATTATAGATATTGCCGCTCCATATCTAAGACAAATTTGTGGATTTGAAATCGCTCAACCTGTTGAGCTTGCAAAGCCTTCCACTGAAAGCACTGAAGAATCCTTCTATGCTGGTCGATACGAGGACAGCTGGATCGTTTACGACGTCTCGAAAAACGAAAGCGGGCTAACGCTTTCAGTTCGCACGAAGATCGCCTGCTACGATAACATGAGCACGGAGCCCACGGACGCTGCGCCGCTCATTCGAGCCGGTGAAGATCAGTTTATCTTCACGCCAACCGCCCGACAGAGTAATGCTAACCCATGTTTCTTCCCCGCCACACGGGACATCCGCGTTGCATTCCGAAACAAAGATAGCAGCGGGCGTCCAGAGCATCTGGCCTCCGGCGCAAGGCTTTATCGTCGCACTGCCTAACAATTCTTAATAGCAGCAAGAGGGGAACAAAATGAGTGCGAAATCTACGTCTTTGAATCTTCTTAATCTGACGAGAAGGGGTCTTCTACAGCGGTCCGTGGCTGTAGGCATAGGCGCTAGCTTGGGAGGAGTCCTCCTGCCGAAGGAATCGTCGGCACAGTCTCCCACGCGGGGCGGCAAGCTGATCGTGGGCGTAAAGGGCGGATCCTCGACCGATTCATTGGATCCAGTGCTTTTGGTCACAGCAGCCTTGGCTTCTGTGGCCTACCAGTACGGGAATCATCTCATTGAGCGAACCCCTGAGGGTGAGGTGAAGGGTGAACTTGCGGAGAGCTGGGAGCCCTTAGACGGTGGTAAGCGTTGGGTCATCAAACTTAGACAGGGCGTCAAATTTCATAACGGCAAGGAATTGACGTCGGCGGATGTAGTATACTCGCTTGACCGCCACCGAGGTCCCAACTCAAAATCACCTGTCGTCGCCTTGATGAAACGCATTGATGACATCAAGGCTGATGGTCCCTATCAACTTACGATATCTTTAAAGGAACCGGACGTTGGGCTGCCGTACTTGCTGACACAGATTTATCTGGTGGTTCAGCCAAAAGACGAGAGCCCCGATCGCGGTATTGGCACTGGGCCTTATGTTCTAGATAAAGCCGAGCCAGGTAAGCTTTATACATTCCACAGGAACCCTAATTACTTCATGCCAAATAGCGCCTGGTTCGATGAACTCGAAGTACTCGTCATCAATGACGACAGCGCACGCATCTCGGCACTCCTATCAGGAAGTGTGCATCTAATAACGGAGGTTCCGCCAAAACTTGTGGCTCCTCTCAAGAACGCAGCAAGCGTGAATATCGTGAGTTCGCCGAGCACGACTTCTTGTATTTCACGATGCTCGTCGATACACCCCCATTCGACAACCCGGATCTGCGCCTGGCATTGAAATATGCCGTTGATCGCGAATTGATTTTGAAAAACATTGCCGCTGGATACGGCGAGATCGGAAACGACCAGCCGATCAACTCCATATATCCTTTCTTCTCTGACGACATCCCGAAACACACATACGATGTTGAAAAAGCCAAATCTTACTACAAGAAGTCCGGTCACAGCGGTCCGATTGTACTTCACACCTCGGAGATATTTCCCGGCGCCGTCGACATGGCGGTCATCTTTCAGCAGAGTGCCGCGAAGGCTGGTATCACAATCGAGCTAAAGCGGGAACCGATCGACGGCTACTGGGCAAATGTCTGGCTGAAGGCGCCTTTTTGTACGTCCCATTGGGGCAGCCTTGAGACCGAAGACCATGTGCTGTCGCTCCCATTTGCCAGCGACGGAGCCTGGAATGACTCTCACTGGCGCCGTCCGGAGTTCGACAAGCTAGTAGCCCAGGCCAGAGCGGAACTTGACCCTAAACTCCGCAAATCCTTCTATCGAGAGGCAGCCAAGATTGATGGGGTTGTCTAATCGCCGCTGGGACGTCAAGCATGTAATTGCGTCGAGACGACGCTGCCGGGTGCATGGTTGTCTTCGCGGTCGACATCAGTCGCCGCATGATGGAGCTCCGCGGACGAGCCTTCAATGTGGACGACGCACTTTGCTGAGACAGCGGTGCAACCCCATCAGCGGAATGGCTCGGCTCACGTCCCGGCAGGGACGTCTCAGGCGCTCAGATCCTGAACGCTATTCGCAAGATTTCATGCTGTGGCGCCTGCATTTCGATCAAAGAACTCACCGGTCTTGAGCATCGAATGCATTATCACCGCCAGTTTGCGCGCCACAGCCACGGCAGCTCGTTTGAAGCCAACCCTCTCCCGGAGCTTGAGGCCCCACGTGCGCAGGCTGCTGTCGATCGAGCTGCGTGTCAGGATGACCGCCGCAGCCTCATAGAGAAGTCCCCGCAAATGTCGATCGCCGCGTCGGGATATATGGCCGTCATAATCGACTTCTCCCGATTGGTAGCGGCGAGTTGTCAGGCCGATCCAAGCGGCAACAGAGCGGGACTTCTTGAAGTTGCCCGGATCTTCAATGGCAGTGGCGAAAGAGGTTGCGGTAATGGCGCCGATGCCGGGGATCGACATGAGTATGCGGCATGCTTGGCTTTGACGTGCATCTGCGACAAGCTGGCGCCCAAGCTCGGCGGCACGGATGCGAATGCTGCGCCAGGCTTCCAACATCGGTAGGACGACAGGAGCAAGCTCGCTCTGATCGATAAGAAGGCTCCGGACATTCTTTTCGAATGTAGTTCCCTTACCGGCGGGAACGAGCAAGCCGAACGTTTTCATGATCCCTCGGATCTGGTTGGAAAGCTCGACGGTGATCCGGACCAGCCGAGTGCGTGCTGCCACGAGCGTGCGGGTCAACATACTGTCGAAGCCTTTCACGCGCACCTCGCGAAAGAATCCTGCTTCAGCAAGACGCGCCAAACCATCGGCGTCATTCGCATCCGTCTTGTTCGCCGCCATATCGAGAGCGGCTTTGGCATGGCGCGCATCGATGCAGATGGCTGGCAATCCCTCGGCGCGCAGCGCATGATAGAACCAAACTGACAGCGGGCCGGTTTCGAACACGACGCGCTTTGCGGCCGGCGCCCGCTTGCGGACAAGCTCGGCAATGATCCTGGGATCAGATGCGCACTTCCCGCGCCAGATCCGTTCGCCTTCACGGCGGATCGACACTGCCGTCTCTTTCATCGACACGTCGAGACCGATATGTTCTTCCATCGCTGTTCTCCGTTGATGCTGGGCCCGGCGTCCAGTCGTGAGCCCGTATTTCATCTTATCGGGGAACAGCCACCCTCCAAGGCTATGATCGGTTCCAGGGCGCGTCGCTCCCGCGATTACCCCATGTGGACGCCCCCTGACGGCATCGCTGTGCCAAAGTGGTGTCGTTGATCATCACTTGAACGGAGGCGTCCATGTCGGAAGTTAGCATGATCGGGTTGGATCTAGCGAAGAACGTGTTCCAGGTGCATGGTGCAGATGCATCGGGAGCTATCCTGTTTAGAAAGAAGCTTCGCCGCGATCAGATGCTTAAATTCTTTGATGCGCAGCCGGCTTGCACGGTTGCCATGGAGGCCTGCGGCAGCAGCCATTACTGGGCGCGGGAGATCACGAAGCTGGGACATAACGTCCGGCTGATCTCTCCGGGCTACGTCAAGCCTTTCGTGAAGAGGCAGAAGAACGATGCCGCCGATGCGGAGGCGATCTGCGAAGCTGCGCAACGGCCGACGATGCGTTTTGTGGCAGCCAAGAGTGAGGAACAACAGGCTGCGGCGATGGTGTTTCGCGCTCGCGATCTTCTGGTGCGCCAGCGGACCCAGACCATCAATGCGATACGTGGCCATCTTGCCGAATTCGGGCTGGTGGCCGCGCAGGGCCTTTTCCATGTGGCCAAGCTTGTAACGGCGATCGAGGATCATGGCTCCGCCATCCCAGAGGCCGCCCGTCCGATCCTGTGTCTGTTCGTGGAACAGTTGCGCTCGCTGGATGAGAGGGTGGCTGTGCTCGACCGCGAGATCGCCCGGCGCGCCAGGGAGGACGCGGAATCGAAACGACTGATGACTATCCCGGGGATAGGATCGATCACCGCGACTGCTCTCGCCGCTCTGGCTCCGTCGGCTCAGACCTTCAAAAGGGGGCGTGATTTTGCGGCCTGGCTGGGGCTCACTCCGTTGCAGCGTTCCACGGGCGGGAAGCAGAAGCTTGGCGAGACGTCCCGCATGGGCGAACGAACTCTGCGCCGCCTGCTCATTATAGGGGCCAGCGCTGCCGTGCGCTGGGCGATGCGGAAGGGGAAATCTGCGGACCCATGGCTCATGCGCATGCTGGACCGTAAGCCGCCCATGTTGGTGATCGTCGCGCTTGCCAACAAGACGGCACGCATCGTCTGGGCATTGATGGCGAAAGGCGGAACCTATCGGGCTCCGGCGGTGGCGGGTTAGTTCCGCTCGGCCGGAAGGCCTCGAAAGTGTGAGAAGGTCAAACGGAGAGTATGGCGCAACGGTCAACGAGACGGGATCGGGAAAACCAGATCATGGATACGTGCCTTGAGCACGCGAGATTGAATTGGACCCGCTCCGCGAACTCCCATACGGGCCCGCGGCATGTGGAACGCCGCATCAGAGGCCGGACACATGTCAGCACCCGACCACGCTCCTCATTCTTCATATAAGATTCTTCTTGCGCTGACGGGGGCGTCCACACAGGTCCATGATGATGGTGGGCATATCACCGTAATGTTCGCTGACGGTATCACAGGCATGTCCAGCAAGGTAAAAGGATATGTCAGCGATCCCTTCGGCGGCGCTGCGAAAGCCACACAACGCTGCTGGTTTGAGAGTTGATATGCCACGCGAATACGGACGTTCAACACCTCCTGAGAAAGAGCGCAATTTTGAAATCAAAAGCCGTTTCGTTGATGGTCGACGCTGTATCCCTTCGCGACGTTCCTCTTGTGCAGACTTGCGGTTTGATCTTCGCCAGCGTCTATGTCGGGGTAAAGATCACCTATTTCAAGGCCGTTGGATCCGGACTCGCCGATCTGGTCGCAGCCCGAATGGTGTACAGCTCCATTCGGGAGCAGACAACGACTTAGCCAGCGCTCAGTCGTGATTATTTCCGCTCTAGTCTCTTTTGATCACAACCCCGTTACATAAGCTATTTGATGCACGTTATACATAGCGCATCTAGAAGGTGATAACGAGTTGGGATAGGCGAACATCGTGCAACGTGAGGATTCGTATTCGGGCGTCTCGACGACACTGGCCTCTCTTCAGAACCGCGCGTTCCGCGCGATCTGGTCGGCTACGCAAATTTCAAGCCTCGGCTGGCTGGTGCAGACGACAGCCATCAGCTGGCTCATGGCGACGATTTCAGCCTCCGATCTGATGGTCGCACTGGTGCAAGCTTCTTCCACGCTACCGGCATTCTTTCTCTCCATCCTCGCAGGTGCCATTGCGGACAGTTTCAGCCGACGCGGCGTGATGCTCGCCGGGCACTGCCTGATTGCGCTGGCATCTGCGACGCTGGCGATTTCTGTCTGGTTGGGGTTTGTCATCCCGTGGCTAATACTCGGATGGGGTTTTTGGCCGGCTGCGGCTTCGCGCTAAATGATCCAGCCTGGCACGCTTCTGTCGGCGATATTCTGGAAAGCGCGAGATCCCGGCCGCGGTGACGCTGATGTCGGTCGGCTATAATATTGTTCGAAGCACAGGCCCGGCCCTGGGTGGCGCTATCCTGGCCTTCTTTGGACCGCTGGCCGCTTTCGTCCTGGCAGCACTGAGTGATCTGGTCCCGCTTGCAGCGATATCGCGATCGAAATGGCACGTGCGCTCTTCTTCGCTGCCGCGCGAGCGCGTCGCTACGGCCATTCATGATGGGCTGCGCTTCACTGCGATGTCCTCGGAAATCAAGGCGGCGATCGCTCGCGGGACTTTGTTCGGACTTGCGAGCATTTCCATCCTCGCGCTGCTTCCCTTGATCGTCCGGGATCATTTGGCGGGAGGACCCATCGTTTACGGCGCGCTCCTGGCTGCTTTCGGAATGGGTGCGTTTACCGCCGGCCTAAGAGGCCGTTTTGAAAATCGGCTTGCAGGGGTTTCGTCTGAGGCTGGGGTATGATTCAAGCTGTGGAGGTGGACAAAGCAGAGCCGTGGCCGGAT
>NZ_JAMYTU010000080.1:0-8781 GCF_040322615.1 Mesorhizobium sp. M0119
CGTGCCGATCGCCATGGAAGAGAAGCTGCGCTTCGCCATCCGTGAAGGCGGCCGCACCGTCGGTGCCGGCATCGTCGTCACCATCAAAGAGTAATCGCCGGCGCTGCCGGTTGAGATCGGATGCAAAAGGGCGGTCTTCGGGCCGCCCTTTTGATTCTGATATTCTGGCAATGGATTAACCGCATTGCTTCAAATCCTGTTGCAAGCGCCTCTGCCATAACTAGTATAGGTTGCATCGAGGGGGCTGCCCGAATGGTTCCATGGCGCCGTTTGCATAGTCAGGCATGGTGGTCGCTAGGGCTGATCTGCCTGGCGTCGTTGCTTGTCATGGGCCACGCTGCTTTCGCAGCGGATGCAAAGAAATCCACGCCGGAAAAATCCACGCCGGATTTCGGCCCGACGATGCGGTTCGTCGTCGTCCGCAGCAGCGCGCCGGGCTGCGAGCCGACCTGTCCGGAATGGATATCGGCCGAAGGCTCGATTGAAGCCGGCACGCCGGCCCTTTTCAAGCGCACGCTTAAGGCGCTTGGCGCCCGAAAGCTGCCGATCGTCGTCGATTCCCCCGGCGGCAATGTCGAAGCGGCGCTGACACTTGGTCGCCTGATCCGCAAGAACAAGCTCGATATCGCCGTCGGCAAAACCCGCTTCGTCGGCTGCCTGCCTGATATGAAGAACTGCAAGGAAAACGACGGCAAGGGCGCCCGTTATTTCGGCGATGCCTATGCCAACGGCGCCATCTGCAATTCCGCCTGTCCGTTGATGTTTTCCGGTGGCATCCGGCGCGTGGTCGGGGAGTGGGCCTTTCTCGGCGTCCATCAGATCACCACGACCTATATCCGGACGAAACTGCTGTACCGCACCACCTACCGCATGGTGAAAGGCAAGAAGAAGATACTCAGCACCAGGGTCGTCAGCCGGAAGAACGCCGGCAGCTACACGACCTACGAGATGAACAAGCCGCTGGAGCGGAAGCTGGCGGCCTATCTGAAGGAGATGGGCGTCGGCCTGGGCGTGCTCGAGACCATGAAAAGCACGCCGGCCAGCAGCATCCAGCAACTGGTTCCCTACGAGATGCTGCAAATGAATCTCGTCACCAGCCTGGATGCCGTCGACTTGCTGACCGCGCCAACCCTATGCAAATCCGATCCGTTACCGGCGAGTTGCAGGGAACTGCCGGCGCCGGCGAATATCGCGAAGCCGGCCGGGCAAGTGGTGGCGAACGCCGAGCCTGCACCTCTGGGGCTCGAAACCCCGCCGGCGACGGAGGTCGCTGACATGCGTTTCGTCCTGGTCCGCGGCAGCAATCCGCTCTGCAATCCCAATTGCCCGGAATGGATCTCGGCGGAAGGCATGATTACCGCTGACACGGCCGAAAAACTGCGCCAACTGCTTGACAGCGTCGGCGACCGGCGCCTGCCCATCGTCGTCAGTTCGCCGGGTGGCGACGTGCTCGGTGCTTTGGCGGCCGGAAGGCTGATCCGCGAACGTAAACTCGACGTCGCCGTGGCGCGGACGGATTTCATTGGCTGCGAGCCGCGGCACGCCGACTGCACGGCCGAAGACGGCGTCTACAACGGGCTCACGGTCGATGTCGGCGGCGAGTGCGGCTCGGCCTGTCCGATCATGCTCGCCGGCGGTGTCAAACGCCTGGTCGGCCCACGTGCACAGTTGAGAGTGCATTCGGTAGGGCAGGAGCAAAAGGTCAAGGCCTATCTCGATGAGATGGCCATCGGCCCCGGTCTGTTTACCGCAATTCAGCTGTATTCAGTCGAACGGCAGCTCGAACTCGACAGGATGCTGAAATACCAGCTGACGACCGGACATCAATCGGCAGACGAATTGACAGGCCCCGGCATCTGCAGATCGGAGCCACGGCCGGAGAACTGCCGCGAAGCTTCGGGCGCCAAGGCTCAGGCCAGCACGCCGGTCAAATCGTAAGGCGGGCTTGATCGCTGCGAGCTGATCGATCGTGCCGATCGCCATGGAAGAGAAGCTGCGCTTCGCCATCCGTGAAGGCGGCCGCACCGTCGGTGCCGGCATCGTCGTCACCATCAAAGAATAATCGGGACCGGCATTCGCCGGAATCCAAAAGAGAAAGGGCGGTCTTCGGGCCGCCCTTTTTCGTTTCCGACGCTCTGCGGCACAAGTATCGGCCGGTGTTTTGAAGCTATTGCAAGTGCCATTGCCGCAACTATTATAGGTTGCGTAGAGGGGGCTTTTGCCAAGCGTGGTTTCGGGACGCCATTCAGACACTGTGGCAAGGTGGTGGCGCGGGCTGGCCGGCCTAGCGCTAGTGGTCGCGGTTGCGATGGCTACATTCGCCGCAAAGGCCGAGGATGCGTCCGATCCTAGGACATGGGATCCGAAGTCATGGTACCTTCCGGGCAGTTCGTCCGATGGTTTTTCGGAGATGCGGTTCATCATTGCCCGCAGCAGTGCAGTCGGTTGTGAGCCCAACTGTCCGGAATGGATTTCAGCGGAAGGCGCCATTGCAGCCGGCTCGCCGGCTCTACTAAAGCGGGTACTGAAAAAGCTCGGTACTCGCAAACTGCCGATTATTGTCAATTCCCCTGGCGGCGATGTCGACGCTGCGCTCCAGCTTGGTCGCATAATACGCAAGAACAGGCTCGATATCGCCATCGGTAAGACCGAGTTTACCGATTGTTGGCCGGGGACGGAGGGTTGCGAGGCCAGCTACGGCAAAGGCGTAGCCTATTTCGGCGTCGCGTCCGATGGGTGGCGCCATGTGCAATTCCGCCTGTCCGCTGATGTTTGCCGGAGGCGTCCACCGCGTGGTGGGCAGCTGGGCCTATCTGGGTGTTCATCAGATCACCACCACCTATTTCCCCTCAACACGGCGTGTTCGAACCACCTATCAAACTATCCGTGGCAAAAGATATCAGGTCACCACGGAGACCGTCACTCAAGGCGAGAGCTACAAGACCTATAAAATGAGCAAGGCGTTTTCGAGAAAGATCTCGGCCTATCTCAGGGAGATGGGTGTCGGACAAGGCGTGCTGGACAGAATGAAAGCCACGCCCGCTAGCGACATCCGGCAGATTTCCCTCGCCGACATGCTGACGATGAAGCTGGTCACCAGCAGCGGCTCTGTCGACATATTTACCCTGGCGGGCATATGCCGGCGGAGTCCTGCGCCGGCGAACTGCCGGGAGATCCCTGCGAATGCCAAGCCGGCCGAGGTCGCAGCGATCAAGACGAAGGCCGGACCTTCTCAACCGGCTCAAGTCCCACTTTCTCAGCCTGCCAAGCCAGCGGCCAAGGTTGGCGACGAAGGGCTGTCCAGTGGTGCTGGTTCCCACTTGGTCGCTTGTACAGACATAGATGGCGTAACGCGGATAATCGTGACCAATCCAAACCTCGGTCAAGCCTGTGGTGGTCCTAGCGGAATGGGACCCTGGCCGGCTTGGGGCGTGCCGAGCAGCCCGTACATATCATCGGATGTGAAGCCATGATCAGCTGGGGGGTGGCCGCGGCCGCCCAGTCAGAGCTACAGGTGCCGCAGCCGGCCAAACTGGCCATCGGGGCAGGTTGAGCTCCGCACGATCCTTCCGCTATCGTCCCCGCCGATCACAATCGAGGATCGGCGATGAGCCAGGATGTCCCGACATTGTTTGAATGGGCCGGTGGCACCGAAGCGCTGAACCGCCTGACCCAGACTTTCTACGACAGCGTCTCCCGGGACCCCATCGTCGGGCCGGTGTTCAAGCATATGTCGCCGGACCATCCCGCTCACGTCGCAGCCTTCATCGGCGAAGTCTTTGGCGGACCGAAAACCTACAGCCAAAAGCATGGCGGCCATCGCGAGATGGTGATGCATCATCTCGGCAAGCATCTGACCGAGGAGCAGCGCCGGCGCTGGATCAATCTTCTCGCCGACGCCGCCGACGAGATCGGGTTGCCTGACGATCCCGAATTCCGCTCTGCCTTCATGGCCTATATCGAATGGGGATCGCGGCTGGCCAAGATGAACTCCAACAAGGGCCCGACCTGCGATCCCGAGACGGAACCAATGCCGGCCTGGGGGTGGGGGGTGCCGGGCGGCCCCTACAAGCCGCCTTCGGGAGACTGACCGGGCACGAATCGGTCGAAAACCCTGCCGCCAGGAAAACGGGTGGCTAAGGAGGTCTCGGTCCTCCAGGCTAACGGTCTAAAGTCGCCGTCGAATGGCGGGGCCACATTGAAAACCGGAGGCTTTGCGATGAGATCGGAAGGCAAGAAAAATTCAGACAGCGTCTTTGAAGGCAATCGCGGATCCCGAAATCCGTTTGGCGTCATGGACGTCCCCACTCCCGACGACGAGGAGGTGTCGGCGTTCGCCGCCGGCGTGAAACTGGAGGGAACTGCAAGCGATGAAAACGCCGAAGCCTGGGGCACCGAAAACGACCGCGACCGCAACGACACCATCGAAGGCAGCTGGTCCAGCCGATGGAACGGCGGTGCCGATCCCACGATTCCAGGCGATAGCAAGGATAAATGGAAGTCTGGCCGGGGCGAGGTGAAGACGGCGGCAGAGAGAGTTTACCTACTGTTCGATTGGCATGATGGCGTGCGCAAGGGGCTCATCGATGCCCGGCGCGTCGGTGCGAAAGGGCTCGTTGGAAAATATATCAATCTGACCGACCCAGAAATCGTGCGTCCCTGGGTCGGCTTGATCGTCAGTAATCGACGGATCGACGGGAAATGGCCGGGAGGACGCCTGGACTTCCGAAGATGAAGGCCGGGCAGCGCACGTCGCTCTTTACAGAGCGCGCGGAAGCTTTTAGGAAGCGCCTGCTGCGCCGACACGCGCATACGGGCATAGCTCAGTTGGTAGAGCGGCGGTCTCCAAAACCGCAGGTCGTAGGTTCGAGCCCTGCTGCCCGTGCCATTCTTTGAATGGATACCTAAAAACGATTCTTTTGCAGCGCGGCCTTTGAAAACCTGCTTGTGACTTGCCATATAGCATAAGTTGCGGCATAAGGGCCGCATAGCCGGGACGGGACGACTGGATGGTTCCGAGGCGGCGTTTGGTCATAAAGCGGACACTTGCCACTTGCGTGGATCAAGAATCGGTTTTATGTAGACGAAACAGACACGCGACGCGTGGAGCTGGGAAGCCGGCTTTACGCGTCTGATTTGCATGGGCGAAATGATTGCGCTGATTCGGCGCGAACGCACGCTCAAGCGGCACGTCCCGGCCAGCGGGATCATCCAGGAGACCCGGCCAACGGGTCTTGCAGACAGAGCGGCATATGGCTTCGAAAACCACAAATCCCTTCACCTTTCTCCAGCAGGTTCGCGCGGAGACCGCCAAGGTCACTTGGCCGTCGCGGCGCGAAACGATGATCTCGACGGTGATGGTCCTTGTGTTCGCGGTCATCGCGATGATCTTTTTCTTTACCGCAGACGTGGCCATGGGCTTTGCGGTCGAAAAAATCCTCGGCCTCGGACAGTAAGTCCGGCGATTACGGAGAAGTCTTGAAATGACCGCGCGGTGGTACATCGTCCACGCCTACTCGAACTTTGAAAAGAAGGTCGCCGAGGACATTGAGAACAAGGCCAAGCAGAAGGGCCTGTCCGCCGACATCGAGCAGATCGTGGTGCCGACCGAGAAGGTCGTCGAGATCCGCCGCGGCCGCAAGGTCGATGCCGAGCGCAAGTTCTTTCCGGGCTATGTGCTGCTGAAGGCCAATCTGACCGACGCCGTGTTCTCGCTCGTCAAGAACACGCCGAAGGTCACCGGTTTCCTGGGCGACTCCAAGCCGGTGCCGATCACCGAAGCCGAGGCCCAGCGTATCCTGAACCAGGTTCAGGAAGGCGTCGAGCGGCCGAAGCCGTCGGTGACGTTCGAGATCGGCGAAGCGATCCGCGTTTCGGATGGACCATTCGCGTCGTTCAACGGTTTCGTCCAGGAAGTGGACGAGGAGCGGGCGCGGCTCAAGGTAGAAGTTTCGATCTTCGGGCGCGCCGTGCCGGTCGATCTGGAATTCGGACAGGTCGAGAAGGGCTGATCCGAAATCCCTGCACCGGTTTCGGCGGCAGGGAAGGCGGCGCGGAGATCGCGCGGCCAAAAACGGGTGGGAGGCGAATGCGGCTTTAGCCGGGCCGCGCGGACCGCACCACCAGACTGCAACCGCCGGCAAGACCGGCATGAGAAAAGGCAGGAAGAGAGATGGCTAAGAAAATTGCAGGCCAGCTCAAGCTCCAGGTTTCCGCGGGATCGGCTACGCCGTCGCCCCCGATTGGCCCGGCGCTTGGTCAGCGTGGCATCAACATCATGGAGTTCTGCAAGGCGTTCAACGCGCAGACCCAGGAAATGGAAAAGGGCTCGCCGGTTCCGGTCGTCATCACCTACTACCAGGACAAGTCGTTCACCTTCGTCATGAAGACGCCGCCGGTGAGCTACTTCCTGAAGAAGGCTGCGAACCTGAAGTCGGGCTCGAAGGAGCCGGGCAAGGTCAAGGCCGGCACGATCGGCCGCGACAAGGTGCGCGCCATCGCCGAGCAGAAGATGAAGGATCTGAACGCAAACGACGTCGAGGCGGCCATGCGCATGGTCGAGGGCTCCGCCCGCTCGATGGGTCTGGAAGTGGTGGGCTGAGATCATGGCAAAGATTGCAAAGCGTGTATCGAAGACCCGCGAAGGCATCGATCCGAACAAGGCTTACGCTTTGGGTGAGGCGCTGAAGCTGCTCAAGGATCGCTCCTCGGTGAAGTTCGACGAGACGATCGAAGTCGCGATGAACCTCGGCGTCGACCCACGCCATGCCGACCAGATGGTCCGCGGCGTGGTCAATCTGCCGAACGGCACCGGACGCAGCGTTCGCGTCGCCGTCTTCGCGCGTGGCGACAAGGCCGAGGAGGCCAAGGCCGCCGGCGCCGACATCGTCGGAGCCGAGGATCTGGTCGACATCGTCCAGAAGGGCACGATCGACTTCGACCGCTGCATCGCCACGCCGGACATGATGCCGCTGGTCGGCCGTCTCGGCAAGGTGCTCGGCCCGCGCGGCATGATGCCGAACCCGAAGGTCGGCACCGTCACCACCGACGTTACCGCCGCCGTCAAGGCATCGAAGGGCGGCGCCGTCGAGTTCCGCGTCGAGAAGGCCGGCATCGTTCATGCCGGCGTCGGCAAGGTCTCGTTCGACGTCAAGGCGCTGGAAGAAAACGTCCGCGCTTTCGCTGACGCGGTGACCAGGGCAAAGCCGGCTGGTGCCAAGGGCAACTACGTCAAGAAGGTGTCGGTCACCTCGACGATGGGCCCGGGCCTCAAGCTCGACGTCTCGACGCTCGCTGCGTCCTGATACGAACAATTGGATCAGCCGCTAAAACGCTGATCCGTGAAAGAATTCCGGGCCTCCGACCTGTCGGCGGCCCGGTACCGGAAGTCGAAAGGCTTCCGGACATCCTGTCCGAGATTGCAGGCGGCCCCCAAGCCTTAGGTGATGTGGGCCTTAATTCATGTGGGCCTGCATGAGACGGGTGAAGACCGGACAAAGGAGCCACAAGCTCCAATGAAAGGTTCGAACCGTGTTTGCCTTTTGTCTGCGCACCGTCCGGCTTGCCGGCAGGTGTGGCGAAAGGGGGCAGGATCCTCGAGCGTCGTTCGGGAGATCCGTTACTGGATGGCCCGGCCGGCAAAAGGCAACCCGACGCCTGTCCTTCGTAGAGGGCAGGGGTCAACTGGAGATAGGCAGTGGACAGAGCGGAAAAACGCGAACTCGTCACGGGCCTGAATGATGCGTTTTCAAGCGCTGGTTCAGTCGTCGTGGCCCACTACGCCGGTATCACCGTCGCGCAAATGAACGACCTTCGGTCGAAAATGCGCGCCGCCGGTGGCACCGTCAAAGTCGCGAAGAACCGTCTCGCCAAAATCGCTCTTCAGGGCACGGACTCCGCATCGATCATCGAGCTGTTCAAGGGACAGACGCTGATCGCCTATTCGGAGGATCCGATTGCGGCGCCGAAGGTCGCGTCCGATTTCGCCAAGGGAAATGACAAGCTCGTCATTCTCGGCGGCGCAATGGGCACCACCTCGCTCAACGCCGACGGTGTGAAGGCACTCGCCACACTTCCGTCGCTCGATGAGCTGCGCGCCAGGCTGGTTGGCATGATCGCCACTCCGGCAACCCGGATCGCCCAGATCGTCAATGCGCCTGCGGCTTCGGTCGCGCGCGTCATCGGCGCTTACGCCCGGAAGGACGAGGCGGCATGAGGCCGTTCCTCGCTATCACAAACACACGTTCGAACCTTATGAAGGAACATTGCAATGGCTGATCTGGCAAAGATCGTAGACGACCTTTCGAAGCTGACCGTCCTCGAGGCGGCCGAGCTGTCGAAGCTTCTTGAAGAAAAGTGGGGCGTTTCCGCCGCTGCTCCGGTGGCGCTTGCCGCTGCCGGCGGCGCTGCGGCCGCTGCTGCTCCGGTCGAGGAAAAGACGGAATTCGACGTCGTCCTCACCGAGGCAGGCGCTCAGAAGATCAACGTCATCAAGGAAGTTCGCGCCATCACCGGTCTTGGCCTCAAGGAAGCCAAGGACCTGGTCGAGGCGGCTCCGAAGCCGGTCAAGGAAGCCGTTTCCAAGGCCGACGCGGACAAGTTCAAGGCCCAGCTGGAAGCAGCCGGCGCCAAGGTTGAACTGAAGTAAGCGTTGAGTACCGGGGGGCGGCGGGGCCCCCGCGCCCCCCCCCCGCGGCCGGGGGGGGGGGGGGGTGGGGGCGAGTGGGGCCAACACCATTGTGGTGGGCGCCGCCCCCCCGGGCGGGCAAGGGGTTTTTTACC
>NZ_JAMYTU010000081.1:0-8283 GCF_040322615.1 Mesorhizobium sp. M0119
CCCCCCCCCCGCCTCCCCCCAACCGGCGCTCCAAACGGGCGTATCCCCCAAAGCCCACCGCAACCGCCGCCCCCCTATCGCCGGGGCCCGCCGGGGCCGCGGCGAAGAGCTCGCTGAGCTCGCGTGTCAGGATCTTCCGCGACCAGTCGTCCGAGACCATGTAGTGCATGGTGATCAGCAGCACATGATCGTCCATCGCCATGCGTACAAGCCGTCCGCGGATCAGCGGCCCGGCTTCTACGTCGAACGTCACCTGCGCTTCATGGCGCATCAACTCCGCGAGCGTCGCCTCCACATCCGCTGCCGCCGTCGGATCGTCTCGTTTCAGCGGCACGCCGACGTTCGCCGGTCCGAGCCGTTGGAACGGCTCGCCGTC
Organism: Mesorhizobium sp. M0119; assembly: GCF_040322615.1. Classification (NCBI taxonomy): domain Bacteria; kingdom Pseudomonadati; phylum Pseudomonadota; class Alphaproteobacteria; order Hyphomicrobiales; family Phyllobacteriaceae; genus Mesorhizobium; species Mesorhizobium sp. M0119. The sequence goes on from NZ_JAMYTU010000081.1 coordinate 377, forward strand.
CTCCGCCCCGAAGGTCGTGCGCAGCACCTTATGACGCGCCACCAACCCGTCCAAGGCCGGCTGCAGGGCCGCCTCGTTCAGGTCGCCGCAAAGTCTAAGCCCCATCTGAATGTGAACGGCCTCGCTGCCACCCGCCAGACGCGAAAGGAACCAAAGCCGCTGCTGGGGCAATGACACCGGGACCCGCGACGGACGCGGCAAAGCTTCAATTGGCGGGACCGCACTCGGCAGTGCAGCGTCTATCCCATCGATTTGAATCGTGCGAGCAAGTTTCATGTAAACCCCCTGGGCCGAGACTGCGAGACCGCTATCGTCGGAACGGATCCTTCACTGTGTCCCATGCAATCGGCGTGCCACCGAAGAGGTTGTGCGAGCAAGAGAGGCAAAAACATCTGTTTAGCACCGCGCCGGCGGAATACTTGCGCCTCAGTGTGTCAGCTTCCGAACACAGACGTCTTCAATCGGACACGGTTGTCGATGCCGGCTCAATACTCCCCAGAAGTGCCGATTGGATCTTCCCCAGTATAGCGCTGCCGGCGGCGCGTGATCGCCAATGCTTCTCCCGATGGTCGGGAGAGGGATTTCTCAAGATCGGGGAGATGATGATGACACTGGATTTGCATCGGCAGGGCCTGTCGGTGTCGGCGATCGCCAGGGAGAGCGGGATCGACCGCAAGAGGGTGCGCAAATACATTGAGCGCGGGCTCGAGGCTCCGGCCTACGGACGCGCAAGCCGCGTCAGGCGGTGATCGATCCCTTCACGGCCTACCTTCGCGAACGCGTCACGCGATATCCCGGCCTCACCGGAAGCCGGCTTTACCGGGAACTGAAGGACGATGGTTGTGTACGGCCTCGATGCTTCGTCTGGCCGCACGGTGCTGTGTCTCGCTCCCGCACTGGAAACACAGGCCATTCTGGAGCGTCTACAGAAGCTTTCGAAGATATTTGGCACACGAATTGCTGTTGAGAACATCGTTGGACTGATCCGACTGCGGCCCAACTCGGCTTGTGGCGGGGCGTAGGGACATCCGCATTGACCCCAAACCTCTGAAGCGAGTCGGCGACGCGATCGGAGCTGCCCCCTGTACCAAAGGAGAGAGCGTCACCATGGCCGCCACCCAATTCAACCGATCGGCGATAACAAACTTTAGATGCCTCCCTATAGCGTCCGTACCAACCCATTCTGCCAGAAACCTGACTACGCACGCACATTGGCAACACGAAAAGGAGACAATGTCGATGGCATGCTCGAATCATGAACACCGCTACCTCGATGGCCGCGCGTCCAATCCGAATGAACTCGACTGGATGCGCAGTGCGTCGCCGCCGGCGGAACAACGCAACATTTTCCAGAGCGACCACTTCCTCAATTGTCCGCAGATGCGCGAGCTTTTGCCGACTGTCAACTTGTGGCGCTCGGGGGCGGGCCTATGCGGCGCGCGGCGAATGGAATGGCAATCAGCCGATCCTCGCATCTGTTACAGCGGAAGTGCAAAATTGCGGCGTCAGGTGCCAGGGGACGCATGGCTACGGACATCGCAGCCAACAGTGGGTGACGCACGATGAACCGGGCGCATTTTTTGGGGGGGCATGATCGCCACCTTCTCTATGGCGCGCCCAAGGCGGAGATGGTGGTGGGGCACATCTCACCGGTAGCGGGTAAATTCCGGCAATAGTCAAGGGCGATTGCTAACCAGAAAGAAAACCAAGTGCTTCACAAGAATCTCATAGGCATTCTCGGTGGAATGGGACCAGCGGCAACAGTAGATTTTATGTCAAAGATCATAGCTGCAACGCCCGCCACAATAGATCAGGATCATATTCCGCTTATTGTTCACGACGTTCCGCAGATACCAGATCGGTCATCGGCCATTGAGAATGGTCGAGACGATCCTTTCCTGCCGCTGCTTTCAGGCGTTCGCTTCCTTGACGCGGCCGGTGTGGAATTCATCGCAATTCCATGCAATACGGCCCACTATTGGCACGATCGATTGGACCGGGCGTGTCGGGCGACGATACTTCATATCTCCCAGGCGGTGCTTCACGAGCTCCTAGCGACGCCGAACAGGCCGCGCTCGATCGGAATCATGGCGACACGCGGGACAATCGCCGCCGACCTCTACGCCACCGAATTGCTCAAGGCGGTCGATCGCGTAGTCATTCCAGACGAGAAGACGCAACGTCTCATCGACCACTCAATCATATCTGTCAAAGGGCGCACGATGGGTCCCGCGTGCGAGGCAGCAGGCGCCGCGGCTAGGCTGCTGGTCCAGCAGGGAGCGGAGCGCTTGCTTTTGGCATGTACCGAACTTCCTGTCGCTTTTTCAGGGCTTGAGGTCGGGACAACGACGCTCGATGCGACCGATGCACTGGCCCGAGCTTGCGTAAAGGCGTCCCTGGGCGAGTGCCAAATCGCGATGGCGGGGTAAAAAGTTCAAATCGGCATGGGGGCAGTTGCCCTCGCCTTGGGCAGTGCGGGTTGGGTCATCGCGTCGTCCGCGCTTGGCGTGACTATGCGGCTTGCAAGCCTGCGATGAGTCATGGGGCGCACTATTGATCGACTATGCTCACAAAGCGCACTGCGGCTTCGACTTTTGCCTTTGCTGCGCATCGATCTACGTGAGAGGGCGCACCACGCAACGCTTCATCAATTGACAGCGGCATGGCCGAACGTGGTCTCACTATCCCTCCTGCGAGCGTTGGTCGCTTCCTGCATCACGAGGGCAAGAGCTTCAAAACAACCCGTTCTGCCGGCCGAGCAGATCAAGCCAAAGCTCATGCGCCGGCGGGCGCAGTGGATGCGCTATCAGACCCACACTGATCCCACACGCCTGGTCTTGGCATTGCCAACATGGCGCCGTTGCGCGGCTGAGTGTGCGCGGCAAGCGGCTGATGGCCCACGCGCCATAAGGTCGTGGAACAGATTGAGACGCCCTGCTCTCCTGACCCCATCATGCGGCGGCCCAGACAGGAGCAGCTTGACTTCAACGACCAGAGAGGACTCTCAGAACGGATCGACGCCACCATCATTCACCAGACCGATCGACGCGGGCCCTTGCGGAAGTCCACCGGCGTGCTCGCGAAGGAATGCCAACACCCTTGCCGCTCGCCCCATATCATCTGAAACACGCACCTGGAGGACGAACCAGTTTTCGTTCGAGCTTACTGTGCTAGATACGATGAAAACTTCACATGGCTCCGGTAACCTGAATACATTCGTCAAAGCGTGGAAAACCGCCGTAGCTTCTCAATGCCGAGTGGGATGGTACCCAGTCGCGCTGCGCCGTCGTGAGAATTGCATTGTGCTCATAGACGTGTACAGTCACGTTTGACTTGGTTGCGCATTGCCATCAAAAATTGGCACAGATCTCCACCGTTCGTGCCGTTCACCCGTCGTCGCATGAATGGCCCACTTATGTGTTTGCATTTGCCTCTTGAGTGCCGTCATGAATGCACTTTCCGCAAAGAGGGTCGTTGTCGGAAAGCATCATCGCCGCGATACCATGGGATTTCAAAACTATTCATCATTGCATCGATAGAACAAAGTCTCCGAGGGTCACTTCGCCAGTGGCGGATCGCGGCGAAAGCTTCAGCTGAACCGGATCACGGTTGCGAGATACGGATACCGATGTTTCTCGTCTGAACGTAGCCGTCCAATGCTTCCTGACCCTTCTCTCTGCCGTAGCCGGACTGCTTTACACCACCGAACGGTGTTTCTACGCCACCGACAAACCATCCATTCACGTAGACTTGGCCGGCCCAAAGACGATCGGCGGTCCAAAGTGCCCGGTCGAGATCCCGTGTGAACACGCCAGCTGCCAAACCATGATCCGTGGCGTTCGCGAGATTAACCGCCTCTACCGGATCGTCAAACGTAGTCACGGCGAGGACAGGACCGAAGGTTTCATTCTGGAAAAGACTACTGTCTCGCGCAACATCGGCAAACACCGTCGCCGCCATGAAATAGCCGCGCCGCTCGGAAAGTGCTGTTCCGCCGGTCACGAGCCGTGCACCTTGCGAGCGTGCCGTCTGGCAGGCCCGCTCGACACCCTGTCGCTGCCTTTCGGAGATCAACGGTGTGATGTCGCAGTTCTCGCGTCCTGGACCGACCGCGAGTCCTTCCACGCACGCCTTCAGTCGCTCCACCAGCGGGTCTGCAATAGAACGTTCCACAAGCAGACGTGTGAGGCCATTGCAATTCTGGCCGGCATTCACGAAGGATCCGATGCGCACGGCATCCACGACGGCATCGAGATCGGCATCGGCGAACACAACCGCAGCCGACTTGCCGCCCAGTTCCATGATGCAAGGTACGATACGCTTCGATGCGGTCTTAAGGACCGATCGCCCGGTGGCCAGCGAGCCCGTGAAGACGATGTGGCGAACATCGGGATGTTGGATCAGCGCCTGGCCTGTCGTTCGGCCGTACCCAGTGATTACGTTGACTGCTCCGGCAGGCAGCCCTGCGGTCTCGCAGGCACGTGCGATTTCAATTCCGGACAGGGGAGCCAGTTCAGACGACTTCACCACCAATGAATTGCCGGTTGCGATGGCGCAGGCCAGTGAACGGGCCGTCAGTTCCAGCGGGCCATTCCACGGAACGATCTGGGCGGACACGCCGAAAGGACTTCTAACAGTGTAGTCGACTAGGTTGGCCCCGCGTGGGATTGACCGACCTTCAAGCTTATCGGCCAAGCCACCGTAGTACCTCAGATACCTGATGGCGGTCTGAACTTCGCCACGTGCGAATTCTAATGCCTTTCCCGTCTCCATGCAGTTGACTGTCGCGATCTCATCGCCGCACGTCGCGAGGGCGTCAGCAACGCGAAACAGCATGCGTCCACGATCATAGGGATGCATGTCTATCAGAACGCGGTCGCGAAAAACGCGATTGGCGGAAGCAACGGCAAGCTCGACCTCTTCTGGTCCTGCTTCCGCTACGACGGCAAACGTCTCCCCATTTGACGGGTCATCGACCTCAATCCGTCTGCCGGTCGAAGAATCCCGCCACTCCCCATCGATGAAATTCTTGAGCACCTCACTGATAGTCATTCCGCCCCTCTTTCAATATCGCATGAACTATCTTCATCGCATGAACCATTCTCTCAGCAACCATGGTGGGTGTGAATGCTAGTGTTAGCCCGTCGGCGCGCCGGGCCGCTCAGCCCCCAAGTCTATCAGCCGGATCCAAGGGCACCGTCATTCGGCAGAAGCGTCGTCGGGATTCCAGCCGCCGACGTTTCGGTAGGCAAAAAGATCCAGACGGTGTCGCTCCGCCGGAGCTAGCTCCCGCCAGCTTAGTCTCCGGAATGTGTGCTCGCGGAGTCCATAGCGGCCGCAACGTTCGTCCGTGTCGCAAGCAGGGATTGTAACTACTTTCCGCTCATCCTCTCCGCTCACGATCGGGACCCGGCGGACGAATAAGCGCGCAGAGATTGCCATCGATATTACGCGCTTCCACTGTCGAGGGTTGCCGCCACCGCTCCAATGCTGTCGCGGATGATTGACAGGCCACGGCGCAGGTCAGCCTCGGTGATTGTGAGAGCAGTCATGAATTTAAGCACCTCACCGTAGGAGCCCGCGGTCTCCATCACAAGGCCACGACCGAGCGCTTCCTTAGAAACCAGGCCAGGAAGCTCGCGATACCTTCGAGATACGAGGCCGTACATCAGACCGCGGCCCCGAATACTGAGTCCAAGTTTGGGGAAGTCCTTTACGATTGACCCGAGCTCGGCAGCGAGAATCCCGGATTTTCGGGCGATCTCCTCTTCGAACTTGGAATCAGACCAATAAACCTCAAGTGCCGCGCGAGCCGTAACAAAGGCAAGGTTATTACCCCTGAATGTGCCGGTGTGAGCTGCCGGCGCCCAAACATCGTGCTCCGGCTTCATCAACATGAGAGACATCGGTGTTCCGATTGCGGACAACGACTTTGACAAGGTCACGATATCTGGGACGATCTTTGCAGGCTCAAAGCTGAAGAACGTGCCAGTGCGACCCACGCCGGCTTGAATATCGTCGAGGATCAAAAGAATGCCATGACGTGTTGTCAGGTCCCGGAGCCGCTGCAGCCATGAAGTGCTGGCAATGTTGATGCCGCCTTCGCCCTGTATCGCTTCCAGGATTACTGCAGCGGGCTTGTCGAGGCCGCTAGCCGGATCGACAAGAAGCTTTTCGAAATAGTCGAGGGTATCGATATTTTCGCCGAGATAGCCATCGTAGGGCAGCGAAGTGACGTTCGCGAGCGGGAACCCGGCAGCGGCTCGCATCTCCTTGTTCCCAGTTGCCGCAAGAGCACCCGCGCTCACGCCGTGAAACGAGTTTGTAAACGCCACGATGTTTGGCCGGCCAGTCACTAGCCGAGCGAGCTTCAGCGCGGCCTCAACGGCATTCGTGCCGGTAGGACCTGGGAACTGAAGTTTGTAGTTCAGACCTCGCGGGATCAAAATAAAGTTCTCAAAGGCTTCGATAAATGCCCTCTTGGCGGTTGTCGCAAGGTCGAGTCCGTGCACGATTCCATCGCGCTCAATGTAATCAATAAGGAATTGCTTGAATGCCGGGTTATTATGACCGTAATTCAGGGCGCCGGCGCCTGCAAAGAAATCGATGTACTCCCGGCCATCAGCAGCCGTCAGCGTGGTGCCGACAGCATGATCGAAGAGGACGGGAAACGCTCGAACGTAGCTCCGCACCTCAGACTCAAGTCGGTCGAAAAGGGCGAGGCTTTGATCGTTGGTGGGATTGAACGACTTGTTCATGTCGGCGGGCTCCTTGTTGGCGCGGCGATTGACCTGTTTGGCAGCCTGCATCGCGTGCTAGTAGCTTAGGATTGGACTTCAATCTCTGATATAAGCCTAACCCCGACCGTCGGGCGTTTTCCACGAAAGTAAGTGAGTCAGCGCAGGAAGACTGCGTTATGTGGGCGCTAGACGCAGATATCTGGCGCCCTTGACGCCATGATCGTCCAAAACTCGCTACACGCAAAGGAAAGTGGCGAAGAGGCCACCAAAGAAGCCCAGAAACCAGCCGACGGCTCCGCTGACATGCCGGGCTTCGTGCTGCAGGCCCCGTGCAAGCGCTGGGTGCTAGGTGCACAGGAGAGTTAAAGTCGGACCATAGGGGAGGGGACATTAGCTGCGTTAGCGCGATTGAAAGCTTTGGGGCATGACATGGATTTAGCTTCCAATTATGCCGAACCGCGGCTATCAATGGGGATACCGCGCAGTTTTCCTGCGCAACTTTGGACTTCGGCGGAGATGATTGTGGAGCTTGACCGTATTGATCGAAAGATTCTTAACGCCGTGCAGCGCAATAATCGCCTGACGACCGAAGAACTTGGCGGATTGGCAGGAATATCACCCACCGCTTGCCAGAGGCGGTTGAAGCGTCTTCGGGAAGCTCGGGTGATCGAGGCAGATGTTTCCGTGGTTTCACCTGAAGCTGTCGGCCGGCCAATGCTTATGCTGGTTTCAATCGATCTCGAGCGCGATCGATCGGATATCATCGATCGGTTTAAGCAGGCTATTCGGCGCACACCCGAGATTATGAGCGCCTATGCCGTGACAGGCGACGCTGACTTCGTTCTCGTGATCTCCGTCCGTGATCTTGTGGAATACGATGTTTTCACCCGACGCTTTTTCTATGAAAACAGTGATGTAAGGGGATTCAACACCATGGTTGTGATGGACCGAACGAAGGCGTCGTTAGCGGTGCCGATCGACATTTAATGGCGGCGCCGGCAGGCGCATCTGTGATCAACCAGGTGGTCGAAACACCACGTGATTTCAGTAAAGATGACACACCGGCTCCTTTAGAGGCCGTTTTGAAAATCGGCTTGCAGGGGTTTCGTCTGAGGCTGGGGTATGATTCAAGCTGTGGAGGTGGACAAAGCAGAGCCGTGGCCGGAT
>NZ_JAMYTU010000082.1:0-6698 GCF_040322615.1 Mesorhizobium sp. M0119
GCGCTGAGGGCAGGACGAAGTCTATTTGCCTTAACGGCATGCGGAATATATTCCTATTTTGCGGGATGCCGCACCCTCGCCGACACGAAGCCGTTTCCGAATATCACCTCGCCAAAATTGAACGATAGGCGTGGCTTCTGACGGTAGAACTCCGCGACGCGCAGTTGTCGCTCAAGCCATTTGGCGAGCATTGGGAAGCGATCGACCATCTGCATCGGGACATAAAGCGGGCGCTCAATCTGCTTAACAATAGGCCGGCGGACTACGAAGAACCACATTTCGCGCCTATGTCGCGAGGGTGAAGAACTAGCCTGTCAGTTTAGTGAAGTCGTGGCGCCGCGCGCGAACATGTGCCAGCAAATTCGTTTCGTTTACGACCCCTGATTGAAAGAGATTCAGCGTGGTCGAGGCCAGAATCTGACCGTCTATCGGGGTGCTGTACCATTTGGCGTCGGCGGTTACCTGGTCGACAACCCGCTGGCAGATCGCCCGATCTTTAGGTCTAAGGAACTGACTTTTCGGTGCTCGTAGCATCTCGACGCCTTGAAACGGGGAGTCACTGTCTCCCGCGCGATACCCATGCGTGGTCTCCGAGCATGGACCCTAAACGCATTCAGACGGAAAATTGCCATTCGTTTGAGTGGTACCGATGTCGCGTGGATAAGTGGCGGTCCGCGAGCTAATCCACCATGTCGCGCAGCGGCTTCTTGCGCTTTGGCGTCCTGTACTTCTCGACCAGCCTGACCTTGTCGATGTCGATCGTCACCAGTGGTCCCAGATCGACGGTCACCCTGCCGCCTTCCTCGTCTACGCGCGTGATCTCTCCGGTAAGCTCGATCTGCTGCCCCTTCTTCACCTTGGTATGATCGATGATCGAATGCGGAAAGCTATAGCTCGGAATCGAGACGTTTACGCAGTGCTGAATGACCCGTTTGCGAAGGCGGCCGGGATCGCCACCTCGTCACGAATGGAAATTCCGCGCGCCGTTCCATGAGTCTGGTGCGCTCGGTGCCTTACTCAAGATATTGCTAATTATGGATGAGCCTGCTTCCTCCAATCGATGGATGAAGCCGATCGTGGGCCGGTGCTATTTTGATGCATCGCGCGACTTACCCGACAAGAGCTGGCTCCAGGGGCAAAATATGAGCAAGACGACTCTCATTGCTATCGCAATCCTCGCGATCAGTGTCGGCTGTGCCGAAGCCAAGGACCGTAAGGTCGAAACCGCGACGCTCGGCACGTACGCCAATTCGAAGAACCTGCCGGTTTGTACCGCGTCAAGCTCACCCTTCGAAGTCCTCGGTGATGAATGTTTTCTCGTCACAGGTTCGATGATCTATGGCGACATCGCCGAACTCTCCCGGACAATCACTTTGAGTTGGTAGCCGAGGCAACAACCTCGCAGCGCATTCTCCGGTATGAAGCTGCGTCGCAGGGGCTGCCTTCGCCCAGATATCGACCCAGTCTTCGCGCGTCGCCAATACCGGCGCAATCCCCAGTCACCACGGGCCTCTCCAAAATTCTTATGCCGTCCGCACCTGCGGTCGAGCGTGTCGCGCCAACACAGCAGCGCCTCTGCATCGTTTGGGCAACCCAACGCATAGCTTCCGGTCCGGAAACTCGCTTACGCGTCTCATCGTCCATTCGGCAGCGGAAAATTAGGCCGATTTGGCAGTGCTCAGAATCGCGTAGCTGTCCTGCGATCCGCTCGGAGAGGATGGCGAGTGGTTGCGGCAACTGCGCCTCAAGCTGGCTGGCGACCGCCGTCTGCAGCGCGCTGCTGCGGAGCAGCGCTGACGCTGCGTTCGTCCGGACCGTCGCAAGACCGCTTGATTGTATCCGGCCTGGAGACAGACAAACGCCGGCGCAATCTCACCCTGAAACCAAAAGACAATATCGATGACCTCCAACAGCTATGCTCCCAAGGGTTCAAGCGCCTGCAAACATTCACCATGCCAATTTCGCCCGCTTCGATAATGACGGCGCCATCAATTTCATGGCGCAAGCCGCTTCATGAACCGGCTAGAAGACCCCACCCCAAAAGCCGCTGATCGATTTGAGCCGCAGTAACGAAGTCTAACCGGGTTCCCAGTACAAGAAGCTCAAACCGCGCAAGACCGCTGATCGATACGGCCACGATCTTCAACGGTCTTGCCCAATGGAAGCCGCCCCAATGGAAATCGCCACGAACGGCCATACGACTAGCCATCTGATGACGTCACGGCGCTATGCGCCTCTCTTCTGGACGCAGTTCCTTTCCGCCTTCAACGACAATTCCTCAAGAACACGCTGGTGTTCCTTATTCTGTTCACCCTGGCGGCGGACAAGCACTTGCATGGCGGATTGAAGCGTCGTCATGCGTATCCTAGTCCCTTCATGCGCTGATAGGGTCCGCTCCCACTGCTCGCACAATGGCGTGTCCACAGCCGGTATCAGGGCTGTTAGTGATCTTCACACGCGCACCAATGCGCCTTGTGGCAGTTCTTCTCCCTCGAGATGCAGCTATCGCCGCACGCCTTGCCGGCGGAGCACGTCTTGCAGCAGCCCTCGACCGGGATTGTCGACCAGGGTATTGCGGATCCGGGCGCATGACGATCGGCGCCGTCAGCATCAGAATGCCGGCAATCGCCGCAGCGGCGACGAGTCGAAACATGGTTGCCCCCTCCCAAGGAAGGAGGATCAGAGCATTTGTGATGGCTCAAGTCGAGGGAGGTGCAAACGTGATGAAATGCAAGGTTTTCGCCCACTGCCTCACGGTGGAGGGCTCTCCTTTCATCGTGACATCCAGCCGTCCGGCCCGTTGTCTGAGCGCATTGTCTCGTTGAGTTGCCGAAGCCGCTCTTTTCTCGCCGCCTCGGCCGCGGTCCGTAGCGGGTGAAGGGAAAAGCCTCGAGCTTGGAGGCAGAGGGTCACCGCCTTATGCCAGCGAGGCCCTCGCCGGGTCCACATCTTGAGCTGCTCAAGGGCTTCCTTCGCATTGTTGCAGCCATGCCTGACACCGGTTTCAGTCTTCACGAACACCGGAGGGACGAACCAGATGGGCGCCATGATACCTCCTACTCAGGGGAGAGATACACGTTGGCCTCCTTGGCAGCCGCCTCAAAGGCTTCACGCACCTCTTGGGGGGAGGCGCTGCCCTGGAACGCATCGACGCAGGATTGGACCGCCTTGGTCCACTTCGGGCCCTTTGTGTCCCACCCCATGAGTTCCTCGGCGGCTCCCTCGACGTGGCTGACCCCATTGCGAATGCCCGGACGTTTCGTCTTCACGTAGACCGGGGGAGCGAACCAGAGGGGACCCATAAGGGGGAACTTAGAGCGCCAAGAGCCCGCTGACCAACCCCGCTTTAGCCGCAGCTAAGGAACGATGTAGGCCCTCGCGGGTTTAGAACTCGCAGCGGTCCTTCTTGGATGTGCAGCCGCTGTGGGGGTCCGTCGCCTTTCTCTCACGGGCGGCGGGCTCCTTTCGCGAAGGCGGTGTTGGTCTGAGAACCTTTACCGCAGTTCAAGTTAGCTGGTTGTCATTGGGGGGAGTAATGTCCCCTCCTCTTTTGCAGCGGCCAGGAATGCCTTCCGTGCCTCCTCAGGTTCCATCTCGTCGGCAATGCAGGCCATGCAAACGCGCACCGCGAGGTCCCACCAAGGGCCACGCTTGGTCCACTTCATCAGCTCCTCGCCGGCTGCCTCGGCGTTGTTGACGTTGCGGATGATCCCGGGACGCTCGGTCTTGACGGGGACCGGAGGGTTGAACCAGTGGCGAGCCATGAAGGGGCCTTAGGGCGGCTAGCGGGTTTCCTCTCTATGAACCGGCTCAGCGACGAGGACGGCTAACCATTTGTTAGGGATGGTCTGAGTCCGTGACGGGTGTTTCCAAACGTTCATCGACGTTTATCCGAGCGGTCGGTACGAAGCCGGTATGCATCATCTTCCGGTGGGTGTCGCCCTAGTCATTTCGCTTGTAGTCGGTCTAGCCATTGCGGCGATCGCCTCAAAGGACCATTCGGAAATCTGCGGCATCCGATGCTTATTCGTCCTCGGCGAGAGCGTTAATGTGAGGGCTGTCACGCCAAGGCCGGAATGTCGAGAATGAATGGCAGCACACGGTCGCCATTGCCAGGTCACGACAAGCGAAGTTGGCTGACAGCTACTCCTGGGCGTCGAAAGCCACGCAGAGGCCCATGGCAGTTGCTGCCTCGACGATTGCCTCGGTTAGTTCTTCGTCGGAGGCCACCAAATAAGGCGCAGTCTCCCGAGCTTCGCGTAGTGCCGCTTTGATCGAGACCGTGTCGCGACGGTCCGCCCTGTTGAGGAGTACAGTAATTGCTTGTTCTAGAAACGGACCGACCCTTCGCGCGACGCTCATCCAGCCCTCCCCAGGGACACGCCGAAGGGTGACTCTACTCCCTACCTGAGCGGCATCAAGGCCATGTACGAATTGTACAAATTGGTACGGCGCTGGGCCGCCACAGTCAGGAATGTTTGTAGAATTTCTGTGGTGGGGATCGGACACCGGCTCGCGAAGACCCCCATGTTCCTCCTCGATCCTATTGACGCGCCTCGAGCCGCCTTTCTCCCACAATCCCAGGTCGGTCTGTCCTGACGTACACCGCAGGGGAGAACCAATGGGGTGCTACGAGGCTATTCGCGAATGTCGAACGCAACGAACATGCCAAAGGCTGGGGCAAGGTCGACGATAAGCTCCACCAGCTCGCAGTCACTTTCCACCAGATGTGGCCCGTCTCGGCGCACCGCTGCGATAGTCTCTTTGACGGAGATGATTTGGCCGCGACGGGCTTGTAGGATCAGCTCGTGAACAAGGTGTTTGGCAGTCACTTTGTCGGGTCGGCAGTTCGTCCAAACGTTCATACAAGGCCTCCCACCTCAGCGAGAACCCAAGGGGAACATTCATGATCCTCTGTCGGGAAAAATCAAGAAGAATGTTTGATAGACTTCTGAGTGGGAATCAGGGGGACAAGCCACGAAGCGAGCCTCTATACTCTTTGACCTGACGCCCAGCCAGCCGGCTAGGGACCTTCTTCCGTCGGGCCCTGTTTGGCCCGATCAATAGCCGCAAGTAATGACTGTAGGGTGGGCGGCAGTTCTGGTTCGACCTCCAGATTTAAGAACGTTTGTACGTGATGACGATAGCCTTCGGAACGGATCAGTTTCCGAAACGCTCCGGAGACAGACTGATGGTCTGCTTTGTTGCTCGTTGTCATGTTCGGGAAGTCCGTCCCAATGAGCCGCAACTCGCCCGCAACGAATGGGTTCCATCAGGAGGTCGGAATATTTGGTAGAAATTTCTGAGCGGGAGACCGGATAACTGGCTCGCGCGAAGACCCCCCGTTGCTCGAGCGCATTACCTTCACCAACTACTTCTCGCGCGAGATTGCGTTGCCGGTCCGTCTCGACTTCGATGCCGATTTCCGAGACATGTTCGAGGTGCGCGGCACCACGCGTAGCCGTCGCGGTCGTGCCCCTGACGCGCTGATTGGTGAGGCAAGCGTCACATTTTGGTACGAAGGGCTTGATAATGTAGCGCGCCAGTCGGTCATTGCGGAGCCGGATCAGGTGCATTCCAGTTACGCCGAGTTCCGCATTGTCGTGCCGAGCCGTGACCGCAGGATCCTCCATCTGGATGGTCGGTCACGGCGAAGAGATTCCGTCCAGTGACCGGTTTCGTGCCGCCGCTGCGCGAGCGCGATGTGCGATTCGCTCAAAGCGCCGGCAAGGCGCCACCGTTTTCAGTTCCGGACGCGTGTTCAATGACTGGCTGGCCCGCATACGTACCGACATCGCGCTCCTGACAACCGACCTCGAGACGGGACCATACCCGTATGCCGGCATTCCATGGTTCTCAACCGCCTTTGGTCGCGACGGAGTCATTTCCGCCTTGCAGATGCTCTGGCTCAATCCCGAGCTTGCCCGTGGCGTGCTGGCGTTTCTCGCCCGCTACCAATCGACCGAGACTTCCGTCTTCGGAGACGCGGAGCCAGGCAAGATCATGCACGAAATGCGCAAGGGCAAGATGGCCGTGCTTCGCGAGTTGCCGTTCGGCCGTTACTATGATGGCGTCGACACCACTCCGCTGCACATCTATCTGGCTTCGTCCTACGCCGACAGGACCGGAGATGAGGACTTTGTCGATCGCATTTGGGAATCACTGGGTGCTGCCACGGCTTGGATGGAAGAGGTCGGAGCCCGCAACGGGGAGGGGTTCGTTACCTACAGCAGGGCAGCGGATACGGGCCTCTTCAATCAGGGCTGGAAGGACAGTGCCGATGCGATCTTCCATACCGACGGCACTATTCCCAAGGGACCGATCGCCTTAGTCGAGCTGCAAGGTTACGTCTTCGCAGCATACCAACCGCGCTGAACGCTCGCACCTACCAAGCCGGACAGCGCTACTGGTCGCTGCATGTTGCACCGGAGCGGAAGAAGCTCGAACGCCGAGGCTTTACCCCAAGCCAGATCGACGCCGAGATCAGCCGCTATGCGACGGCGATCAGCCGCATCCTTCACTCTCAAAAGCAATATGGCTCAACACCGGATAGTGCCGCATGAGCGAGGGAGCGAGCATGTCCGTCCGCGAAGCGGAACGGAATGGGGGTGTGGGGGGGCCGGCCCCCCCGGGTCCGTGTTGTTGGGGCGCCCGCGCGCGGGGGGTTTGAGGGGGTGGGGGGCCTGGCCCAGGACCCG
>NZ_JAMYTU010000083.1:0-5966 GCF_040322615.1 Mesorhizobium sp. M0119
TTCATATGCCGCGAAGGACAGACCAGCCAGTATCCCGGAAACTCGATGACCTCGAACTCTATCGAGACCGGAACCAGAGAACCCGACACCAGGTCCTCGAATGCGATGGATGTGCTTTCCAGGACCACACCTGCACCGTCCTTCGCCAGTTGAACCGACATTGACGAACGGTCGAAACGATAGGGATACGTCATGCGGGCGCCCTGGATACCGTTGCACGGCAGCCAATAATCCCACCGGAAATAGGCCTTCACACTGTCGATCAACCGCGCATGGCGAAGCTGCTCGCGCGGATCCGGTGAGATCGCGCGCAGTTCGGCAAGATAGGAAGGCGAGCACATCGGCAGGATCAGATCGTTGACGACGCAATCCGAATAAAGGCCGGCCCAGCCGCCGTCGCCATAACGAAGATCGAGATCGATGACCTCCGTTTCGAAATCCGAGAAATTGGGCGTGGCGTCGACGCGCAAATTCCAGCTCGGATAGCCCTTGCTGAACTCGGCCAACCGCGGCGCCAGCCATTTCTCGCCGAAGGAAGGACTGACGCGCAGGCTAAGCTGGAAGCTTTCGCGCTGCCGCACAATGGCATTACGCACCTCGCGTATGGATTCGAAAGCCTGGGTGGTGGTCTGGAAGAGCCGCTCACCGTCGATCGTGAGCGAGAGATGGCGCTTTTCGCGCTGAAAAAGCCGGACCCCGAGTTGGTGTTCGAGCAGCCGCAGCTGCTGGCTGACCGCCGAAGGTGTCACCTGCAATTCCTGCGCGGCCTTTGCCACGCCGCCGAGCCGCGCGACCGCCTCGAAATGCGTCATCGAATTGAACTTGATGTCTGACATCGTCCTCGTCAGTTAAGCTCAGCTACACAGAATATTAAGAAACGAGAATTGAGCCGAATGTCAATCGGTCGCATCATCCTGTGGTCTCGGGAGGAGATGCAGGATGGAACCGGGTTCAACCCAAAGCTTGGGTAGTGCCGGCAATGTGCCGGCAGTTGGACAGGCATCGACCAGGAAGCCCCTGATCGAGGCTTCCAACGTCAAGAAGAACTACGGCGCAACACGGGTCCTTCGGGGCGTGAGTTTTCAGGTCCGGCCTGGCGAAATCCACGCGCTCCTGGGCGGCAACGGCGCCGGCAAAAGCACCCTGATCCGCATCATCACCGGGCTGATCTCACGCGATGCCGGCGATATTAGCTTCGCCTCGTCGAAGGCCGGCCACACCAGCCCGATCATCGCGGTGGTGCATCAGGAGCTGGCGCTATTGCCCGAGCTGTCGGTCGCGGAAAACATCGGCATTGTGCATGCGAGGTCGGGCTGGTCGCAGATCAGCCGTCGCCGCATGCGCGAAACCGCGCTCGGAGCGCTCCGGCTGATTGACCCAGCGATCGGCGAAGAGATCATCGAGCTGCCGGCACGCAAATTGTCCCTCCACGAAGGCCAGATCGTCGAGATCGCTCGTGCCCTTTCCACCGGAGCCGAAGTGCTGCTTCTCGACGAGTCCACGGCCAATCTCACTGCCGGCGAGACGGCCAAACTCTTCTCGGTGCTAAAGCGGCTGGTGCGAGAAGAAGGCATTGGTATCGTCTTTGTTTCTCACCGGATGCGGGAAATTCGGGCGCTCTGCGATGTCTGCACGATCTTGCGCGATGGCGTCACGATCGCAAATGCCACGCCGCTTGCATCGCTCAGCGACGCGGACATCATCCAGCAGATGGGCCAACACGCGCAGCGTCCAGCAACCCACCGCAAACCGCAAAAGGGCCTCCGACAGAACGCACCGATCGAGCTGCTGGGCCCGGATGACGTCAGGATCGCGATTTCGTCCGGGACCATTTTGGGACTGGCCGGCGCACCGGCGGGCCCGACCGGGCTCATTGCTCCGCTTGTGGGTGCCGGGCCCGGAGCTGGCTGGCACCTTTCCGGCGAGGGTTTTGGGAACGGCTTCTCGTCCCCAGCGGCCGCGGCGCGGGCCGGTATCGGCTTTGTTTCGGGCGACCGCGCAACCAAAGGGATTCTTTCGCAGCTGCCCATCGTCGATAACGTGCTTGCAGCACGCAGGGTTCGCGAAAGGCGGCGGATCGTGGCCGCAGCCGAGCGTCAGGAATGTCACGATCTCGTTTCAGCGCTGAAGTTGAAAGCCAGCTCGATCTGGGACCTGCCGGCCTCGTTGTCGGGCGGCAACCAGCAGAAGCTTCTCGTCGCACGGTGGCTTGGGCTGCCGCTCCGGATGGTGGTGCTGGAAGAGCCGACGCGTGGCGTCGACATCGGCACCAAGCACGACATTTACGGTTTGATCCGGGAGATGGCCGACGCTGGCGCGATCATCATCTGGTGGTCGACCGAGAACGTCGAAATGCTCGAGCTTTGCGACGCCATTTTCGCCTTTGACACCGATGGGCGGCCAAAGGGATTCCTGCCTGAAGAGCACTTTACCGAAGAGGGGCTCGCCGAACTGACGGGGATGGCGGCATGACCGACGCAACCGACACCACCACCACCACGAAAAAACTCCGGACCACCACGTCGCGCGTCCCAGTGGTTCTTTTGTCCTACCGCACCGAAGCCGCGATTGCCGCTGCGATCGTCGTCCTGCTGCTGGCCGTCGGCATGTTCGTGCCCGCAGCACTCAGCATGGGCAATGTGCAAAACATCATCCAGGCCGCCGCGCCTCTCATAATCATGTCGCTCGGTGTTTTGCTGGTCGTCATCACCGGCGGAATCGATCTTTCGGTCGGTTCAGTCTTTTCCCTGACCGGAATGGTGACCGCGTTGGCGATGGCCAGTGGCGCTGACGGACTGACCGCGAGTGCTGCCGGCCTGGCGGTCGGCCTTGTGTTCGGCTCGATCAATGGCCTTCTGGTCACGGTTGTCGGGCTTGCGCCTTTCGTCGTCACGCTCATTACCTACGCGGTGGCGGGCAGCCTTGCCTTCATCGTCACCAATGGGCGTTCGATGCCGATGGGCGCCCCGGATTTCTGGCTCCTGAATTCCGGCGAGATCGTTCCCGGCATGCCCAACCATCTTCTATTCTGCATCTTCCTGATGGTCCTGCTGGAATACGCCTTGCGCAAGGTCGTCCTTGGACGCTGGTTCTATGCCGTCGGCTCATCGGCAATTGCTGCCCGGCTGCTCGGCATTCCGGTTCTGCGCATCAAGTTCGCGGCCTATGTCGCTTCAGGGCTGCTTGCCTCTTTCGCGGGACTGCTGACCGTCAGCTACATCCTCAACGCCGAAGCTACGGCAGGGGCGAGCCTGATGCTGCAGGCGATTGCCGCCGTGGTCATCGGCGGCGCCAGCCTCTTTGGCGGGACGGGCAGCGCGATCGGCGCCGTGCTGGGCGCGCTGATGATCACCTGCATCCAGAACGGCGTGAACCTCATTGGCGTGAACAGCTTCTGGCAAGGCTCAGTCACCGGCGCTGCAATCCTGCTCGCGGTTTTGATCGACCGCTTCAGCAACAAGAACCGCATCTAGATCATCAACGGGAGGAACCAAGATGAAAATGAAGACAATCCTGCTTGCAGCATTGGCGGCGGCCGCCTTGTCCAGCGCATCATACGCGCAGGACAAGAAGACCGTCGCCTACATCGCCCCATCGCTGGACATCTCCTACTGGCAATGGGTCGGCTACGGCGTCAAGGAGAAGGCCAACGAACTCGGCATGGATTATGTCGAGTACACCTCAGAAAACTCACCCGCCAAGCAGATGGACAATGCTCGGATCGCCGTGACCAAAGGCGTCGCGGCCATCGTGATCGGCCCCGTCAGCTCGACCTCGACACCGCCGCTGCTCGACTATCTGGCGAAGCAGAAAGTGCCGATCGCCTTCGCCGGCATCGGGCCGCAGCCGGGCCTCACCAACTATACGTCCTCGGTCACCGCGAACAACTATGAGACCGGCAAGGCGCAGGGGAAATTCACCTGCGAGCTTGCCAAGGAGCGTGGCGGCAACAAGGTTGGCATGCTGTCGCTGCCGCAGGACCGGGAGAATGCACAGAAATACCTCAAGGGCGCCAAGGAGGCGTTTGCCGCCGACGGCTGCGACCTCGTCCAGATGCTGGAAACGCGGGGTCTGACGATCAACGAGGCCGTCACCCAGGCAAACGACCTCTTGACCGCCAATCCCGACATCAAGGCCATCTACGGCATGTATGACGAAGCCGGCACCGGCGCCGCCAAGGTGGTCGAGACCCGGGGCCTCACCGGCAAGATCGGCATCACCGTGGCCGACGGCTCGCCGACCACGATCGCGCTGCTGAAGAAGGGAGCGATCCAGGGCATCTTCTTCCAGGAGGCGGTGGGACAGGGCATCGACGGAACCCAGCAGGTCTACAACGCACTGACGGGCGCACCGGTGACCCAGGACCTGGCCTTGGTCATGCCTCTTGTGACCGCCGACAAGGTCGAGAGTCCTGAGGCCAAGAGGGTCATCGCCCGCGTCTTTCCGCCGAGCAACTGACCGCCACCCAATGGACCCGCCCGCTTGGCCGGCGGGGCCAGACCTCGAGCAAGGAATCCCGACCGTGGCCGAGCTGCCGTTCATCGATCCGCACCATCATTTGTGGGATCTGGAGACCAATTATTATCCGTGGCTGACCGACGGGGTTAAGCCGTCGGCTTTCGGTGACTACGAGGCGATCCGCAAAAGCTACCTTCTCGACGACTACCTGGAAGACGCCAGGAACCAGACCCTGGTGAAATCGGTGCACTTGGACGTAGGGTTCGATCCCAGCGATCCGGTTGGGGAGACGCGCTGGCTGCAGGAGATCGCCAACAAGCGGGGCTTCCCCCACGGCATCGTCGGCTATGCCGACCTGTCCATACCCGATGTCGGCGACCTCCTCGACCGCCACATGGAATATCCGAACTTCCGCGGTATACGGCAGTCGATGAATTACCATCCTGACCCCGCCAAGACCTATCAGTCGCGTCCGGAGGTCAGCCGGACACCCGAATGGCGACGTGGCTTCCGGGAACTGGCGAAGCGCCGGTTGAGCTTCGACTTGCAGCTCTACTATCCGCAGATGGGCGAGTTTCTCGAGCTCGCGCTGGACTTCCCCGACGTCCAGATCATTCTCAATCACACCGGCATGCAGGTCGATGGCCCTGAGCATTTCGATGCTTGGAGAAAAGGCATGCATCAGTTGGCGCAAGCGCCGAACGTCGCCTGCAAGATCTCGGGTCTCGGCATGGGCGACTGGCGATGGACCGCTGCATCGATCCGTCCCTATGTCGAGGAAGCGTTCGGGGCGTTCGGGGTCGGCCGCTGCATGTTCGCGACGAACTTTCCGGTCGACAAGCTGTTTTCGAGCTTCGATGCGATCGTGAACGCCTTCAAGGAGATCACGCGAGGCTACACCCATGAGGAGCGGCTTGCGTTGTTCCACGACAACGCCGCCCGGTTCTACCGACTTTAGATCACCGGCAAAGAGAAATAGCAGGAGAGTTCGACATGTTGCTGAAGGGCAAGGCCGTGGTGATTTCAGGGGCCGCGAGCCCTCGGGGGATAGGCCGCTCCACGGCAACGCTGATGGCGGAGCAAGGCGCGCGCATTGCTATTCTTGACCTCGATGAGCAACAGGCCCGTGACGCCGCCGAGTCGCTTGGGCCCGAGCACATTGGCCTCGCCTGTAACGTCGCCGACCTCGATGCCTGCAAGAGGGCTGCTGCCGAAGTGGCCGAAGCCTTCGGCAAGGTCGACGTGCTGTGCAACATTGCCGGGATCACGCAGCCCGCAAAGACACTGGATATCGGCCCGGCTGACTGGGACCGCATGCTCGATGTCAACCTACGCGGCGTGCTCTATCTCAGCCAGGCATTCATCCCGAACATGCGCGAAAATGGCGGTGGCTCGATCATCTGCATGTCGTCGGTTTCGGCCCAGCGCGGCGGCGGCATCTTCGGTGGCCCGCACTATTCGGCTGCCAAGGCGGGTGTTCTGGGGCTTGCCAAGGCCATGGCGCGCGA
>NZ_JAMYTU010000084.1:0-5843 GCF_040322615.1 Mesorhizobium sp. M0119
GCGCTGAGGGCAGGACGAAGTCTATTTGCCTTAACGGCATGCGGAATATATTCCTATTTTGCGGGATGCCGCACCCTCGCCGACACGAAGCCGTTAATATCACCTCGCCAAAATTGAACGACAGGCGTGGCGCCTTGTCTCTGTCGGTCGGGGCGACGCTTTTGGACCTCAAAGTGTCCGCTGCCGACCTCGGCCTGCGGGTTGGTGAACCCGTTGAAATCATCGTTGATCTGATCGCCGCACAAAGCCTTCAGATCATCGGCAGCATCGCGGTGGCATCCGGGGTGGCGCACAACGAGAGCAACACGGTCAACCCGGCAGTGGCGGGCGGGCTGGGCTACATGAGCGTTGGGCTGACCGTCACGCCGACCCAGAACGATGTCACGTTTGGCACGAGCCTGCTGGTTCGGCTCAACATCGCTGCCGGCGTCGGTGCGAATGGCCTGTTCGTGCTCGGCTGGGCTGTCCAGAAGGCCAAGTCACGCCTGACCTACATCGGCGGGGCTCTCCAATCTGCGGCCATGGTGGCGGAGGATGCGCACCCGAAGCTTAACATCGACCCGTTCTTCCGCATTGCGGCCAGCGGCGTCACCAACGACTATGCTGGCAACCCCCTGATCGGAGCATCGGCTGGCGGGTTTCCTCCTGTTCTGGTCAACGCGCCGGCAGGCTCGCCCTTCGGCACCAGGCCATCAAGCTGCCGGCCGGCCACGCTGCACGACATCAAGACGCCCGTAGCCGAAGCAGGGTTGACGGTGGGAGAAACTGTCTGGTGTATCTTCGCCTTCATGGCGGGGAGTGCCCAGTCCATCCAGTTCATCCAATACATTCCGGTGTCGTCCGGGGTGACCCAGACCGCTCAGATAACCAAAACGGTCAATGGCCTGACGTATATTTCGCTGCCCATCGTGGTCACCCAGAACGACGTTGCCTACGGCCTTAATCACCAGCTCCGCATCCTTCCGACAGGGGCCTTGGCCGCGGATGCCTACCTTCTCGGCTGGGCCATCCAGAAGGCACCGGGCCGGCTGATCGATAACCATGGCCGGTTTGACAAACTGGCCAAGGACGTTGCCTCCGTGCCGGCCTCGCAGTTCGCCGGCAAGATCGGTGCGCACTTCGGCGATAGCATCATCGAAAGTGTCATCTGGCCGGGCATCACGCCGACCGCCAAGATTGCCCAGCGCACCGGCATGACGATCACCAACTGCGGCGGCGGCGGTACCCGCATGGCCAACCATGCTGCGAACTATGACAAGTTCTCGTTTTACCGGCTGGCCGATGCCATTGCCTCCGGTGATTTTTCCCAACAGATAGCCGCAGCAACGCTCATCGGAGGCACCTTTCCAGCGATTGCAGCGCGCATGGCATCGGTGGATTACAGCCTGCTGGATTACCTGATCCCCTCGTTCGGCACCAACGACTTCACCGACGCCGGCCCGACGTGCCCCATCGGCACCAATGCGGACATAACCGGGGCGACCTTCAAGGGAGCCATCAACTACGGCATCCAGACGATCATGACCGCCCGGCCGAACCTGAAGCTCATCTTCACGACGCCGATATGGCGGACGCTGGACGGCACTGCGGGAGGAGCCGGAAGCCAGCTGATCGACTACGCCAACGCCATGCTTGAGGTCTGCGCCCTAAACAGGGTGCCAGTGGTCGATCTGTACCGCCGCTTCATCATCAACCAGTTCAACTACGTTCATTGGATGGGTCCTGGAGACGGAACTCACCCTAACAATCTTGGACAGGACCTGATCGGCGGCATGATGGCGGCGGGGCTGTTCGACAACTTCTAAGTTGCGCCTAGACAATCTCGGCGCGGACGAAATGCCATGACGCCGTGTTAATGATCGTGTCCGGGGTGTAGGGATTGGTGAGTTTCACTAGCGTCCCATCAACTTCCGCGACCGTCCAGACGCCAGTTTCGTCGCTCCAGTCGCCCGGAACCGCTACAATCATGGTGATGCGGTAATCTCTTCCGATTTCGAACATTCGGCCCTCCCCAGTTTTTGGTTCGGGGCAGAATGCGCGCGTGCTTGGGTCGGCGCAAGCGTCACCGACCTCGCAGGCGCGGATGGCGTCGACCAGCGCGACAACCGCGCCACGGGCCAGGTGGATGCCATCCTCGACGTGATCTCGAGCAACCTTTTCACGGCGATGGCAAATCTACCCTAGTGGAAGTCAATCTTTTTCGACGGCTGCGCGGTGTGGCTTTTGAGACTGATGAGCGCAGGCGTGTCGATCTTCGACGCTATCCGCCGGGCCAGTTCCCGCAATTCGAAAAAGCCGTCAATACTCATCAGGCTCAACGGTGTGCCTGACGAAGTATCCCACCGCAAAGGTACTTTGTCTTGCCTGTACGAAGATCCGTTCATCTCGCAAATGGCGTCGTAAATCGCCTGTGCGATCGACATTTCGGCACGGATACGCTCTGCGTCTTTTTGGCTGTTCATAAGAATTTTTCCCCAAACCACGGTCCCCCTTAGCCGCTTTCATTAGGTGTCGCTAGATCACGCGGATGTGACACGTCGGATAAAATCGATTGATATGGCCGAGGGAGCGCACGCGGTTTTCTTTGGTCTTCGCCGTGTTGAGCGCCGTGCAAGACTCGTGCCGCGTCCATCTTGATCGCAGCGTTGAATGGGCACTATTCGCAATGTATATTGCGCGCATGAGCACTGCAGCTGACAACAATTTTTTGCTGCCGCCCCCGGCTCCAGCGTATCTGCCGGCGCGCGTCATCGGCGACCCGAAGAAGGCGGCGTAGTGGTCAGCCCGCTTCCGGATCCCGAGGTCGCGGACGAAGCGCCAAGCGAGCCCTACCTCACCCCATACGACAATAAACGCGTCGCCATGTATATGTGGCTGCTGGACGCCGCCTATGACGACGAGGATTGGCGCGTGGTTGCCAGGACTGTGCTGCATATCGATCCCGAGAAGGAACCGAAGCGGGCGCACCGAGCCTGGGAAACTCATCTCGCCCGCGCCCGGTGGATTCTCAAGGAAGGGTACAAGTTCCTGTTCCCGAGCCCCACGACTCACTGACGAGTCTGTCCGTTAGGGCCGAAATTGGGGCCGCAAGAAGATACCGACAAAAGGTTTAATGAAATCAACGGCATCTGGCGGAGGGAGTAACCGTCCGGCTGTTTTTTCGCGCCGACGTCATGCCTTTTCTTCGCACCGGTTAAAGGTTTTGGTTCCCTGGACCAGGAAACATCGATGGGGCTCGCGGTCACCCAGGTGAACCCACCGCATCCACCATGCGCATCAAGCGCACTGGTCAGTCGACGCGACAATACACGAGACCCGCCGCGCAGTGCCTGCAGTTCTTTGAGACTGGCACTGATGAAGGCAAGTGCCTCGCCGCGGTTGGGAACCGGTCCCTTCTTCATAGCACGAACCCTGCTGCCACGAATTGACCCCAACTTAATTAAACGCGCTCTCATGGCGTGAAAGTGACTGTCAGCATTGGAGGCGCGGAAATTTCTCCCAATGCAGATGCTCAGGACGTCCTTCGCACTGCCGGACGGTGCCTTTTTGAAGCGAAACAACATGGACGAAATCGTGTTTCGTTCGTCTATGAAGCCGCCATGTTGCGGGTCGTGACGCCCTAACCTACCGCTGGCCCAGCCCTGACGCTGGCAGAGTATCGCGAGAATGGGGCCTGCCTTCCAACCGATTGCGGATGCACCAACAACCCGGCCACGTACGACGTTTCACAGCCTGGGGCCTATTTTTCAGGTAACCGGCAATTCGTTGGAGTCCGTTCTCCTAAGTGACGCAAAAAGGCCCGCCCCATTGTGTGGAGCAGGCCCTTTGACTTGCGCGGTACTCAGAACTTTGCCGCTTCGCGAAAGATAATAGCGAATGGTAAACATCGACTGAACGTCCGTGCCGCTTCGGTGGCCTTGGGTTAGGTGGGGCCTGTCCTTGTTGCTTGGCGAGATCGGGGCGGCTGATGCCGGCTCAGTGCGACGCGGATTTCGTGCAAACCCCGACAATGCTGCCCCCGCATCGATCACCGCAAGCAGATTGGCCAGCTAAATGTCATCCACTGCAGGGCAAATTCGTTGCTCGCCGGCCGACAAATGCTGGGAGGCACTGCATGCGCGCGCTCGCGCGGACCTGTGGTGAAAGAATTGGCGCCCGGCCGCGATTGATCAAAGTTGGGCCTGCGGACCGAGTGTCACCGCTTGCGATCGTAACATTGATGCGAGTCCGAATTTACTCTTTGGCTCGCGCCCAAGCTGGACGCTCAAGGATGCCGCGTCTTCGCCGATATCCTGACGCTTCAGCCCGGCGACCGGTGGCGCAGAGAAACCTCACGAACGCGAGCCGGATCGCGAGCCAGATCGAAGATGAGCTTTCCACCCCTGCATGGTACCGGAGTCTGGGCCCGTTGGCGCAGGATGGAAGTCGATCCTGATGTACGATGATACACTTCCCGTGCGTCGAGATGGGCGGACTCGAAATGAGGCCGCAGTTCGTCAACGACACCGTTGTCGCTCGGGATTGCCTGCTCGAACAGCAGATGTCCGTAATCGGCCGTCAGGCTTCGAGCTCCTTCGGCTGACTTTTGAGGGCGGCGATGAGTAGCCCCAAAAGAGCCTTCCGCCACCGGAGCAGGAGCGAGAAGTTGTAGCCGGCGGCGGCCAAGACGGCGTCGCCCTGCTGGCGGGCGAGGTAGTTGCGGCCAGCTTCTTTCGCTTCGCGCCACCAACCCTTCGACCAAACCGGTGCCGTGACACCCGTTCCGAGAACAGGCGAGCCGCGCGCCGGTCTATATGCCGCGAAGGACAGACGAGCCAACATCCCGAAACTTGCTTACGTCGAACTCGCGGGAGACCGGCACCAGGGGGCCTGACACCAAGTCCTCGAATGCCCTCGATGTGTGTTCAAGATCCTAGGAAGTTCTCTCCTTACCACTGGAAGACAGCTCGTCCAGCCGCATCTGAACAGGAGGCCGGTGCTCAATCAGTGCCGCGCAGGATGTGCCCGATTGACAGGCATCAGGGAAGCCCAGGTCCTTAGTCCACAACGCTGTGACGAGCGCGACAACCGCGGCGGGGTTAGCCAGCTCACAGTTCAAGTCGATGACTCAACTGTTGCATGGGGAGAGCTCTTACTTCTCATTCGCTCCAAATGCGGACGCGGCGCACGAGCTCAGAAGTTGAGATCCCGTAGCGATCGTGAAGCGTCGGCAGCGCGCCAGCGTCGAGGAACTCGTCCGGCAGGGCGATCTGCCGAAAGACTGGGCCCACTCCCTCCCGCATCAGCAGCGCGGCGACACCTTCGCCCAGCCCACCGATGATGGTGTGGTTCTCGGTCACTATCATTAGCCGTCCCGGACGGCGCGCCGCGGCAAGTATCGTCTCCGTGTCCAGAGGCTTGATCGTCGGAACGTGCAGAACGGCGCAGCCGATCCTGTCGGCTTCAAGCGCCTTCGCCGCCTCCAGCGCGCGCATGGTCATCAGGCCGCTTGAAATGAACAGCACATCCTCACCCTCGCGCAACAGGCGTGCCTTGCCGATTTGGAATGTGTAATCGTACTCGTCGAGCACGACAGGGACCTTGCCGCGCAAAAGCCGCATGTAGACCGGCCCGTTGTAGTCCGCGATCGCCTCCGTGGCCTGTTCGATGTCGAGCGCGTCGCAAGGGTCGATGATCGTCAGGTTCGGCATCCCGCGGAAGATCGCGATGTCCTCCGTCGCCTGGTGGCTGGGGCCGTAGCCGGTCGTCAGCCCCGGTAAGGCGCAGACGATCTTCACATTGAGTTTCTCCTCGGCGATCGCCATGCAGATGAAATCGTAGGCACGTCGCGATGCGAAGACGGC
>NZ_JAMYTU010000085.1:0-5132 GCF_040322615.1 Mesorhizobium sp. M0119
CACAAAACCCCCAATTTCCCGGGCTAAAGGCGCCACCCCCCCCAACCCACCCCCCCGCCCGGCACCGGGGGGGGGCTTTGCTTATGTCGTGGGAAAGCCGGCGACATGGCCGGCAACGCCATTGTCCGTCAATTCGGCGAGTGCCAGAGACTGGTCGAGATGCTCGGCCCGCCAGGCGAGCAACTTCTCGGCAAATTCCAGCCGTGCCGGCAGATAGGCTGGGTCGTCAGCGACGTTGGTCAGCTCGCCGTCATCTTTTTCCAGGTCGAAGAGCAAGGGCGGTAGGCCGCCGCCGAAATGCACATATTTGAACTTTTGCGTGCGGATGACGGCGAGATTGCACTGACGCGGACCGATGCCGAAATACCGTTCTGCATCACCATCCGCGATCGAGCGGAAATCGAACTCCCAATGCGCCGCATCGCGCCAATTGTCCGGCTCCGTTGCGTCCAGGAAAGGCGCCAGCGAGCGGCCGTCGAGATGCGGCAGCACTTCGCCGCCAGTGAGCTCGAGCCCAGTGAGCTCGTGCAAGGTTGGCGCCAAATCCACCGCCTCGGTGAAGCGGTCGACGCTGCTGCCGGCAGCCTTGGGGCGGCGCGGATCGCGAATGATCAGCGGAACATGGAAGCTGCCGTCGAAGAAGCCGCCTTTGCCCAGCATGAAATGATCGCCCATCATCTCGGCGTGGTCTGAGGTCAGCACGATGACGGTGTCGTCCCATGCATCGGCCGCCTTGACCGCTTGCCAGACACGGCCAAGCTGCGCGTCGACCTCCGAGATCATGCCGTAATAGAGCGCCCGGATGCCGCGAAAATTGTCGTCGCCCCAGTCGCGCACCTTGCCCTCCGAGCCGGGACGGAATTTCGACCGTTCCTGCCGGTCAAGTTCATAGGCGAGATATGGGTGGCTTGCTGCTTCGGCCTGCCAGCTTTCGGCGCGGTCAAAAGCTGGACCGATGGCCGGATCGTACATGGCGTTGTAAGGCGCCGGCACGATGAAGGGCGGGTGGGGGCTGATGAAGGAAAGATGCGCGAACCACGGGGCATCGCGCTCCTGCTCGCCGAGCCAGCGGATGAATTCGCCGGCCAGGAAGGCCGACGGCGTCTCGTCCTTCGAATAGATTGGCGGAGCGTTGCTGATCCCGCCGTCGTTTTCCAGGATTTCGCCCACCGGCCGGTGGATGGCGGGGGAGGTGGCGCCGGCATCGACGCCGCGCGCCTTGAGCCATGATAGCCAGGGCTTCTGGTGCTCGGGCAGAAGCTGGCGCACGGTGAAGCCGGGCAGCACGCCTTCATAGCTCTTCAGCTGCGGGTCGCCAGGCGCCAGCGTGCGCGGGTCGCGCGCCATGTCGGTATAGCCGAACAGCGTCGGATCATAGCCGAGGGCGCGCGCCCAGAGGGCTATGTTGCCGTGGCGGGCGTCGAGCGGCGTGCCGTTGCCGCAAACACGATTGTTCATCTGGTAGAGGCCGGTGTAGAGGCAGGCGCGCGCTGGCGAGCAAGGTGCGGCGCCGCCATAGTGCTTCTTGAACAGAACGCCCTCGGCAGCCAACGCGTCGGCATTCGGCGTCCTTACCACCTTGTGGCCAGCAGCCGATAGGCAGTCGCCGCGCCACTGGTCGCAGGTGATCAGGAGAATGTTGGGGCGTTTTCCACTCAACCGCGGTATCCTCACGCTGGCTACATGCGTCGCTCATGGAGCGCAATTTCGGCGAGTGTGCAAGCCGGTCCAGTTTGCCGAATGGTGAACAAAACCTGCTTCATCGTTCACTTTAACAGCACAGTCCATTCTGTGTTTGCCGCCTTTGCGGCCAGGAGGCGGATGCTCATATTTGCGTGGACAGCGGCAAGGGCCGCACCGGCACAAGGAAAGGAGCAGAAACATGCTCGACCAGGTCAAGGGCCTGCATCACGTCACCTCGATGGCAAGCGATGCGCGCCAGAACAATGAATTCTTCACCGGGACGCTCGGCCTGCGGCGGGTCAAGAAAACCGTCAATTTCGACGCACCCGACGTCTACCACCTCTATTACGGCGACGAGGTCGGCACGCCCGGCTCGGTGATGACCTATTTCCCGTTCCCGAACATCGGCAAAGGCCGCCATGGCGTCGGCGAAGTCGGTACCACCGCTTACTCGGTGCCCGAGGGCACGCTCGGCTATTGGGAGAAACGGTTTGCCGAGCAAGGTGTCACCGGGCTGTCCGGCGAGGAGACGTTCGGCGAGAAGCGTCTTGTCTTCGCCGGTCCCGACGGCGACGGGTTTGCACTGGTCGAAGACAGAGCGGACAGCCGTGCGCCATGGGCCAAGGGTGGCATTCCCACCGACGAGGCGATCCGCGGTTTTCACTCGGTGTCGCTCAGGCTGAAAGATGGCGGCGCCACCGAAGAGCTGCTGAAATTCATGGGTTATGAGGAGGTCGACAAGTCCGGCAACGTCAGGCGGCTGGCGGTGAAGAACGGCAACGGCGCCGACGTCGTCGACATCGAATCGCTGCCGGGGGCCGGCTTCGCCAATCTCGGCGCCGGCTCGGTCCACCATGTCGCTTTCGCCGTCGAGAACCGCGCCAAGCAGCTCGAAGTGCGCAAGGCGCTGCTCGATACAGGTTATCAGGTGACGCCAGTGATCGACCGCGATTATTTCTGGGCGATCTATTTCCGCACACCGGGCGGCGTGCTGTTCGAAGTCGCCACCAACGAGCCGGGCTTCGACCGCGACGAGGATACCGCCCATCTCGGCGAGGCGCTGAAACTGCCGTCGCAACACCAGCATTTGCGGCCCTATCTCGAGCAGCATCTGCAGAAACTGGAAGACTGAGGACAAGGTCATGAGCAAGGATTCGTATATTCACAAGGTGCTGCCCTGTTCGCCGGGCGGACCGCTGCTCTTCGTCTTTCATGGCACCGGCGGCGACGAGGCCCAGCTTCTGTCGCTTGGACGCGATCTCGCGCCGCAAGCGACAATCGTCGCTCCGCGCGGCGATGTCTCGGAACAAGGCGCCGCACGCTTCTTCCGCCGGACCGGCGAGGGCGTTTACGACATGGGCGACCTCACGCGAGCGACAGAGAAGATGGCCGGTTTCGTCACGGCGCATGTCGAGACGGCAAGGCCATCTTCGGTGCTCGGCCTCGGTTACTCCAACGGCGCCAACATCCTGGCCTCGGTGCTGTTTGCCGAACCGTCGCTGTTCGACGCAACGGTGCTGATGCATCCGCTGATCCCGTTCGAGCCGAAGGTCAAGGGCAGCCTTGACGGCAGCCGCATCCTGGTCACCGCCGGCAGGCGGGACCCGATCTGTCCGCCTGATTTGACGGCGCGGCTCGAAGCCTATTTGCGCGCCGATGGCGCCGATGTCACAGTCGAGTGGCATGACGGCGGCCATGAGGTGCGGCCGAGCGAGATCGAGGCGGCGCGGCGGTTGTTCGCCCTTGCGCCGGATGAAAGGACCGCAAGCCATGTCTGACCTATTGCCGGAGATCGAACTGGAGGACCGCGGCTCGAAGGGCCGCTACTTCCTGCTTGGGCCAGGCGGCGCCGAGGCGGAGATGACCTTCACCAAGATCGGTGAGCACCAGATCATCATCGACCATACCGAAGTGCCGGATGCATTTCGCGGCCAGGGCGCGGGGCTTCGCCTGGTCACCCGTGCCGTCGAGGATGCACGTGCGGCGGGCAAGACGATCATCCCGCTTTGCCCGTTCGCCAATGCTCAGTTCCGCCGCCATCCGGAATGGGCGGACGTGCTGAAGCGGTAAGAGGCAGCCCCTCGATGAATGACAGGAGAAAGGGTGCGCGGCTTTACCGCGTGCCCCTTCGGCCATTGGCGGCGTACAAACACAAGGCAAACATACGGGATTTGCGCAGAGCGCCCGTCTTGCCTAAGTATTGCCAACAAACCGGCTCGCCGTCTGCGGTCCGACCACTTCAACCGAATGGCCCTCCATGACCGAATCCGATCTCGTTCCCGTCTTCGACGGCCACAACGACACGCTGCTCAGGCTCTACCAGTCGAAGGATGCGGACGTCGAAAAGCTGTTCGTCGAGGGGACGCCGGGCGGCCATATCGACCTGCCACGCGCGAAGAAAGGCGGATTTGCCGGCGGCATGTTCGCGATCTTCCCGCCGCCTGTCGAGAAATCCAAACGCGGCGCCGTGCCGCTGGCACCGAGCGACAGCGAGCCCTTGCCGCCCGAGGTTCCTCGCGCCGATGCGCTCAACTCCACCGTAGCGATGGCCTCGATCCTGTTCAGGCTCGAGCGGGCTTCGGCGCTTACCGTCTGCCGAAGCGCCGGCGATGTGAGGAAGGCGATGGCGCAAGGCTCGATTGCGGCGGTGTTCCATATCGAAGGGGTCGAGGCGATCGACCCTGAGCTCACCTTGCTCGACGTTCTCCACGCAGCCGGCTTGCGCTCGCTCGGCATCGTCTGGAGCCGTCCCAATGCCTTCGGCCACGGCGTGCCGTTTCGCTTCCCGTCGTCGCCCGATACAGGGCCGGGGCTGACCGATGCCGGCAAGGCGCTGGTGAAAGCCTGCAACCAGCTGAAGATCATGATCGATCTTTCGCATCTCAACGAAAAAGGTTTCCGCGACGTCGTCGAGATCAGCGACGCACCGCTGGTCGCGACCCATTCCAACGTGCACGCGATCTGCGGCCATTCGCGCAATCTCACCGAATGGCAGCTCGGCGCGATCCGCGACTCCGGCGGCATGGTCGGGCTGAACTTCGCCACCGGGTTCCTACGAGAGGACGGCAGGATGAACGCCGACACCAGCCTCGACATCATGATGCGCCATGTCGATTCGCTGCTGCAGGCGCTGGGCGAAGACGGCGTCGGCCTAGGCTCGGATTTCGACGGCGCCATGATCCCGGCCGTGATAGGCGACGTTGCCGGCCTGCCAAGACTGCTCGACGCGTTCGCGGCACGCGGCTTCGGGCGCGCGCTGATCGAGAAGATCGCCTATCGCAACTGGCTAGGCATGCTGGAAAAGACCATCGGCTAGGCCTGTCGATATTCAGGTGAGGCCGGCCTGCAAACGATGGCTTCCTGCGCTTCCGGTGCTCATATGTGGACGGCCCCCTGCTTGCAAGGATTGGTTCGGATAGTTTGATCGGATCGCTTGCGCTCATATGTCC
>NZ_JAMYTU010000086.1:0-4604 GCF_040322615.1 Mesorhizobium sp. M0119
CCCCCCCCCCCCCCCCCCCCCCCCGCCCCCCCCCCCCCCGCCCCGCGCCCCCCGGCCGGATCCGGGTGGGCGCGGGCGGGCGCCCCGGGCCCGCCCCCCCACGTCTTGCTTATTCGGCCGCGTCGGGCAGCCGGATCGGGTTGTCGTCGAGCTTGGTGTTCTCCAATTCGACATTGAGGCCGAGAGACCGCATTTCCTTGACGAGAACGTTGAAGCTCTCCGGGATGCCGGCCTCGAATGTGTCGTCGCCTCTGACGATTGCCTCGTAGACCTTGGTGCGGCCGGCGACGTCGTCCGACTTCACTGTCAGCATCTCCTGCAGCGTGTAGGCGGCGCCGTACGCTTCGAGCGCCCAGACCTCCATCTCGCCGAAGCGTTGGCCACCGAACTGCGCCTTGCCGCCCAGCGGCTGCTGGGTAACGAGCGAGTACGGTCCGATCGAACGCGCGTGGATCTTGTCATCCACAAGGTGGTGAAGCTTAAGCATATATATGTAGCCCATCGTCACTTTGCGATCGAACGGTTCGCCGGTGCGTCCGTCATAGAGCTGCGACTGACCGCTGGTGTGCAGGCCCGCCTGCTCCAGCATGATGTTGATGTCGGCCTCGTGCGCGCCGTCGAACACCGGTGTGGCGATTGAGACGCCGCGGCGCATCTGCTCGCTGAGGCGAACGATGCTCTCGTCGTCATATTCGCGGACCGGTTCGTTGCGGTCGTTGGCCGGCATGAAGCTCTCGAGCGTCTTGCGCAGCGGCTTGATGTCGCCCGCCGTCTTGTACGCGTCGATCAGATCGCCGATCTTCCTGCCCATTCCGGCGCAAGCCCAGCCCAGATGCGTTTCCAGGATCTGGCCGACATTCATGCGCGACGGCACACCCAGCGGGTTGAGCACGATATCGGCATGCGTGCCGTCCTCGAGGAAAGGCATGTCCTCGACCGGAACGATCCGCGACACGACACCCTTGTTGCCGTGCCGGCCGGCCATCTTGTCGCCGGGCTGCATCTTGCGCTTCACGGCCACGAAGACCTTGACCATCTTCATGACGCCCGGAGGCATTTCGTCGCCGCGCTGCACCTTCTCGACCTTGTCCATGAAGCGCTGCTCGAGCGCCTTCTTGGAGTCGTCGTACTGGCCACGCAGGGCTTCCAGTTCGCTCTGGAGCTTTTCGTTCTCCACAGCAAACTGCCACCACTGCGAACGCGGATACTCGTCGAGCGTGTCCTTCGACAGCTTCGAGCCCTTCTTGAAGCCCTTCGGCCCGGCAATCGCCTCCTTGCCGACGAGAACGTCGGAAAGGCGCGAATAGACGTTACGGTCAAGGATCGCCTGCTCGTCGTCGCGGTCCTTGGCGAGGCGTTCGATCTCCTCGCGCTCGATCGCCATGGCGCGCTCGTCCTTCTCGACGCCGTGGCGGTTGAAGACGCGCACTTCGACGACGGTGCCGAAGGTTCCCGGAGGCATGCGCATGGAGGTGTCGCGCACGTCCGAGGCCTTTTCACCGAAGATGGCGCGCAGCAGCTTTTCTTCCGGCGTCATCGGGCTTTCGCCCTTTGGCGTGATCTTGCCGACCAGGATGTCGCCCGGCTGCACTTCCGCACCGATGTAGACGATGCCGGCCTCATCGAGGTTCTTCAGCGCTTCTTCCGAGACGTTCGGGATGTCGCGCGTGATCTCCTCCGGCCCGAGCTTGGTGTCGCGGGCCATGACTTCGAACTCCTCGATGTGGATCGAGGTGAAGACGTCGTCGGCGACGATGCGCTCGGACAAGAGGATGGAATCCTCGTAGTTGTAGCCGTTCCACGGCATGAACGCGACCAGCACGTTGCGGCCGAGGGCCAGATCACCGAGCTCGGTCGACGGGCCGTCGGCAATGATGTCGCCCTTGTTGACCCGGTCGCCCATGCGCACCAGCGGACGCTGGTTGATGCAGGTGTTCTGGTTCGAACGCTGGAACTTCATCAGCCGGTAGATGTCGACGCCGGACTTGCCGGGATCGAGATCTTCCGTTGCGCGGATGACGATACGCGTCGCGTCCACCTGGTCGACGATGCCGCCGCGGCGGGCGCCGATTGCGGCGCCCGAGTCACGGGCGACGATCGGCTCCATGCCGGTGCCGACGAACGGCGCTTCGGCGCGCACCAGCGGCACGGCCTGACGCTGCATGTTCGAGCCCATCAGCGCACGGTTGGCGTCGTCGTTCTCGAGAAACGGGATCAGGGCCGCGGCCACCGACACCATCTGCTTCGGCGACACGTCCATCAGATCGACGTTTTCGCGCGGCGCCATCATCACTTCGCCAGCGTTGCGGCAAATGACGAATTCGTCGACGAAATGACCATTCTTGTCGAGCTCGGCATTGGCCTGCGCGACGTGGTGCTTGGCCTCTTCCATAGCCGAGAGGTAAACGACCTCATTGGTCAGCTTGCCGTTGACGATCTTGCGGTACGGGCTCTCGATGAAGCCGTATTTGTTGACGCGCGCGAAGGTCGCAAGCGAGTTGATCAGGCCGATATTCGGGCCTTCCGGCGTCTCGATCGGGCAGATGCGGCCGTAATGCGTCGGGTGCACGTCGCGCACTTCGAAACCGGCACGCTCGCGGGTCAGACCGCCCGGTCCAAGCGCCGAAAGACGGCGCTTGTGGGTGATCTCCGACAACGGGTTGGTCTGATCCATGAACTGCGACAGCTGCGAGGAACCGAAGAACTCGCGCACGGCGGCAGCCGCCGGCTTGGCGTTGATCAGGTCCTGCGGCATCACCGTGTCGATCTCGATCGAGGACATGCGTTCCTTGATCGCGCGCTCCATGCGCAGCAGGCCGACGCGGTACTGGTTCTCCATCAGCTCGCCGACCGAGCGCACGCGGCGATTGCCGAGATTGTCGATGTCGTCGATCTCGCCCTTGCCGTCGCGCAGTTCGACCAGCGTCTTGACCACGGCCAGGATGTCGTCCTTGCGCAGCACGCGCACGGTATCCTCGGCCTTGAGCTCCAGGCGCATGTTCATCTTGACGCGGCCGACGGCCGACAGATCATAGCGCTCGCTGTCGAAGAACAGCGAGTTGAACATGGCTTCGGCGGTTTCGAGCGTCGGCGGCTCGCCGGGGCGCATGACGCGGTAGATGTCGAACAGCGCGTCCTGGCGGCTCTCGTTCTTGTCGACGTTGAGCGTGTTGCGGATATAGGCGCCGACATTGACGTGGTCGATGTCGAGAACCTTGATCTCGTCCTCGCCGGTGCCGAGCAGCACTTTCAGCGTCTTTTCGTCGATCTCGTCGCCGGCTTCGAGGAAGATTTCGCCGGTCGCGTAGTTGACGATATCCTCTGCAAGGTAGTTGCCAAGCAGATCCTCGTCGGTTGCTTTGATCGCCTTGAGACCCTTTTCGCCAAGCGCCCTGGCCTGGCGGGCGGTGATCTTCTTGCCGGCCTCGACGACGACTTCGCCGGTGTCGGCATCGACCAGGTCACCAACGGCCTTGAGGCCGCGGAAACGCTCGACGTTGAACGGGATGCGCCAATGGTCGCCGGCACGCTTGTAGATGATCTTGTTGTAGAAGGTCGACAGGATCTCTTCGCCGTCCATGCCGAGCGCCATCAGCAGCGACGTCACCGGAATCTTGCGGCGGCGATCAATGCGGGCATGCACGACGTCCTTGCTATCGAACTCGATGTCGAGCCACGAACCGCGATAGGGAATGACGCGCGCGGCAAACAGAAGCTTGCCGGACGAGTGCGACTTGCCCTTGTCATGGTCGAAGAAGACGCCTGGCGAACGGTGCATCTGCGAGACGATGACGCGCTCGGTGCCGTTGACGATGAAGGTGCCGTTCAACGTCATGAGCGGCATGTCGCCCATGTAGACATCCTGCTCCTTGATGTCCTTGATCGACTTCGCGCCGGTATCCTCGTCGATATCGAACACGATGAGGCGCAGCGTCACCTTGAGCGGCGCCGCATAGGTCAGGTCGCGCTGACGGCATTCGTCAACGTCGAATTTCGGTCCCTCGAACTCATATTTCACGAATTCCAGCATCGAGGAGCCGGAAAAATCGGAAATCGGGAAGACCGACTTGAAAACTGCCTGCAGTCCCTCGTCAGGACGCCCGCCCTTGGGCTCCTCCACCATCAGGAACTGGTCATAGGATGCCTTCTGAACCTCAATCAGGTTCGGCATCTCCGCAACTTCCGGGATCTTTCCGAAAAACTTGCGTACGCGTCTGCGGCCATTGAAAGTCTGGGTCTGGGCCATCGTCGCTCCTTAGCTCAATTCTCGGGACGAGCCTCGCCGCGGCTCGCCTTGCATCTCGGGCCACCTCGGCGGCCCTGTCTTGTTGCCCGCCGCCTGTCGGCGGCTTCTTGTCTTTTCACCCGCCGCCAATTGGCGGTGGGCCAGAAACGGGAGAAAACCCGTTTCCTGAAGGCCGGTTTGCGGCCCTCAGGAAAGAGGTTTTCGCACTCTTCGCGCTACGAACCTCCCTCCTTGCGAAGGGAGTGGCGGGCGGCGCGCCCCCGGGCGCCCGGGCGCAACCCGTAACTGAGGTATACCATGGCGCCCGGGGCGAGCAGAGGGGCCCTGTACCAGTGTGATATTAACAAATAGACCGGCC
>NZ_JAMYTU010000087.1:0-3893 GCF_040322615.1 Mesorhizobium sp. M0119
TTTTGTGTTGTTGGCGCTCTCTCGGGCCCGCCCCGCCCCCCCCCGCCCCCCCGCGGCGCCCGGGTCGGGGGGGGGGGGTGGGGGGGGGCGGCGCCCCCCCCCCCCCCCCCCCCCCACGCCAAACAATGGTTTGGAAACGCAAAACAAAAGACGCCGGCTGAGTCCTGCAAAGTGCAACGCAAGCCGCGAGATCGTACGGAATCGTACAAGCTCTTTCGCTTTGCCGCAGTCTTGCTATCGTTGGCTGGGAGAGATGGGTGGAGGCTTCCGTGGGGCAGATCAAGTCGCCGCTAGGAATCGGTATTGACACCGACGCTGCCGTTCATACCATCATGGCCGACTATCATTCCGGCGACATTCTCTCGACCACCGTCGTCATAGCCGATTTGCGCAAACGCTTTCCCTGGTTCCGGCAAACCGACGAGGAGCTGGTTGGCTTCATCGTTCGGGCGCTGGACGGTCGGGATATCGCGGTCAGCTTCGACCACCGCGGCCGTTAGGCTGATTTTAAGGCAAAACCAGCCGGCCGCGGAGCCTATGCTCCGCGGCCTCGTCAGGCTGTGATGACCGGGCGCTTACTTGCCGCAGTGGTTGTCGTTCACCGTCGGCGCCATCGTGCCCGGAGCCTTGCCGGTCGCATCGGGCAGAGCCCCCTGCGGGCCCAGCGGGCAATTCCGGTCGGCATTCGAATTCGTCGTTGAGAAATCGCGAATGCTGTTGGTGATGGTCGAATCCGTGCCGGTGTCAGGGCCGCCATTATCCGGGACTACGACCGTCCGCCCGCTACCGTCGGCAGCGGCTCCGGAGGGGTCGCCGACGTTCTGGGCCATCGCTGACGTGGCCAGACCGATCGTAAGCGCCGAAGCTGCGAGAATTTTCGTGAGCATGATGCTTCTCCTTTTTACGAGGGTCGTCGCGTTGCGACTACGAAAACAACCGTTCGGGCGGGCGAAGGTTCCGACAAATTTCCTATGAAATTCAGCATGTTCTCAGGTGTTCAAGGTGGCCGGCATGCCATTCTCCGCGGGCACGCATCTATGGACTTTTCTAACGGCACAGCCCGGCATTTTGCTCGCCGCATGAGCGTACGCCTTACCGTCCCGCCGGAACAGGAATGCTCCTTGCGAGTTCATACCTTTGTACAATGCGACGCGCTGATGCGAATGGCGGCAGCGCAAACAAGGAGAGCAGACATCATGGGCCTTGGAACCATTCTCATCATTATCTTGGTCCTTGCCTTGCTTGGCGGCTTCAGCGGCTTGGGCGGCGGACCGTTCTATGGCACCGGCTATTACGGTGGTGGCGGCCTCGGCCTGGTGCTGCTTATCGTCATTATCCTGGTCCTGCTTGGGCGCATTTAATGCATGTCGCGCAAAAGTGTGCAGCGGTTTTGCGGTAACGACATGCATAGAACAGGAACCTGAAGCGCGTCGCGTGAGGCCGGTCAAACGCGACGCGCTTTAGTGTCACGCTCGCGGACAAAAACGCCTGCCGCTTGGCAATAAGCGCCGGGGCGTTTGTCGTGAAAAGACAAGATTTCCATGATCCTTGGCCAACCAGGATCCCTGGCTAAAAAGGGCGACCCGGTGCCGAACCTTTCGGCACCGAGGACACCACCATAGCAGCAGCTTAGTGTTGGCGATCGGCGGCCAGCGCTTCTTTCAGATCGGCGCTGAGCACACCCTCGTTGAACAGCGACATGATACGGGCGGCCAACCGCTCGCGGACAGGACTGTCGTCCGCAACACCCAACTCGCGGCAGCAGTCGTCGAGCGCTTTTTTCAGCACGCTCAGTTCGGCTGGAGTTGCTGCACCTTGCATCGACATGCCATCCTCCCTTGAAAAGGGCGAAAGCGCGAAGCGTCTTTCAAGCGTCCACTCGCCATGTCTGTGTGGACGACTCCAATTCAATTAGCGCCGCTCTCGTCCAAACTCAATGTACGGAAATTACCAAGCAGACAGTTTGGGAACGACTGCCTTCCACCTGCATTGTTGCTGCGATCCAACCCACCCCTCATTTGGATCACTGGGCGTAGCCCACGACGCCCGAATGGAGCCCGTTGCATCCCTCGCGACGGGCTCTTTCGCGCCCGGATGATCTCAATTGTCGTTTTCGTACCAAACTGTCTTTGGTACGTTTCCAACTCTAACTTTCAGTCGGATGTTTTCGTAGGCAAGCGGCAGGAGAAACTGCCGTGCATCGATTCATTTTTTTATTTAGTAGGCTCCATACCTTTCAGTGCTTATATGAGCGTTATCGTCCGCAGGTTATACCGGGCGCGGACGGCTGGGAGATAAAAAAGCTCTTGCCCTGTTTTGGGGCTAGCTATGTCTGATCCAGCAATTTCCAATAAAAATCTATACAAAAACAAGCTGTTGCGCCGGATGAGCGCCGGCGATTTCGCATCTCTCGAGCCGCACATCGAGCGCTGTTCGCTGGAGTTACGGCAATCGCTCGAAGTGTCCGGATCGCCGATCGAGGCCATTTATTTCCTCGAGGACGGCATCGGTTCGGTGGTTGCGAAAATGCCGAACGGCAGCGATGCGGAAGTTGGCCTTGTCGGCTTGGAAGGTATGACCGGCTCGGCCCTGATAATGGGCGACGACCGTACGGTCCATGATTGCTATGTGCAGCTGGCGGGAGAAGCCGCCAGGATTGACGCCGAGCCGTTCAAGTCGGCGCTGACGCAAAGCCCGACGCTGCGGCTGTTCTTGCTGCGCTACGTGCAATATCTGCATGTCCAGACTGGCTATACCGCGCTGGTCAACGCGCGATCGAAACTTGAAGACCGGCTGGCGCGCTGGCTGCTCATGTGTGACGATCGGGTGGACGGCGGCCGGCTGACGATCACTCACGAATTCCTGTCGATCATGCTTGGCGTAAGGCGCCCGGGCGTCACGGTCGCGCTGCAGCTGCTTGAGGGGCGAGGGCTCATCCGGTCCCGCCGCGGCGAAATTATCATTCGCGATCGCGATGGTCTCGTCGCACTGGCGGATGGCGGCTACGGCATGGCAGAGGCCGAATATACCCGCCTGGTCGAGCATATCGGCGAGCGCTGACGGCGCTTTCCTGGCCGATTGCTGCCGCAGGTCGAGGTCCCTTGCGACACTACACGGCGGGTCCGAAAAAATTTTCAAAGCTGCCGGACCGTCAGGGAACTTGTTTCCCGTCGGTGGGTTATCGGACGCCTCCACTTTGCGAGGCGGCACCAACCATTCGGGAGAGGATCATGGCGACCACGAAAAAGGCCGCGAAGGCGGCAAGCAAGGGCCTTGAGGATCTGTTCCACGACGGGCTCAAAGACCTCTACTACGCCGAGAAGAAGATACTGAAAACGCTGCCCAAAATGGCCAAGGGCGCCGAGTCGGAAGAAGTGACCGCCGCCTTTGAGAAACACCGCATGGAAACCGAAGGACATGTCGACCGCCTCGAGGAGGTGTTCGAGAAATTCGGCAAGCCGGCCCGCGGCAAGACCTGTCCGGCGATCGACGGCATCATCGAAGAGGGCTCGGAAGTGCTCGAGGAGTATAACGGTGCTCCCGCGCTCGACGCCGGGCTTGTCGGTGCGGCGCAGGCTGTCGAGCATTACGAGATCGCTCGCTACGGCACTTTGATCGCGTGGGCGGAAGAACTCGGCAAGAGCGACGTTGTCGAGCTGCTCAGGGCAACTCTCAAAGAAGAGGTCGCGACCGACGAAGCGCTTTCCAAGCTCGGCGAAAGCGGTGTCAACGAACGCGCAATGCAAGAAGCCGCTTGATCTACCAGATC
This sequence comes from Mesorhizobium sp. M0119, assembly GCF_040322615.1. Taxonomy (NCBI): domain Bacteria; kingdom Pseudomonadati; phylum Pseudomonadota; class Alphaproteobacteria; order Hyphomicrobiales; family Phyllobacteriaceae; genus Mesorhizobium; species Mesorhizobium sp. M0119. The sequence continues at coordinate 3,770 of NZ_JAMYTU010000087.1, forward strand.
GCCTCCGAGCCGCCGGGCATGGTTTGCGCCGCGCGGGGAGTTGGGGGGCACCGCGGTTTATGGAGTTGGTTCGGTGGGGGGGGGGGGGCGGGGCCCCCAGAGCGGCCTGACGCGGGCGCGCGGG
>NZ_JAMYTU010000088.1:0-3791 GCF_040322615.1 Mesorhizobium sp. M0119
GAACCTGACGATCATCGACCCTTGCGACGCGCTCGACATCGAACAGGCCACGGAGGCGATCGCGGACTACAACGGGCCGGTCTACATGCGGCTTTCGCGCGGTAAGGTTCCTGTCGTGCTCGACGAAGACGACTATACATTTGAAATCGGCAAGGCGCGAATGCTGCGCGAGGGCGCGGACGTATTGTTCATTTCCAGCGGCCTGATGACCATGCGCGCGCTGGAGGCCGCGAAGGCGCTTGAAGCCGACAGGATCGGCTGCGCCGTTCTGCACGTTCCGACGATCAAACCTCTGGATACGGAGGCGATACTCGCTGCCGCGCGCCGTTCGGGACGGCTGGTGGTGGCGGCGGAGAACCACACCATCATTGGTGGCCTTGGCGAAGGCGTTGCCGCGCTGCTGATGCGCGAGAGAGTGACCCCAGTCTTTCGCCAGATCGCCCTGCCCGACGAGTTCCTCGACGCTGGCGCGCTGCCGACGCTTCACGATCGCTACGGGATCTCAACTTCCGAGCTCGTGCGCCGCGTCCGCATTTGGAGCGAATGAGAAGTAAGAGCTCTCCCCACACAACAGTTGAGTCATCGACCTTGACCTTGCCCCTCTTATCTAATCCGGTTTGAAGTTCGTTCTGGCCCATCGAGAGGACCAGGACATGAAACGTAGCCGCTTCTCTGAAGAGCAGATCATCGGAATTTTGAAGGAACATGAGGCCGGGGTATCGGTTGCCGATCTGTGCCGCAAGCACGGGGTCAGCGACGCCTCGATTTACAACTGGAAGGCCCGCTTCGGCGGGATGGATGTCTGCGAGGCTCGGCGACTGAAGGCTCTGGAGGACGAGAACACGCGGCTGAAGCGGCTTCTGGCCGACGCCATGCTCGACAATGCCGCGTTGAAGGATCTTGTGGGAAAGAAATGGTGACGCCCGCGGCCAAGCGGAAACCTTTCCAGCGACCAGATCGATCAACTTCAACGCCGACTGCAACGGACCAGGCGATCAAGGAAAGGTGCATCATGAAGCATTCGCGGAGCCGACAATAGCCGACGCCATTCTCGACCGGATCATCCACAACGCCCATCGCATCACCCTCGAAGGCGACAGCATGAGAAAGCAAAAAACACCGTCGCCCTTGACCGGCGCCGAAAACGGCGAAATCAATCACAAATGACTTCAACCAGGCAACCGAGCGCCGACCCCATCCTGCTGTCCGCGAATTAGTGAAACTGCTGTCCGCGATTTAGCGGAACGACTGTCCCGTTTTTGCGAAATACGCACGTCCGACGCAGCTTGCGTTGACAGAGGCGGTTTTACGCGCAGTTGCAATAGCACTTCCGCCGGCCTATTTTTGTGGAGTTCAATTGTGGTTCGGCCAAGGGCGCTTTGGGCGCCGGACCGGCCCCGTGTAAACCTCATTAAAGAGAGACGAACCCTGCCATGGAAGAATTCTTATCGCGCATCGCCACTGGTGCCGGCATCGGCCCGGCTCTCGCAGAGAAGGCCGTTGGGTTAATGCTGGGTTTCCTGCAACGCCACGCGGCCGACGGTCCCGTTGCGCGCATGATCGCGGCCATTCCCGGAGCTTCGGAATTAGTGGCGAAGTATCATGGCAACGACCCAGAGGGCGGAGGCGGCCTCATGGGGCTCGGCCAGCAATTGATGAGTGAGGGTCTCAGCATTCTAAAGATCGCCGCCATCGCCAACGAGACGATCGCCTTCGCCAAGGAACATGCCGGCGACGAACTCGTGGACGAGGTCCTCAATTCCGTTCCTGGCCTTCCCCAGTTCGTCTGATCAGCGGCAGCCGGGGGCGCATGACCTCGTGCGCCCGTGCCGGCCCGTCTGCGCAGGTAGGCATTCTCCGCCGAGCGCTCCGTACCGATCTCGCCAGACCACCAACCGCCGGGCACGCGAAGCGAGCGTTGGAGTACTTCATTCGTCTGTCCCAAAATCGACCGCAGGCGAACCGATGTGTATAACTTCCGGCGGTAAGGGTTTATCGTGAACGCTTTCGATGAAGCCCGCGAGATAAGCAAACGTATTGTATTTCTCAAGAACCAACCGCTTCGCCTCTTGTATTGCGCCGCGACGCTCCTTCCAGAGGTCCGAGTCGATGATTTCTTGAATTTTTTGGATTACGTTCTTGTCCTCTGGGTCAATCAGAACCATTGAGTCGGAAGGGAAGAACCTCGTGATTGCCGGGCTGCCGTAATAGATCGGCATTGTTTCAGCAACGAAGCAGTCCATAAGCTTCTCTGTAAAATAGTAATCAGCACGAGTATTCTCGAAAGCTATACTGTAACGGTACGGTGCGAGTGCGTCCCATTTATCTCCAATCAGCCGAAAACCTCGGCCGAACAGGTCAAAATCGAGCTCCTCTCTCAGCCGTTCCAGAAACGCCAGCCGATATCGATGCCCTTTAAGCAGGGCGATGTTACTGGTAATCCATGAGAGCCGAAGCGGCTTGCCCACGACTTCGCTGACCAGAAGTTGGTCATATGTCTTTGTTACAGACCAAGACCGAGTGATAGGTGGAGACAAAACGAATCGGCGCTCTGCATTCTGCCGAGCAGCCAGCTCTGCGTCAGACGTCAGGACGATGGTATTTTTCCCCTGCCCTTCATGAAATGCGCGATGAGCTTTCGTCGGCGGTTCGCCGATTGCAAAAATTGTCCTGTTTGGACTCGCCTCGATATCAACAGGGAGCCCAAAAATAGAAGCAGAGTTAAAGACAATATGCCAATCGGGCGCGAAGGATGTCCTGCGTACAAAAGCGACATTGTTCCAGATTCCACTGCCCTTTGGAGTGAGATGGTGGATTGCATCATCCAAAACGCCCCAAGAATCCAGACATGTAGCAACAATGGGCGCCGGACGTTCCGTCAACAATTTGGTCGACAAAGCAGTTCCACCCCATTCACTTCCGTTGGACCGGGAGCAACTCGTGCATCGGGCGCAAGACCTCTCTGCGCCTGAAATAGCTCGCGATCCTGATCGGTATCAAACACACGATTCTGTGCGACTTCGCGATTCTGTGCGACTTCGCGCCATTCGACAACTCATCTCTAAGACCGCGGGAATCCCTTCACTCGTGAAGGTACTCAATCGCCATTTCGGATTGCGGTAAGATTGGGCAGCATAAACCTTCCGGGACCCGCTGTCGAGGCAATTGTCGCTTTGCACCTAACCAGGTTCTTCCTCACTTTGTGTGGTGATCAGGCCGGTTGAGTGGCAGCATGCGTGCCCTCTAAAATATGGAAGTTGACTACATTCTTATTATTAATCGGGATATACGAGCAGTTTAGAGGCGGCTCGCCTCACAGGCGACCTTTTGCAGCGGCGACGGCAGATCGAGATATTGGCGGGTTGATGCCGGGGCTTTGTCCGAAATCTGTGGTCCGATTTCGGACGAAGTGACGGTCAAGATGTCCGAAATATGCTACGAATTTCGGACAAGCTTCACACACAAAGCGCCGCGGCTTTGCCCGACATCATCGATATCGTCATGCAGATGGGCGATGCCGACCTAGCCTCGCCCCCTCCCCTTCCAGCCATCGCCAATCCCAGCCCGCCTGCGCATCTTGAGGCGCTCGCCGGCCGCGCGCGCGATTATATCGAGGCCGCGAGTTCGGCCAACACGCGCCGCGCCTACGCAGCCGACTGGAAACATTTTTCGAGCTGGTGCCGGCGCCAAGGCATAGAGATGTTCCCGCCCGATCCTCAGGTCGTCGGGCTCTATATCGCCGCCTGCGCGTCAGGTACGGCCACTGGCGACAAAAAGCCCAACACCGTTTC
>NZ_JAMYTU010000089.1:0-3573 GCF_040322615.1 Mesorhizobium sp. M0119
CCGAAGGAAGGACTGACGCGCAGGCTAAGCTGGAAGCTTTCGCGCTGCCGCACAATGGCATTACGCACCTCGCGTATGGATTCGAAAGCCTGGGTCGTGGTCTGGAAGAGCCGCTCACCGTCGATCGTGAGCGAGAGATGGCGCTTTTCGCGCTGAAAAAGCCGCACCCCGAGTTGGTGTTCGAGCAGCCGCAGCTGCTGGCTAACCGCCGAAGGTGTCACCTGCAATTCCTGAGCGGCCTTTGCCACGCCGCCGAGCCGCGCGACTGCCTCGAAATGCGTCATCGAATTGAACTTGATGTCTGACCTCGTCCTCGTCAGTTAAGCTCAGCTACACAGAATGTTAAGAAACGAAAATTGAGCCGAATGTCAATCGGTCGCACAGTGGTCCCGGAAGGAGATACAGGATGGAGCCGAGTTCAACCCAAAGCTTGGGTAGCGCCGGCAACGTGCCGGGAGTTGGACAGGTATTGACCAGGAAGCCCCTGATCGAAGCTGCCAATATCGAGAAGAGTTATGACGCAACCCGTGTCCTGCGGGGTGTGAGTTTTCAGGTTCGGGCCGACGAAATCCACGCGCTCCTGGGCGGCAACGGCGCCGGCAAAAGCACTCTCATCCGCATCGTCACAGGGCTGACCTCACGCGAAGCCGCCGAGATTGGCTTCGCCTCGTCGAAGGCCGACCACAACAGCCCGATCATCGCGGTGGTGCATCAGGAGCTGGCGCTGTTGCCCGAGCTGTCCGGTCGCGGAAAACATCGGCATTGTGCATGCGAGGTCGGGCTGGTCGCAGATCAGCCGTCGCCGCACGCGCGAAACTGCGCTCGGAGCGCTCCAGCTGATCGACCCAGCGATCGGCGAAGCGATCATCGATAATGCCGGCACGCAAATTGTCCCTCCACGAAGGCCAGATCGTCCAGATCGCTCGTGCCCTTTCCACCGGAGCCGAAGTGCTGCTTCTCGATCCCGGCGATCCGGTTGGGGAAACGCGCTGGCTGCAGGAGATCGCCAACAAGCGAGGCTTTCCGCATGGCATCGTCGGCTATGCCGACCTGTCCCAACCCGACGTCGGCGACCTCCTCGACCGCCACATGGAATATCCGAACTTCCGCGGCATGCGGCAGACCGATGAATTATCATCCCGACCCCGCCAAGACCTATCTGGCGCGGCCGGAGGTCAGTCGTACGCCCGAATGGCGGCGCGGCTTCCGGGAGCTGGCGAAGCGCGGGCTGAGCTTCGACCCGCAGCTCTACTATCCGCAGATGAGCGAGTTCCTCGAACTGGCGCGCGACTTTCCCGACGTGCAGATCATTCTCAATCACACCGGCATGCAGGTCGACGGCGCCGAGCATTTTGGCGCCTGGAAAAAAGGCATGCACCAGTTAGCGCAAGCGCCGAACGTCGCCTGGATCTCGGGCCTCGGCATGGGCGACTGGACTTGGACCACGTTCTCGATCCGTCCTTATGTCGAGGAGGCGATCGCAGCCTTCGGCGTCGGCCGCTCGATGTTCGCGACGAACTTCCCCGTCGACAAGCTGTTCTCGAGCTTCGACGCCATTTTGAACGCCTTCAAGGAAATTACGATCGCCCACCCGCACGAGGAGCGGCTCGCGCTGTTCCATGACAACGCCGCCCGGTTCTACCGACTTTAGATCGCCGGCAAACAGAAATAGCAGGAGAGTTCGACTTGTTGCTGAAGGGCAAGGCCGTGGTGATTTCGGGGGCCGCGGGCCCCCGGGGAATTGGCCGCTCCACGGCAGCGCTGATGGTACAGCACGGGGCTCGCGTTGCAATACTCGACCTCGATGACGGGCAAGCGCGTGACGCCGCTGCGTCGCTTGGACCCGACCATTTCGGCCTTGCGTGCAACGTCGCGGACCTCGACGCCTGCAAGAGGGCGGCGGCGCAAGTGACAGAAACCTTGGGCAGGATCGATGTGCTCTGCAATAATGCGGGCGTCACGCAGCCGGTCAAGACGCTGGAGATCAGCGCGGCTGACTGGGACCGCATCCTCGATGTCAACCTACGCGGCGTGCTCCATCTCAGCCAGGCATTCATCCCGAACATGCGCGAAAATGGCGGCGGCTCGATCATCTGCATGTCGTCAGTTTCGGCCCAGCGCGGCGGCGGCATCTTCGGTGGCCCGCACTATTCGGCTGCCAAGGCGGGTGTTCTGGGGCTTGCCAAGGCCATGGCGCGCGAATTCGGTCCCGAAGGCATCCGCGTCAACTGCATCACACCGGGCCTGATCCAGACCGACATCACCGGCGGCAAACTGACCAACGCCATGCGCGCCGACATCATCAAGGGAATCCCGCTCAGCCGGCTGGGCGAGGCGCGCGACGTAGCCGGCGCCTATCTCTTCCTGGCTTCCGATCTGGCCAGCTACATCACCGGCGCCGTGATCGATGTCAACGGTGGGATGCTAATCCATGGCTGAGTGGACAACGGAGCTTGAGATGCCTCGCGCTGGCAGCAATGTCAGCCTGGCCGAACGAGCCTATCGTATCCGCCGACACGCCGTGCGGATGGGTCAAGTCCAGGGCCAAGGTTATGTCGGACAGGCGCTGGGTGTCGCCGACGTGCTTGCCGTCGCCTATTTCCATGCGCTTCGTTACCGGCCGGAGGACACGTTGTGGGAGGGACGCGACCGCTTCCTGCTGTCGATCGGACACTATGCGATCGCGCTCTACGCGGCTCTGATCGAAGCGGGCGTGCTGCCGGAGGAAGAGCTCGAAACCTATGGCAGCGATGAAAGCCGTATGCCGATGTCCGGCATGGCGCCATACACGCCCGGCATGGAGATCACCGGCGGCTCGCTCGGTCACGGCCTTGGCATTGCCGTTGGCATGTGCATGGGGCTGACGCGCAAGCGAAGCGACAGTTTCGCCTACAATCTTTTGTCCGACGGCGAGCTCGGTGAGGGCTCGACCTGGGAAGCCGCGATGTCGGCCGCCCACCACAAGCTCGACAATCTCATTGCCATTGTCGACTTCAACAATCAGCAGGCCGATGGTCCGTCGACGGCCATGCTCTCCTCCGAACCGGTGACCGACAAGTTCGAGGCGTTCGGCTGGCATGCGCAGCGCGTCGACGGCAACGACATCGAGGCGGTCCGCAAGGCCTTCGACATGGCGCGCGGCCTGAAGGAACCTCGTCCGCGTGTGATCGTTTGCGATACGCGCATGGCCAAGGGTGTGCCATTCCTGGAAACCCGCGACATCACGCATTTCATCCGCGTCGAACCGCACGAATGGACGTTAGCGCTCGAAGCTTTGGAAAAGGGACGTCCGCGTTGAGGTTGTCAAAGTTCGCGCCGCGCCACGCCGCCAATGCCGGTGAGCGCAAGACCACATCGGCGATGATCGCGTCGATCGCGCCCGATGGCGTACCGACACGCAATGCGCCGTTCGGGCACACACTGGCCAGACTGGCGCACCAGCGGCCCGGGATAGTTGGCCTGACGGCGGACCTCGCGAAATACACCGATCTCCATGTCTTCGCACAGGAGCATCCGGACCGCTTCTATCAGATGGGCATGGCGGAGCAGGTGCTGATGAGCGCCGCCGCCGGC
>NZ_JAMYTU010000090.1:0-3334 GCF_040322615.1 Mesorhizobium sp. M0119
GCTCAGCGGCAGCGCAAGATCGTTCATGGTGGGTGTGGTCTCCGGGAAATGGTTCGGATCGGCTTAAGCAACCAAATCCTACGTCATTTCAACGGGTTGCGCCACATCCACCAACCCCCATGAATTTGGTTAGGTTGATGCGGCGTGCCGCCGCCGTGAGGCCGCGCTCGCTCAGCAGCGCGTCGAGAACGACGAGAAGATTCAGATCGAGCCCTTTGAAACGCATGTCTTAGCTATCCATAGCGTGGATGCATTTGATTGAAACAAACGATTTTACCAATTTTCCGGAATGTCGCATGGACTTGGCAGGACCTCACGTGCGCCGATCACTGCCTCTATCGCGTGGCGAGTCCCTTGAGAAGAGCCCGAAAGAGGAAATCTGTCGCGTGCGGTGGAGATTGTACTGGGAATGAGAGGCAGCGCTCCGATCATGTCGAACTCTCCGACGAATGGCGGACCGGTACAATAGTTGATCGCAACTGGTCCGGAGCTATGAAACATCTCGATTACATATGAGGTGCCGAGTGAATACGCTGACAGCACCCACCGTCGCAGCGTTTAGCTGACGTTTGTCGACGGTTCCTATCCATTTACACGCAGATTCTTGATGTGCTGGCGCAAAAGCGGGAGGCCGGCGACTTTTCTTCGTCATCGGGCTGACGCCGCAGAAGCCGAACTCGTCCGGTTCCTATGAGCATTGGGCTTGGTCGGTCGCACAGGCTCTATGAGGGGCAATTTTGGCAACGCGACGCGACTCGGGTTTTGAACGACGCCGAAAACGCAAGCTGGAAAGGAACAAGATGGCAGATCAACTCGCCAACGAAATAATCGCCATGATCAAGAAGCGCGCCGCGTCGGAGGGCGGCATAGCGCCTGCCACAGGCGGCGAGATAACGGCTGCCACGGGACTGACTTCGCTCGGTATCGATTCACTGGGATTGGCGGACGTTCTCTGGGACCTGGAGCAGGCCTACGGCATCGAGATCGAGATGAATACGGCCGAGGCATGGTCGGATCTCCAGAATGTTGGGGACATGGTGGAAGCCGTGCGCAGCTTGCTCGCTAAGGCGGTGTGAATGGACAGGCGCGTCGTGATTACTGGGATTGGCGGGATTTGCGGGCTTGGGACCAACGCCGCCGCCATTTGGACAGAGATGCGAGAAGGCCGCTCCGCCATCGGCCCAATCGTCAACTCCGAGCTCCATGAATTGAGGGTCAGGATCGGTGCCGAGATCAAGGCGCTGCCGGAGCATGACATCGACGGCAAGCAACTCATCTCCATGGACCGCTTCAGCCTGCTCGCTGTGCTTGCGGCGCGCGAAGCCATGCGTCAGGCCGGACTTTCCTCCAAAGAGGGAAATAGCTATCGCTTCGGTGCGACGGTGGGCGTTGGCGGCTGCGGGTGGGATGCGATCGAGCAAACCTACCGCGCCATCCTTCTGGGCGGTAAGCGTGCCGCTCTCTTGACTGTACCCAAGGCGATGCCGGGTGCCGCTGCCGGCCAGGTCAGCATGAGTCTCGGCCTGCGCGGGCCGGTCTTCGGCGTCACGTCCGCCTGTTCCTCGGCAAACCATGCGATTGCCTGCGCGGTGGACCAGATCAGGCTCGGCCGGGCCGACGTGATGCTTGCCGGCGGCAGCGAAGCGCCGCTCATATGGGGTGTGCTGAAGGCATGGGAAGCGATCCGCGTGCTTTCGCCCGATACTTGCCGGCCATTCTCGGCCGATCGCCAGGGCCTGTCGCTTGGTGAAGGCGCCGGCATGGCGGTGCTGGAAAGCTACGAGCATGCCCTGGCTCGGGGCGCCACCATCCTTGCCGAAATTGCCGGTGCCGGCCTTTCCGCCGATGCGTCCGACATCGTCGCGCCGACTGTCGAGGGGCCGGAGGCAGCAATGCGGGCCTGCCTTGCCGATGCCAGGCTGGACGCCGAGGATGTCGACTATCTCAACGCGCACGGCACCGGCACCAAGGCCAACGACCAGATCGAGACGGCGGCGATCAAGCGCGTCTTCGGTCAGCACGCCTTCTCAATGTCCATTTCTTCTACCAAGTCCATGCACGCGCATTGCCTCGGCGCGTCCGGCGCGCTCGAGTTGATCGCCTGCGTGATGGCTATCCGCGAGAGCGTCGTGCCGCCGACTGCCAATTATCGTGAGCTGGACCCCGATTGCGATCTCGACGTCACGCCCAATGTGGCACGCGAGCGCAAGGTGCGCGTGGCACTGAGCAACTCCTTCGCCTTTGGCGGCACGAACGCGGTTCTGGCGTTCAGGCAGGTGTAGAAGCCATGAGAGATGCCTCCGGCCACATTATCTCTCGCATCCAGATGCTTGCCGGATAACTATTGTGAAGGGCGGGTCATTGACCGCCTCGGCGAATGCGGGAAGTGGCAGCGGAAGCTCGACGATCCGGGGGTATCGTCTTTGCGAAATTCTTAACTGTTGAAGCGGCTTGGACGTACCGCCGCCCCGTAAAAGGTAAGCGAGGCCCTGCGGGCTCGGCTTGAGGGTCTGAAGCTGTACACGACAATGTCTGGAAGCCGCAGGGTCGGCTCTGCGCCCGTTATAGTCGCCTGAGTGCTGCCGGCCCGGCCGCGCCGCGGGCGCCGTCAACGAACTCCTTGAACCTGCGGACCTTGCCTGTCTTGGCCGACGCTTCGAAGCGCGCCGTCGTGCTGGCCTCCAGATCCGCGACATGCTTGCGCAGGGTCGTGGTGGGCGCGAGGCCAAAGATGAAGTCGACGTCGTTGGCGCGGCACCAGTCGATGACCTGCGGGTTGCATAATGGCTATCGCCGCGGAGCAGGATTCGAATGTTCGGCCAGTTGATCCGGATCGCCCGCACCGGACGGCGCAGGTGGGGGCGGATCTCAGCCCCACTCGGCCGCTTGGCCGGTCGCAGGATCGCGCTGACGAACCGTCCCGCACCATCGAACACGACGATCGGCTGGAAGCCGTACTCGTCATGGTGGGCATTGAACAGGCGAAGCTGTTGGCCTCCGTGCACAGCGTCGAAGGTGTCGTCAATGTCGAGTACGATCCGCTTCGGCACCTGCCGGAACGAGGCGCAATAGAGATCGACCATCGCCCGTCCCATCGCGACCAGCTCCCGCACGCCGGGTAGGTTCTCCAGCCGGCACAGCGTCGATTGCGACGCCAGATCCCGACCCGACGGCAGCGCATCCTGGGCCATCTTGAAGACCGGATCGCGGCGCAGCCGGTTGGCGTCGTTGCCGTCCTGGTAGCCGGCGGCGATCATCTTCATGCGAAAGCCGATCATGTCCGCCAGGCTGTGGACGACCTGGTCCGGGCAGCGCGGATCGTCGATGCAACGCG
>NZ_JAMYTU010000091.1:0-2950 GCF_040322615.1 Mesorhizobium sp. M0119
GATTCGGGGTCGGTGCTTTTTCCTGGTGCTCGATATGATGGACCGAGACCAGCGCCTGGGTATAGGACTGCTTCGGCTCCTTGATGATCTCGAAGGTCGTGCCCTTCTCGATCATCTTGCCGTGGCGCAGTACCATGATGTCGTCGGCGACCTGTGCCACCACGGCGAGGTCGTGGGTGATGTACAGCGCTGCCACGCCGGTGTCGCGGATCGCGTCCTTGATCGCAGCAAGCACGTCGATTTGCGTCGTCACGTCGAGGGCCGTGGTCGGCTCGTCGAAGATGATAAGGTCCGGCTCCGGGCAAAGCGCCATGGCCGTCATCACGCGTTGCAACTGACCGCCCGAAACCTGATGCGGATAGCGCCTGCCGATATTTTCCGGATCGGGAAGGCTGAGCTTCCGGAACAGCGCGACGGCCCGGCGCTCCGCCCCGGCGCGGTTGGCGATGCCGTGCTTGAGGCATGTCTCGACCACCTGGTCCATCAGCCGCTGAGCGGGATTGAAAGCCGCCGCCGCCGATTGCGCGACGTAGCAGACTTCATGGCCGCGCAGCTTGCGGATTCCGTTCTTGCCCTGCTTCAGGATATCGCGTCCATTGACGATCACTTCCCCGCCGGTGATACGCACGCCGCCGCGCCCATAGCCCATCGGCGACAGGCCGATCGTGGACTTGCCGGCGCCGGATTCGCCGATGAGGCCAAGCACCCTGCCCTTTTCCAATCTCAGCGAAACATTATCGACGATTGTTGCCGTGCGGGGTGGCTCGCCAGGCGGATAGACGGTGGCTTCGATGCGGAGATTGCGGATGTCGAGCAGCATGTCAGCCATTGCCGCGCCCTCCCTTGAGATCGGTGGTACGGTTCAGGATCCAGTCGGCGACCAGGTTGACGGAGATGGCAAGCGCCCCGATCGCAGCTGCGGGCATGAGGGCTGCAGAAATGCCGAAGACAATACCGTCTTTGTTCTCTTTCACCATGCCGCCCCAGTCGGCGTCAGGAGGCTGGACGCCGAGGCCCAGGAACGACAAAGCCGACAGGAAGAGTACGGCAAAGATGAAGCGCAGGCCGAGTTCGGAGACCAGGGGCGACAGCGCGTTCGGAAGGATTTCGGCGAAGATCACCCACCACTTGCCCTCGCCGCGCAGCTTGGCCGCCTCGACGAAGTCCATCGCGTTGATGTCGGCGGCGACGGCGCGTGACAACCGGTAAACGCGGGTGGAGTCCAGTGTCCCCATGAGCAGGATCAGCGTCACAAGGTTGGACGGCAGTACCGAGAGCACGACGAGGCCTAAGATCAGCGTCGGTATCGCCATGAGGAGATCGACGACGCGTGACATTAGCATGTCGAACCAGCCTCCGACGACGGCCGCCGTGAAGCCAAGAATCGACCCCAGCGTGAAGGAAAGCGCAGTCGCGACTGCCGCGATGAAGATCGTGGTGCGGGCGCCATATATCATGCGCGAAAGCAGGTCCCGACCGAGATTGTCGGTGCCGAACCAGTGCTCGCCGGACATCGGCATCCAGACGTCGCCGACAATCTCGCCGAGCGGGTGCGGCGCAATCAGCGGCGCGAAGAGCGCCGTGGAGAGGAACAATCCGGTGAAGAAAAGACCAATCGCGGCGCTGATCGGTATGCGACGCCGCGCTTTAACGAGAGGGGCTGCAGAAACGCTCATTTCGGATGCCTCAGGCGGGGATTGGCGACGATTGCGGCGACGTCGGCGACGATGTTTAGGCCGATGTAAACGGCGGCGAAGATCAGCCCCACTGCTTGGACCACAGGCACATCGCGCTTGGAAACGTGATCGACCAGGTACTGGCCCAGACCCGGATAGACAAAGATCACTTCGACCACGACGACGCCGACGATCAGGTAGGCGAGGTTGAGTATGACGACGTTGATGATCGGCGCGATCGCGTTCGGGAAAGCATGGCGGCGGATGATCTCGATCGGCCGCAGCCCCTTGAGCTCGGCCGTTTCGATATAGGTCGACTGCATCACGTTCAGGATTGCCGCGCGCGTCATGCGCATCATATGCGCCAGCACGACCAGTGTCAGCGCCGTCGCGGGCAGCGCAATCGCCTGCATCTTGGCCAGGAACGGCATGCCGTCATAGACTGTTGAGATGCTCGGAAACCACTGCAACTTAACGGCGCATAAATAGACCAGGAGATAGCCGATGAAGAATTCGGGAAGCGAGGTGGAGGTGAGCGCGAGGCCGGAGATGAACTTGTCGACCCACCCGTTGCGGTAGCGCACCGAGAGCAGACCGAGGACAATGGCGAGCGGGACCGCCACGATCGCCGCCCAGAAGGTGAGGAACAGCGTGTTCCACAGGCGGGGCAGCAGCGTCGCGGTGACTTCCTGCCCCGTGGTGAGAGAGGTCCCGAGATCGCCGGTCAGCACACCGCCCAGCCAGCGGAAGTAGCGGAAGTAGGCCTGATCGTTGAGGCCAAGCTCGGCACGCAGATTGGCAAGCGCTTCGGGGGTAGCCTGCTGGCCGAGAATCGATTGCGCCACGTCACCAGGCAGGATTTGCGTGCCGGCGAAGATTAGGATCGAGACAAGGAAAAGGATCAGAACGCCCAACGCAATGCGCTGGGCGATCAGTCCCACGATGGGCGACATCGCCGGGCGGGCTCGGTTCAGACCGCCAGTCAGCAGTTGCTGAACGCGAGGCCGTTCATCGCGTGGGCCTCCCCAACGATCGTGTGGGCAAGCACCTTTCGGTGCCGCTTGTGCAGTTTCCCGTTCACCGTTCAAAGTAGTAGCCACGATTTTATCTCGATTTATTCAATAGTTGGATGTGCAGAGCCTGCCGCGGGGGGGGGGGGGGTGGGGGGGGGGGGGGGGGGGGGGGCGGGGGGGTTTGGGGCGGGGGCCCCCCCCCCGGGGGGGTTTTGTGGGGGGGGGGTGTGTGGTTGAGCCCGGCGCCCGCGGGGGGTGTTT
>NZ_JAMYTU010000092.1:0-2929 GCF_040322615.1 Mesorhizobium sp. M0119
GATGCCGAAACCGGCATGAGGCGGAAGACGTCTGCTCACGACCTAACATCAGTCGATGTCGTGGCCGAGACGCGGCCGACTTTTTCAACGATATCGGCCCTTAACGGCCTTTCCGGGCCTCGATAATCGCGCGCCGTTTAATTAACCACAATGTTAGCACGAGCGGCCCGCCAGCCATTGTCGGCTTTTGACCGCCTGAAGCTGACGTTCGCTGTCCGAATTAGGTGCCACTTTCGGGTTCGGCGTAATGAAGCGCGCGGGCCTTACCGGGCGGCCCGCATCACTTCTTTTTCACAGCGGCTTGCTAATCTGCTCCGTCGCTTTTTGCCCGCTCGATGAATTTCTCCGCGACTGCCTTGCCGAGTGCGACACCTGCACGGTTGTCCATTTCGTAGTGGATACCCGCCCAAATACGCGAATCGCCCGCCTCTTTGCCGACCGCGCGGATGAACTCCGCATGGCTGGGGAACAAGTACGCAAGGATCTCGCAACGCGCCGTTGAGAGAGTGGAGTGATTTGACGGATAACTCGGAAAGGGCGGCACCGCGAACAGGGGAGTGATGGTCGGGTCAAGCTGGTTGGGCCGAAGGTACCAATACGCGAACTTCCCGTCGTTGCTTGCAATGAACGCGTCGTAATGGACCGTTGCGAGCATCGCGTACGCGCGCGCAGCCCGCGGGGGGTTCGAATCCGTCTTGTCCTCGAACATCCACCTGCTGGCGTAGTCATACCAGCTCGTAAACAGGCCGGCTGGACTCTGCCAGTAGAAGGCTTTGTAGTTGTTGGGAAATTTTCGCTCAAACTGCCGAACTGCATCCGCCTCGGCCCTTACGGTCGCCGACTGACAGTCGGGCGGAGCCGGCGGCCTGAATTCATCGTGTGCGGCCAGCAGGATCGGCTTCCAGTCGGGCATGGTCGCGTTGCCGGGTTTGTCCCCGACCCACATGCACGGCCCGGTCGGGACCGTGCCGGTCCAGACTGCGTCGGAGCCATCGGCTTTTGCTCGCGCAATCACCTGCTCTGCCACCCGTCGCCCCAACTCCAGGCCGGCGGAAGAGTCGCTCGGGAACTGGACACCGGCAAGGACGCGCGACTGCGCTGCTTCTTCGGCCATCGCCTGGAACGACGACGCCTCGTCCGGAAAGAAATAGGAAAGAACCGTCGCGGCGGCTCCGGCGGTTGCCGCGTGTTCAGATGGATAGGAGGGACTCCGAGGCGTAGGCAGCGCAGTCGGCAGTGTCGCGTCTGCCTCGCTCGGGCGGGGGCGATTGTAGAAGTACTTCGACTCCCACGCCGCGATGGTGGCGTCGTACATCGCCATCGTCAAATAGGTATAGATGCGGTGCGCATTGGAGATCGGCCGGCCTTTGAGAACACGATTGTTGACTAGGTCGATCCATCGATAGCCGGGCGAGCCGGCGTCCCAGAACGTGATCTTGGCGGCGACCTGCGCGTCGTTCTTTGCGACAAGATTGTGGAGCTGCTCCAGCTCGGTTGCGGAAGTATCCGGCGGGGGCGGGACTCGGAAATCCTTGCCAGACGTGATCACCCACGTCTTCCAGGATCCAGCCTTTGGCTCTATCGGATCGGATTGAGCGAAAGCGCAGTTCCCTGACAAAAGGATCACCACGCAGGCCTTGGCAAAGCTAAGCATGTTGGGCCTCCACAAAGCGTGCCGGCCACCCGCTCACGTCTTCAACTCACGTTTGATTTCGTCGGAGAAGCGGAAATCCGTCCCTTTGGCGATGATCTCCTGCGGGCTCGACTTGATCATGCCCGTTTCCTGCATGCGCAGCGCGTAGAAGCGCACGGAGTCTTCCGCGTCGTATTCCCTCCACTTGTCTTGCCCGGTGTTCTGCAAGGTCGTCAACGCAACCTCGTAGTTCGGCAGGAAGCCCTGATCGACCACAGCGCGGGCGGCCGCTGTCGGGTTGGACGCGCAGAATTCGGCCGAGCGGAGAATGGCCCGGAGCACGCGCTTGGTGGCGACCGGATATTTGTCCACATACTCGCTCCGGCCGGCGACCATGCAGCAGAAATACTGCGACCAGGGTCGGTCAACCAGGTTCGCGAAGACCGTGTGGCCGATGTTCTTGGCACGAACCTCGGAGTATTGGCTGGTGTCCACCAAGAACGCATCGACCTTGCCGTCGATGAAGTTCTGCATGAGCGAGCCGTTCTTCTGCACGCCCACCACCCACTCGACATCGCGGTTGGGATCGAGCCCGACATAGTTGATCAGCAGCTGGAGGAACACCTGCGGGTGGTCGTTCATCGCCCAGACGCCCATCCGCTTACCCTTGAGGTCGGCAATGCTGTTGATGCGATCGTTGGCGCGCAACTCCCAGCAGCCGGAATGCACGCCGGCGAGGATCTTGAGTGGCACTCCAGCCTCGACGTCGCGGATGTGCATCGTCGGCATGTTGAAGTCGAAATCCGTCTCACCCGCTGCGATCCATTGGCTGCTGTCGAAGTACTTCTGATCACCCTGCACGTACTGGACGTCGGTCATGCCGTCGGCGCGGAGCAGCTCGCCCGCGAGGTAGAGCGACTCCCAGCAATAGGCGCCGCCGATCCAACGCCCAAGCCGGACGCTGGTCGTCTCCGGCGGCGGCTCAGCGAGCGCCAGTCTCGGCGCTGCGACAAGTCCAGCGGTGCCGGCTGCCAGGCCGGCTATGAAGCTGCGGCGACTCTGGATGATTTGCATGTTCAAGTCTCCCCATCACGACAAACGGGATCACGTCTTCATCTCGCGTTTCAGTTCATTGAGGAAGCGCCAGTCCGTTCCGCTGGCCAGGATTTCCTGCGGGCCGGACTTGATCATGCCCGTCTCCTGCATGCGCAGTGTGTAGAACCGCAGGGAGTCTTCGGGATCGAAGTCTCGCCAGCGGTCGTACCGGATATCCCTTAGCGTTTGCTGCGCGTAATC
>NZ_JAMYTU010000093.1:0-2719 GCF_040322615.1 Mesorhizobium sp. M0119
CCGCCGGACCCCCGGCGGTCGCCCCGGGGCGGCCCCCCCCCGCCCCGGCGGCGCGGCCCCCACCTCTCCCCCATTTTGGGGGGGCGAGGAACCCGGGTCTTGTGAGGCTTCGGCGATTGGCATTTCCTCGCCCCACAAAGTGGGGAGAGGTGGTTTGCGGAGCAAACCGGAGAGGGGTCTTGCTTGGCAACGCTGCGCCTTTCGCGATGCGCAAATGGCGCACCCCCTTCCACCCATCCCGCCGCCATGCCATGTTTCCCCCTTGCGGCCGGGCAGGCCGTTTCATTCCGGGGGGAATCACCATGCAGTCTTACGCTTTCGCACGCCGCGCTGCTGCGGCGCTCTTCCTTGCCGCGCTGTTTGCACCCGTCGCGCATGCCGGCGATGTCACTTTCGAGATCAAGAACAGCCATCCCAACGCCATGCGCGTCGAGCTCTACAGCCAGGAGCGCGACCATGTCTGGCCGGGCAACAATCAGGATTATTACCTCAATGACGGCGAGACCAAGTCGATCCCGCTGTCCTGCAATGACGGCGAATCGATCTGCTACGGCGCCTGGGTCGACGGTGACGAGAATACCTATTGGGGTGTCGGCCCCGGCAACACGGAAAAATGCGACGATTGCTGCTACACCTGCAGCGGCGGCGAGACCGAGGAAATCGATCTGGTTCCGTGAGTTGGCAGATCTCCCCCCTTGAGGGGGAGATGGCCGGCAGGCCAGAGGGGGTCGGTACGTCCTGATGCGACGTCCCATCGCGGACAGAAGATGCCGGCGCTCCACGCGCAACGACCTCCTCTGTCGCCTTCGGCGACATCTCCCCCTCGAGGGGGGAGAGCGCCGTCCCGCCAATATCGGCCGGCAACACCGGAATTCAAAGCCGAAACAAAAACCCGCCTCGGGGGGCGGGTCCTTGGAGCCAATTGGCACCATACGCAGATTAGTAGCATAGCTGCCGGCACAAAGCAAGAACAAAATGTGGCGCGGCGGCAAAGAAATGCGAATTCCCTTCCCTGCCGCGCTTTGCCCCCGATTCTCGAGAGGCTGCCTTGACGCCGTCCGGGCCACCGCCATAGCGTGAGGCATCAGCAAGGAGATGCATCGATGGCCGGCACGGTCGAAGGCGAAAAAATCGATATCGGCTTTTCCGGGCGCCGTTGCATCCATTCGCGCAACTGCGTGCTTGGCGATCCGCATGTTTTCGTGCCCAATGCGCCCGGTCAGTGGATCCACCCCCAGGCGGCCAGCGTCGAGAAGATCGTGGCCCTCGCCGAAGCCTGTCCGTCCGGCGCCATCACCTATGTCCGCAAGGATGGCGGGCCGCAGGAACAGCCGCCTGTGGTCAACACGGTGCGCATCCGGGAAAACGGCCCGCTGGCGCTGCATGCCGAGATCGTGCTTGGCGGCGAAACGTTTTATCGCGCCACGCTCTGCCGCTGCGGCGCTTCGGAAAACAAGCCGTTCTGCGACGGCAGCCACGCCAAGGCGGGCTTCACCGCCACCGGCGAGCCGCCGCTGAAGGATACGCCGGCGCTGGAAGTGCGAGATGGCCCGCTCACCGTCACGCCGACGACCAACGGCCCGCTCAAGCTTGAGGGCAATCTCGAAATCGTCACCGGCACAGGCCACACGGTCGACCGCACCCAACGCGCCTTCCTCTGCCGCTGCGGCCATTCCGCCAACAAGCCGTTCTGCGATGGCAGCCACAAGCGCGTGGGGTTTGTGGGGTAGGCGGCCCAGCGCTCGCCGCCAATCTTGGCCTTCGACAATTGCGCCCGGTTGATGTTAGATCTTTGCTACCGGTGCGTGCATGTGCCGGAGTGGCGGTTCGTCGGGCTTGGGGACTTCAAATTGCGCAAATATGTCTTGCTGTTTCTCAGCCTTTGTATCGATTACGTCTGGGTAAATGCCGCCGTCGTCCTGGCCGACCAGCTGTTTCCCGGCATTGCCGAGACCGTTCTTGGCCAGCCGGCGTCATGGGCGGCACGGCAGGTCCTTTCGCTGATCCTGTTCAGCCTTGTACGGGTGGCAAACGTCTCGGTGGGCGAATGGCTGCTGTCCTATGCGCAGACGGAGCAGCCGGCTGGCCAGCGACAATGGGCCAATCTGTTGCTTGGCACGCTTGGTGTCCTGTCCGGGATTTGGTACCTGCTGCGCCTCACCGGACCAGACGACGGCACGCCGTTCCTTTTCATGGTGGAGGACACGCCGCTGAAGACCGCAGCCGTTGCGCTTTACAGCGCCGTATACAGTTGGTGTGGCGTGATGCTGTTGCGGTTCGAGCCCAAGGCGAAGCTCTGCAATGCCCTGCTGTTCGCCTCGGTCCTGCCATTGACCGCGATAAACCTGATCTTCTCCCGCGACGCTCTGGTTGCCTCGATGGTGGCGCGCGCCGCCAGCCAGGGCCGCTCGTTCCCGGTGGAAAAGGCGGAGGTCTATGCCCGACTGTCGATCTACTACGCCATCCTGCTTGTCGCGGTGATGCTGACGATCTTGTATTTCTGCCGCGAACGGCCCACCGCTTCTGTCGGCAGGCCGCTCGAAGGCTCGCCGGGGGCGTAGCCCTATTCGGCCAACAAGCCTTTTTTGTGGGGTAGGCGGCCAAGCTGCGAATCTCCCCCCCTCGAGGGCAGGGGAATCGCATATGGCGATTTTGGGGTTGAGTTTAGGCTGAGAAAGGATTCTTTGGAGAGGCAGTTGAGCGAAGGAGCGACTGCCAT
>NZ_JAMYTU010000094.1:0-2712 GCF_040322615.1 Mesorhizobium sp. M0119
CATCGGCCACCTCGTTGCGACGATCGAACCCGGCGAATGCAAAAACTACTTCACAAACGCCGGATACGCTTCCGTCAAAACGTGAAAGACTCTAGAGACGCCAAAGGAGGCGCATCAAGGCGCGCGATCGGTCAGCGCGCTAGCACCTTCCTCCGCGGCGCAATGTGCGCAGCAGTAGATGATGTCATCCTGTTCGACGCCATGTCCGATGATCCGGCATCCGCAATGCGGACACGTCGGTGCAAGTTTCTGGACCGCGCATTCGAAGCTGTCGAACGTGTAGGTCTCGTCGGCCATCGTCACGTTGAAAGCCTTATCGTAGTCATTCCCGCATTGATCGCATCTGGCCATAGTTCTTTTCCTTCTTTCATTGGCTTCAAGCTCGACCAACCTGTCGCGCGGCGATAGGTTCCCGCCAGGATCAGGGGGCCGTCCTAAGGCGGAGACGAGCGCGAGCCTACGCCACGGCGCTGTTCGATCAAGCGGATCACCTCCTCGATATCCCGCGGCTCGATGTCGAGTTCCTTCAGGCCCGGCGCGTCGATTGCTGCCACATTATCCTGACGCATAAGATCGATCTGGTTGCGCGTTATGGGGGCGGCCGGGAGGAGTTCCGCGACGCCAGCCAAGGCGTTCCATACCGCAAACGGCACCGGCATCAGCTTGACGTGCGTATCGAGCTGTCGGGCGATCTCCCGAAGCAGTTCCTTATAGGTATAGATACGCGGGCCACCGAATTCGAATGTGGTTGAACCCTTGTGGCTTCGGCCGTCGATCAGCCGGCTCACTGCTTCCGCGACGTCTGCCACATAGACCGGCTGAAGCCGTGTGCCACCATCGCCGAACAGTGGATAGACCGGCAGGAGGCGTATCATCCTCACAATGGTCGTGAGGAAAGCGTCGTCAGGTCCTGTCATGACGGCGGGACGCACAATGAAAGCGCCGGGAAATGCGCTTTCCACGGCAACTTCTCCGCGCCCACGTGCCCTTATATAATTCGAATCCGATTGAGGATCGGAGCCGATCCCTGAAATCTGGACGAACTGGTCGATCTCGCCGTTGCGCGACGCGGCAGCGAGATCGGCCGCGGCTTTCACATGGACGCGTTCAAAGGTCTGGACGCCCTGCTCGACGTAAAGACTGACAGCATTCACGATCACCTGTGATCCGGTAATGGCCGACCCGATCGAGGACGCATCCAATATATCCGCCTCGACTGCTTCGGGCATCCTTGTACTCGAGGAAAAGACCAGGGCCACGCGAGCCGGATGGCGAGATGCGGCACGGACTGTGAAACCCCTTTTCAGGAGCCGCTTCACGATCCTGCGCCCGAGAAAGCCAGTTCCGCCGAACACGGTGACGATCCGTTCCGGGTTGAGATCGTCAGGATCCATTTGCCTCGCCATCCCTTGTCCTCGCATAGCTGCCACGAGGACTGCCCTGGCTGGCATTTGAACCAGCCCGTCGAACATCAGGACGATTGGAGAACAACGCAGGAACGCTTTTGTTCCAGTCAGATAGACAAACCGAACGATTGAGCGAACGCAGGTGAGCGCCGGCACATGATCGAGGCTGCCGACGAAAAACCCCGAATGCCTCCTACCGGACGTCCGCTTTTGCGCGGCGCATCGAAGGTCAGCAAATGGCCCGACTTCCTTGTTCCCATCGACGAGACGATAGGCAACATAATCTGAACCGGAGATCGCAGCAGAACCGACCCCACTTCGGGAATAGCCTAGCTCCGCCCGTAGAAAACGTTCTCGACATGCACCGGCCAGCGCCACGGCAGTACGGCCACCATGTCGAAGCGCACCGATAATTTTCCGTAGTCGGATTGGCGCGACAACCAGAAATCGGCGGCGCCTTCGATGCGGCGCTCTGATTCGCGGCCGACTGCTTCCATTGCCTCCATCAGGGTGCGGCGCGCCTTGACCTCAACGATCAGCACCAGATCGCCGCGCCGCGCGATCAGGTCGATCTCGCCGAACCTGGTACGGTGTCGGCGAGCCAAAATCCTGTAGCCCTTCAGCATCAGCGCCGCCGCCGCCAGCCATTCGCCGTGATGGCCGCGCCGGTAGGCCTTTTGCCGGCTGGCGCTCGGCCGTTCAGCCATCGCCGTCTCCGCCGGCCCTGAGGTCGAGCAGCCGCCGGTAGAGCGCCTGTTTCTGGCCACCCGTCATCTTGGCGGCTTCCGCCGCTGCCTTGGAGGCCGGCATCTCGGCGGCGAGCGAAAGCAGAAGCCGGTCGATGTCTTCAGGCTCATCAGCGACCACATCGGCCGGGCCGACGCAGATGACGATTTCACCCTTGGGCGTATCGGCTCCCGCGTAATGGCTGGCGAGCGACTGGAGGGTGCCGGTCCGCATCTCCTCGAAAGTCTTGGTCAGCTCGCGGCCGATCGCCGCCTTGCGGGCACCGCCCAGCACCTCGACCATGGCACTGAGCGTCTCGGGCAGCCGGCGCGGCGATTCGAAGAAGATCAACGTTGCCGGCACCGCCTTCAACGCTTCCAGCCGCGTCAGCCGCTGCCCGGTCTTCACCGGCAGGAAGCCGGCAAACAGAAAGGCGTCCGAAGGCAGGCCGGATGCCGTCAGAGCGGCAAGTGGCGCCGACGGCCCGGGGATCGGCACGACACGAATGCCGCGTTCCAGCGCCTCGCCGACCAGCCGGTAGCCGGGGTCGGAGATGAGCGGCGTGCCGGCATCCGAGATC
>NZ_JAMYTU010000095.1:0-2631 GCF_040322615.1 Mesorhizobium sp. M0119
TGCGTGTTTCGGTAAGTCCCGGACGCCGATTTCACTAAGTCCCGGACAGTGATTTCAGTAAGTCGCGGACAGCATTTCCGCTAAGTCCCGGACAGTTTCCGGGGCGGATTTGACGGTCGGTTCTCGGCTGCGCCGTTCTGGCATTTTGACCTCTCACGATGACGTTGAGAGGGGGCCCATGCCAAGACGGAAGCAAACGAGACAGACGACGGTGAAGGACATCCGAGCGATCTTGCGCCTGACGCATGAGCATGGCCTTTCGGTGCGTGCGGTATCGGAACGGCTGAAGATCAGCAAGACGACGGTTTCGACCTATCTGTTACGCGCGAGCGAGGCGGGGCTTTCGCGTTGGCCGTTGCCGCCCGGCTACGACGACGATGCCGCGCTCGAGCGGCTTCTGTTCCGCCGGATGGGCCGGCCGCCGCAGGATCTGAGTGAGCCCGACTGGGCGCTGATCGTCCGGGAGCTGAAGCGCAAGGGCGTGACGCTGACGCTGTTGTGGCAGGAGTATCGCGCTGCCCATCCCGACGGTTACGGCTACACCTGGTTCTGCGAGCACTTCGCCGCTTTCGAGCGCCGGACGAGCGCAACGTTCCGCAATCGGCATGCGGCGGGCGCGGTGATGCAAACCGACTATGCCGGGCAGACGGTGCCGATCATCGATCCTGCTACCGGCGTCATCCACGCCGCCCAGATCTTTGTCGCGGTGCTGGGCGCCTCCAATCTGACCTTCGCCTTTGCCAGCTCCAGCCAGAAGCTGCCCGACTGGATCGACGGCCAGATGCGGGCGCTTGCCTTCTTCGGCGGAGTCACCAAGGCGATCGTCTGCGACAACCTGAAGGCTGGTGTGGCCAAGGCGTTGTGGTTCGAGCCGACGCTGAACACGACCTTTGCGGCGATGGCCGAGCATTACGACACCACCATCTTGCCGACCCGCAGCCGAAAGCCGCGCGACAAGGCCAAGGTCGAAGGCGCGGTGCTGATCGTCGAGCGCTGGATTCTGGCCCGGCTCCGGAATCGCTCTTTCTTCTCGCTGGCTGAGCTCAATGCGGCGATCGCCGAGCTGCTCGAGGAGCTGAACAACCGGCCGATGCGCCATGTCGGCAAAAGCCGCCGCGAACTGTTCGAGGAAATCGAGCGGGTGGCCTTGAGGCCGCTGCCGGCGACGCCGTTCGAATATGCCGAGTGGAAATCGGCGAAGGTGCATCCCGATTACCATGTCGAGATCGACAAGACCTTCTACTCGGTGCCGCACCGGCTGATCGGACGCACCGTCGACGTGCGGCTCACCCACCGGGTGGTCGAGATCTTCCACGATCACCAGCGCGTCGCCTGCCATGTCCGTCGCTCGCAGCGTTCCGGCCATGTCACCGTCAATGAACACATGCCCAAGGCGCATCAGCGCTACGCCAACACGACGCCGGCCAGCCTAATTGGCCGGGCGGCCAGGATCGGCCCCAACGCCGCCATCCTGGTCGAGCGCATGATGCGCGACCGGCCGCATCCGGAACAGGGATACCGCTCGGCCATGGGCATTCTGTCGCTGGCCCCACGTTATGGACCGGAGCGTCTCGATGCCGCCTGCGAGCGGGCGCTGCTGATCAACGCGATCGCCTACTCCTCCGTCACCGCCATCCTCAAATCCGGCCTCGACCAGGCAAGACCGCAGACCGAGCCGGCAAAGCCGACACCGCCGCACACCAACATCCGCGGCAGCACCTATTACCAGTGAAGGAAAGGAAGAAAGAATGCTGACAAACCCCACCCTCGACCAGATGCAGACCCTCGGCCTGGCCGGCATGGCCACCGCCTGGCGCGAGCTGGCCGAACAGAACAACGCCAATGAGCTCAGCCGCGACGAGTGGCTCGGCCTGATGCTCGACCGCGAGGTCGCCATGCGTGCCGACAAGCGTGTCAAGAACCGGCTCGCCTCAGCCAAGCTGCGCTTTCCCGAAGCCTGCATCGAGGACATCGATTTTGCCGCGACGCGCGGGCTCAACCGGCGCAGCACCATGGCGCTCGCCCAAGGTGAATGGCTGAAGGCGCATGAGAACCTGATCGTCACCGGCCAAACCGGCACCGGCAAGTCATGGCTGGCCTGCGCCTTCGGTCGGCAAGCGGCACGGCTTGACCATTCCGTGCTCTATGTGCGCGTGCCGCGCCTGTTCGAGGATCTGGCGCTCGCCCGCCTAGATGGCCGCTTCCCGCGCCTCATCGACAAACTCACCCGCGCGCAACTGCTCATCCTCGACGACTTTGGAACCCACAGCCTCACCGACCAGCAGCGCTTCCATCTGTTCGAAATCGTCGAGGAACGCTATCGGCGCAAATCCACCCTGATCACCGCCCAGGCCCCCGTGGCCAAATGGCATGACCTGATTGCCGACCCCACCGTCGCCGACGCCATTCTCGACAGGATCGTCCACAACGCCCACCGCATCGTGCTCCAGGGCGACAGCATGCGAAAGCAAAAAGCCGCGCCCCTCTTGACCGGCGCCGAAAACGGCGAAATCAATCATCCATGAACGCAACAAGGCACCCGAGAACCGACACCGCCAAACTGTCCGCGACTTAATGAAACAGCTGTCCGCGACTTAGCGGAATCACTGTCCGGCTTTTGCGAAATGCGCA
>NZ_JAMYTU010000096.1:0-2558 GCF_040322615.1 Mesorhizobium sp. M0119
CTGCCAAAGTTCCCATCAGCCATCGCATCAAGAAATGCGCCTGGAACGACGACTATCTCATCAATGCCATCACTCATATGCGATAGCCCTGCCCCAAGGTGGGGGAGATGTCCGGCAGGACAGAGGGGGGCGCTGCCCCGCCAACCTCAGGCGGTTTTTTCAGCCTCACGCGAATTCCATGATCACCGCGTCGACGGCAAGGCTGTCGCCGGGCTTGGCGTTGAGCTTCGAGACGATGAGGTCGCGCTCGGCGCGCAGCACGTTTTCCATCTTCATCGCTTCCACCACGGCAAGCGTCTCGCCGGCCTTGACCTCCTGCCCCTCGGCAACGGCTATCGACACGACAAGACCGGGCATTGGACAAAGCAGCATCTTGGAGGTATCCGGCGCCACTTTTTCCGGCATCAGCCTTTCGAGTTCGGCGGTGCGCGGCAGCATGGCGCGGGCCGTCACCGACATGCCTTTCCAGGCGATGCGGAACCCGTTCAGCACCGGCCTGACCTGCGCCGCGACCTTGCGGCCGCCGACCATGCCGCGCCAGATGAGATCGCCCGGCCGCCAGTCGGATGCCACCGTCAGTGGTTTGCCGCCGTCGATCGTGAGGTCGAGCTCCATCGGAATGGAAATCATGCCTTCCACGATAACGGCCGAAAGATAGTCACGGCCGATCTTCACCACCCAATCGCGTTTCAAGGCGCCCGAATGCGGCGCCAGCCGCCCACCCAGCCGGTCGAGCCGGTCGCGGCGCAGCAGTTCGACCGCGGTTGCGACCGCGGCCAGCACCGCGTTTTCTTCGCTGTTCGGCACAATGGGCGCGAAGCCGTCGGGATATTCCTCGGCGATGAACGCCGTCGATAGCCGCCCTTCGCGCCAGCGCGGATGCTGCATCAGCGCCGCCAGGAACGGGATGTTGTGCTCGATGCCGTCGACGACGAAACTGTCCAGCGCTTCCGACATCGCGTCGATCGCCGCCAGCCGCGTCGGCGCCCAGGTGCACAGCTTGGCGACCATCGGGTCATAGAACATCGAGATTTCCGAGCCTTCGGTAACGCCGGTATCGTTGCGGATGACGATTTCGCCGAATTTTCCCTCTTCCGGCGGCCGGTATCTCGTCAGCCGGCCAATCGACGGCAGAAAATTGCGATACGGATCTTCGGCATAGAGGCGGCTTTCCATCGCCCAGCCGTTCAGCTTGACGTCGCTCTGCTTGATGGCGAGCTTTTCGCCGGCCGCCACGCGGATCATCTGCTCGACCAGATCGATGCCGGTGACGAGTTCCGTCACCGGATGCTCGACCTGCAGCCGCGTGTTCATTTCCAGGAAATAGAAGTTCTTGTCGCTGTCGACGATGAATTCGACCGTGCCGGCGCTCTGGTAATCGACCGCCTTGGCCAGCGCCACCGACTGCTCGCCCATGGCTTTGCGGGTCTTGGCATCGAGGAACGGCGACGGCGCCTCCTCCACGACCTTCTGGTTGCGGCGCTGGATCGAGCATTCGCGCTCGCCGAGATAGAGCGTGTTGCCATGGGCGTCGGCGAGCACCTGGATTTCGATATGGCGCGGATCGACGATGAATTTTTCGATGAAGACGCGGTCATCGCCGAACGAGCTTTTGGCCTCCGACCGCGCCCGGTCGAAGCCGTCGCGCACTTCGGCCTTGCTCCAGGCGATGCGCATGCCCTTGCCGCCACCGCCGGCCGAGGCCTTGATCATCACGGGATAGCCGATTTCGCCGGCTATTCTTTCGGCATGGGCGGCGTTTTCGACGACGCCGAGCCAGCCGGGCACGGTCGACACCTTGGCCGCGTTGGCGAACTTCTTCGATTCGATCTTGTCGCCCATCGCCTTGATGGCCTTGGGCTTCGGGCCGATGAAGACGATGCCTTCCTGCTCCAGCGCTTCGCAGAAGGATGCCCGCTCGGACAGGAAACCGTAGCCGGGATGCACGGCCTCGGCCCCTGTCGCCTTGCAGGCGGCGATGATCTTTTCCGGAACCAGATAGCTTTGCGCGGCCGGCGAAGGCCCGATATGCACCGCCTCGTCGGCCATTTCGACATGCACAGCGTCGCGGTCGGCGTCGGAATAGACCGCGACGGTGGCGATGCCCATCTTGCGCGCCGTCTTGATCACGCGGCAGGCGATCTCGCCACGGTTGGCGACCAGGATCTTTGTGAACATGCAGGCCTCGTCCCTCGGCTGCCCTTCTTTTACGGGCTTCCCGTTTTATGGGCTTCAGGGGGCCGGTCAAGGCAAAGTCGGAGCCTATCCCGGATGCAAATCGGCGGGCGCTGACGAAAATGCGGGGTCAGAACGTCGCTTCGTGCATAGCGCAGAGCTGAATGGTAAGTTAAACCTAACCTGGATTGCAGACTGCCTTGGGAGGATTGCCTGATGAAAACGCGCGCCGCTGTCGCCGTCGCCGCCGGAAAGCCGCTGGAGATCATGGAGGTCGACCTCGAAGGTCCTCGTGATGGCGAGGTGCTGGTCGAGATCAAGGCAACCGGCATCTGCCACACCGACGAGTTCACGCTGTCGGGCGCCGACCCGGAAGGCCTGTT
>NZ_JAMYTU010000097.1:0-2382 GCF_040322615.1 Mesorhizobium sp. M0119
AATGGCAGTCGCTCCTTCGCTCAACTGCCTCTCCAAAGAATCCTTTCTCAGCCTAAACTCAACCCCAAAATCGCCATATGCGATTCCCCTGCCCACGAGGGGGGGATCGGCAGCTTCGCCGTACGCACCCTCACCTCCGCCACGGCGGGACCGGCGCAAAGCGTTTGCCGATCCAGTCGGCGAAGGCGCGTGTCTTGGCGGCTTGCCCCTTGGCCGAAGGCATGACGACATAGACGGCGCCCTCGTCGGCGAGCGTCCAGTCTTCCAGCACTGGCACCAGCCGGCCGTCGGCGAGTTCGCGTCCGACCAGCCAATCCGTGCTCATCATCAGCCCGACGCCCTGCACGGCGGCTTCGACCAGCACCTCGGCATCGTCCGTGACCAGCGGGCCGGAAACCTCGATACTGACGCGGCGTCCCGTGCTGTCGGTCATCTCCCAGGCCGGAAAGGTCTGAAAGCCCGAGAAGCCGAGGCAGCTGTGTTCCAGCAGCGCTTCAGGTTCAGTCGGCGTGCCCCCGGCGGGCGAGGTAAGACGGCGCGGCGCACAGCAGCCGCCGCCGTGTCGCGACCTTGCGCGCCACCAGCCGCGAATCCTCCAGTGCGCCGAGACGCACGGCGACATCGAAATTCTCGGCGACGAGATCGACGAAACGGTTGGAGAACTCGGCCTCGATACGAACGTCGGGAAATTCGGCGAGAAACTGCGGCAGCAGCGGGGCGATCCACATACGCCCGAACGAGCCGGGCAGCGCCAGCCGCAGCACGCCGCGCGGCCCGCCGCCGGCATGCGCCGACGCTGCAGCCTCGGCCTCGTCGACCGCGGCCAGGATGGCGCGGACGCGGACAAGGAACTCCGAACCCGCCTCGGTCAGCGACACGCTTCGCGTTGTCCGGTGCAGCAGGCGCACGCCCAACCGCTCTTCCAGCGAGGCAAGGCGCCGCGACAGGATCGTCGCGTCGCGGCCGATGCGCGCCGCCGCCTTGGTGAAGGAGCGTGCTTCGGCGATTGCCGCGAAAGCGGCCATTTCGGCCAATGCTGCCGGTTCGTGCGATTGCTGCATCAGGCGCAGAGCTCAAATGTAAAAAGCAAGGATTATATACCAATAGCGCAGCAGCTAGTTTCACTCAATCCCGGCCCGTCAATCGGCCATCAACCGGAGTGAGACATGAAAGCGATCGAACTGACTGCCCCGAGACTGGACACGTTTCGCGAGGCCACCGTTCCCACGCCTGAACCGCAGCGCGGCGAAGTGCTGATCCGCCTGCGCGCCGCAAGCCTCAATTTTGTCGATGTCGCGATAGCGAGCGGCAACTATCCAGGTCCGAGCTTTCCGCTCATTCCCGTCGTCGACGGCGCCGGCGAGATCGTCGGCATCGGCGAGGGCGTGTCGAGGCTCGCCGTCAACGACCGCGTCATCGCCCATGCAAAACCGCGCTGGGTCGGCGGCCGTCCGCGGCCTTATGAGACCAGAGAGATGCGTGGGCTGACACTGCCCGGCTCGCTCGCCGAATATGTGGCGCTGCCGGCCAATGCTGTCGTGCCGATGCCGGCGCATCTGTCGTTCGAAGGGGCAGCGACGCTGCCGATCGCCGGCACCACCGCGTGGAATGCGCTCCGCGCCGCCGATGCCGGGCCGGGGTCGGTCGTCGTCCTGCTCGGCACCGGTGGTGTCTCGATCTTGACCCTGCAGCTGGCCAAGGCAGCCGGCGCCACGGTCATCATCACCTCGTCGTCGGACGACAAGCTGGCGCGCGCCAAGGCCTTGGGTGCGGATCATCTTATCAATTATCGTGAGACACCGGACTGGGACGCCAAGGTGCTCGAGCTGACCGACGGCCTCGGCGCCGACCTGATCGTCGAAACCGGCGGCTCGGCCACCTTCGCCCGCTCCATCAATGCCACCGCGCCGGGCGGCACGGTGTTCACGATCGGCTTCGTCACCGGCGCCGAGGCCACCACGAACCTGCTGCCGATCATCATCAAGGCGCTCAAGGTAGTGGGCAACAACACCGGTTCAGTATCCGACCTGCGCGACGCGGCACGCGCCATCGGCGCCGCCCGTATCGATCCGGTCATCGACACAATCTACAGCCAGCACCAGGCGACCGAGGCCTACGCCCACATGGCGGCAGGCGGCCGGCATTTCGGCAAGCTTGCGTTCAGCCTGTCGTGGTGAGCCTGGGAAGGAGCGCGGCTTTATTCCAGCTTGGGTTCCTCGCCCCACGAAAGTGGGGAGAGGTGGCTCGGCGAAGCCGAGACCGAGAGGGGACCGCGCTCTACGAAGGCCCCTCTCCGGCCCCCTCGCCGCCCACAATCACCCCCCTGGCGGGGGGGGCGGGACCCCCGTGAGGGTGGGATTTAAACAACTGAGGCAGCACACC
>NZ_JAMYTU010000098.1:0-2198 GCF_040322615.1 Mesorhizobium sp. M0119
GTCGCCGAGCTTGCTGTCCGGCAAGACTTTTGGGGCGATGTCGTCGAGCCATGCCTTGAGAGCATGGAGGATCGGGACACTATGTTGCTGGCGGAAGTGGCGAATGCAGTGATCTCGCGTTTCGCCGTCATCGGGGATTTCGTTCCGCGCCTGCCTTTCAACCCGATAGAGCTGTTCAAAGAACCGGAGCGCCTGTTCCGGCGGGCCGCCGCCTTTCTTCCTCGCCTTTAGGGCATCGACGAAGCGCCGCCTGGAATGGGCCATGCAGCCAAGATGCGTTGCCCCTTCCAGCGTGCGCCAGGCGGAATAACCGTCACTCATCACGATGCCGCGGTAATCGCCCAAGAAGGTCTGCGGGTGTATCTGGCCGCGACCCGGCTGATAATCGAGCAGCACGATCGGCTCGTCACTGTCGTGGCCGCTCCGGTATGCCCACATGTACGAGGTGCTGGTGGCCTCTCTGTCCATTTCCTTCAGCACCTGGACCGTGGTCTCGTCGCCATGGATGAGGGGCTGCGATCTGAGCCGCAGCTTCAGCACGTCATAGATGCGGGCGAGATGCTTTTCGCTCGAGCCGATCACCCAGTGACCCAGAGCGCCACGGCTGACAGGAACGCCCGCGCGCTCGAAGGCCTGCGCCAGGCGGTAGAGCGGTGTGCCGTCGACGTATTTGTGAACGAGCGCGAAGGCCAGCGTCGAAGCCGTGGCGATGCTGCCAGGCAAGGGTTGCGCGGGCATCGGCGCGGTCACGACCGGCGTGTTGATGCCGGTACGGTCGCAATGACGGCAAGCATATTTGAACCGCACATTCTGCAGGACCTTCGCCTTCACCTCGATATGAAGTTGCTCGGTAACGGCCTCGCCCATGCGATGCATCTGGTGACGGCAGCAAGGACAAGCCTTCTGATCGTCGGGAAGGTCATACTCGACGCGCTCGCGCGGCAGGTTTTCCGGCAAGGCCTTGCGGCCGCGCTTCTTTCCCGTCGCCCCTTCGCTCGCCGGCAAGCCCGTGTCCGGCAGGACAACGACGCCGCCATCTTCGTTGTCGGCGGCGTCCTCATCCGCGGCCTGTTCGGCTTCATTGAAGAGGCGGTCAATGTGCTTTTCACTGCGCGGCGCAAAACGATGCAGTCGTGCAAGCGCCAGCTCTTCCTCGAGTTTGACGACGCGTTCGGTGAGTTGACGGTTCTGCGCCTGCAGCGCAGCAATACGCGCCATCAACGCTTCAACAGTCGGTTCGCCGGGTCGATTCATCAGATTCTTGAATCGAAAGCATGCCGCCGCGTCAACCGCTCAATTCGAGAGCCCTCAACCGGCAACCTGATATTGCCGCACCGGATGGCGGACCATCGCATCGATGTCGATGCCGTCGAGGATCCAGTGCAATTGCTCGGTCGTAAGCGTGACCACCGCTGCCTCCCGGCGCGGCCACCGGAACTTGTCCTCGGTCAGCCGCTTCATTACCAGCACAAAGCCCGACCGATCGAAGAACAGGAGCTTCATCCGGTCGCGACGGCGATTGCAGAACGCAAAAACCGCCGGAGCAAACGGATCGAGCGCCATCGTCTCTTGGACCAGAACCGCAAGGCTGTTGATGCCGGCCCGGAAGTCGATCGGCTCGCGGTGCAGGTAGACTTTCAGGTCAGCGCCCAGTCTGAACATGACCCAGTGCTCCGATGGTCGCCGTCAACGCATCCACATCACCGCATTCCAGCGTCAACTTCACGCCGTTCGGCAGCGACGCGCTCACCTTGGCTGGAGAGGAAAAAGGCGCTGTCCTTTTCGATGCCGACCTACGTGCCCCATCGCAAGTCCCCGGCAAATCCACCGCAGCCATGCTGCTCTGTCGCAGCAAGGCCCGATCGGAAGTGCTTTCAATCTGAACCGGGATGAACGCCGATGGTGGGGGCTGTGGGAGGGACTGGGTCTCCGCCCGCTTCTTTATCCACTTCCGAAGAAGGTTCGCATTGACCCCATGTTCGAGCGCAAGCCTCGATACCGACACGCCAGGCTCAAGACAGGCCGAGACAAGACGGTCCTTCGATGCCGGGTCGTATCGGCGTCGCCCGTCCCGACCGACAAGCCTCACCCGCAGTTTCTGCTCATCTTCTTCCATCACAAGGTGTCCACCTATTTTGGTGGACACCTCATGCATCAGAGCACTCAACAGCAAAAGGTGCGGGGAAATTCGCGCTTAC
>NZ_JAMYTU010000099.1:0-1816 GCF_040322615.1 Mesorhizobium sp. M0119
CACCCGAGAACCGACACCGCCAAACTGTCCGCGACTTAATGAAACAGCTGTCCGCGACTTAGCGGAATCACTGTCCGGCTTTTGCGAAATGCGCATCGTCTCCACCGTTGCAAGATCGGTGGGCTGCGTGAGATCAGCCTGGACGATGTCGATCGCCACGCCGGTCTCCTGACGCAGGCGCGCCGACAGCGCCTCCATTCGTGCCGTGTCGCGGGCAACCAGCACGAGGTCGTGGCCGCGGCGCGCAAAGCGATCGGCATAGGAAGCTCCGATGCCGGTGGAGGCGCCGGTGATGAGGACTGACGGAATGGCGGTCATGGGATTGCTCTTTTCTCTGCAGGGACTTATATTCATGACGGTTATCATGATTGCCGATAAATATGATGACAATCATGTAAATGTCAACGGAGCCGGCGGAGAATTTTGAAATGAAGGTCAGTCGAGAGCAGATGGCGGAGAACCGTCGCCGGATTCTGGAGGTTGCAAGCCGGCTGTTTCGCGACAAGGGATTCGATGCGGTCAGCGTGGCGGAGGTGATGAAGGCCGCCGGGCTGACCCATGGCGGTTTCTATGGTCACTTCAACTCGAAAGACGACCTGATTGCGCAGACCCTTGCCCATGTCCTCGCCGCGGACACAGGCGGAGGGCGCGGTCTTCGCGCTTATGTGGATGACTATCTTTCACCCGGGCATCGCGACAACTGCGCCGGTGGTTGCCCGACGGCGGGCCTTGCCGCGGCCATCCGCCATCAAACCCCGGCAGCGCGCTCGGCCATGACCGAAGGTCTTCGATCGCAGATCGACCGTATTGGCAAGGCGTTGCCGGAGCTGGATGCGGCAGACAGGCGCCGCGCGGCGATCGGAAGCTTTGCGGCGATGGTGGGGGCAGTGATCCTCGCCCGGGCGATTGACGACCCAGCGCTTTCCGATGAGGTGCTGGAACAGACACGTTCCTGGGTTAATGCCGGGATCAACCAAGTGTCAGCTAGTTAGCCCCGGCCGACCTGTTGTGCAGATTTATAAGACGGGACTTGTTACCGACGATGTCGCTTGTTCCCCGGCCAGCATTGCAGCCTGGGCGCGCCGCGGCTGGTTCTAGCGCGCCTTAGCGTACAATAGGCGGTGGCTCCCCGGGACCGACGAAGCAGCGAAATACGAATTCGCCATAGCGCTCCGCCGAGACGCGCCACAGCCGCATCAAATGCGAAAACGTGATCGTGACCGCGCAAAAGCACTATGCCTTGCAGGTGGGCGGCCGCCATCGCTCCGGGATCGCGCCGTTGCTCTGGCGCGAGAGCGCGGCGAGGTGCGGACCCGCGATCTCACCGACATCGGTATCCCACGGTGCTATCTCTCCCGGATGTGCGAGGAAGGGCTGCTCGTGAAGGTCGGCTATGGCGGTATCGAGCGGCTGCATTGAAGGCGGCCTGACCTTCAGGCCGGGCCGAATGCGCCATAGGATCGCGCCGCTTCGATGACCTCGCCAATCCGGCCTTCGCAGATGGCGTCGATCGGACGTAACCGCCGCGGCGAGGGGACTGCGTGCCGCCCTTCAGAAGACCGCTTGCCCCGTCGCGTTTTGGGCCGGAAGCGGAATGGCGGGCTTTTGGCATAGCGGACGTTCAGCCGGTGGGACCAAGCTCTGAAGCTGACCCTGTGCAGGCCTTTGCGTCGATGACTCGGCCCGGCGTGGCATTCGCAACCGCGCAAACGGTCTCCTGGCAGCGAGGTGCTGGCGGGACGTTTGGCGTAGTAAGTTTTGCGCTCGCAACCTGCGCAAATTGGGCGTACGTTGGCATATCGTCGGTTGCTAATTC
>NZ_JAMYTU010000100.1:0-1452 GCF_040322615.1 Mesorhizobium sp. M0119
AGATTGAATCAGATGGGATATTCGGCTTGAGCCCCATCTTCGACGGTGATGGACGGAGGTGCTGCGCTCCGAGCTGATGATAGAACGTGGTCTGCAGCTACAGCCACAAGCATCAGGAAAGGAAACGCAGCATGAAGCATTATGCCGGATTGGATATCTCGGTAAAAGAGACCGCCGTTTGCATTGTCGATGAAACTGGCAAGATCTGCCGCGAGGTCAAGGTGGTCAGCCACCCCGACGACCTCACCGCGGTTCTGAAAGATCCCGCCTTGCGCATCGAGCGGATCGGGCTCGAGGCCGGACCGTTGTCGCAATGGCTGTTCGAAGGCCTGGCCAGGGCCGGTTTGCCGGCAATCTGCATCGAGACCCGACACACCAAGGCATTCCTCAAGGCGCGGCCGAACAAGACGGATCGCAATGATGCGCGCGGCATCGCACAGATGATGCGCGTCAACCTGTTCCGCCCGGTGCATGTCAAGACGCTGACGAGCCAGAAGCGCCGCGCGCTGCTGACGGCGCGCAAGCTGCTGCAGGACAAGGCCCTCGCCATCGAGAACGACCTGCGCGGCCTGTTGCGCAATTTTGGGCTCAAGGTTGGCGTCGTCGGGACCGTCAAGTTTGAGGATCGGATTCGCGAGCTCGTCGAAGGACGCTGTGAACTGGCCGAAATTGTCACGCCGCTGCTGGAGGCGCGCTGCAAGCTGCGAGAACAGTTTACAGTTCTACATCGCAGACTTCTGAGAATCGTGCGGGACGATGAGGTCTGTCGGCGCTTGATGACGATCTCCGGCGTTGGTCCTGTGGTGGCGCTGGCTTATACCGCGACGATCGACATTCCACAGCGATTCAGAAACTCCAAAACGGTGGGGTTCATCCTGGGACTGACGCCGGTGCTCAACCAATCAGGTGAAAGTCACCGCGTCGGTCGCGTCTCGCTGTGCGGCGACGGGATGATGCGCACCTTGCTCTACGAAGCCGCCCAAGTGATGCTAACGCGCGTCAAGAAGTGGTCATGGCTGAAGGCGTGGGCGATGAATGTCGCCAAGCGGTGCGGTCTGCGAAAAGCGATCGTGGCACTCGCCCGCCGGCTGGCGGTCATCATGCACCGCATGTGGGTGGACGGCACCGAATTCCGCTGGACGCGGGAGGCCTCGCCAGCCGCTATCTGACCGGGAAGGCCGTAAGGAGAGAGACAAGTTCCGCCACCGGCGGAAGCACGTCCTTCGCGGGACGATGGATGAGGCGAGTTCGTTGAAGCACTCGGACCGGTCGCTCACTGCAGCCGATCAGGCCGCGAATCAGATTGTGCCGCTTCATTCTCCTGATCCCATGCTGGGAGGGCTAAAGCCGATCCCGTAGAGAAGCGAGGCCCCGCGAAAGACGTCAAACGCCGGAGAAGCCGCAAGCTCGAAAGCGCTTGACCTCAACATGCCGAATAGAGAAGTGCTTCAG
>NZ_JAMYTU010000101.1:0-1266 GCF_040322615.1 Mesorhizobium sp. M0119
GGACACGGCATCGGCTGCCGGTGAGCACCTCGGAGTGTCTCGCTGGTCCCGGTTCGATCGGTCACACCCATCTTCTCCTCTACTTGCAAGTTCCGGCCTTCAGCGTCGAACGGGGCTCGGCGCCGAACTCTTGAATGCTCTTACGGCTGCACAGGCGCAGTCACCGGAAGGGCGGCAGCGGGGCGGTATTGCTCGCCGCTGACCATCAGTTTCCAGGCGATCCGGGCCAGCTTGTTGGCCAGCGCCACCGCCGCGAGCTTGGCTGGCTTGCGCGCGATCAAGGCCGCTAGCCAGGGCCAGATGCGTTTGCTGCCGCGCCGCATATGCTGGATGAGAGCGGTGGCGCCCGTTACCAGCACGCTTCGCAGCATCTCGTCGCCGGCGCGGGTGATCACCCCAAGCCGATTTCTACCTGCTGTGGAATGGTTCTTCGGCGTCAGCCCGAGCCAGGCGGCGAAGTCGCGTCCCGACTTGAAGCCGTGTGCATCCGGCACCTTGATGGCCAGCAGCGTGGCTCCAACAGGACCAATCGCCGGTATGGCGGCCAACCGCCGGCTCAGTTCATTGCGCCTGTGGAGCGCAAGCAGCTTTTCATCGAGTGCGGCGACCTCGGCGCTGATATGCGCATAGTCGCGCGCCAGGGTCTCAAACATGTCCCTGGCCGTGTCTGGGATCGTCGCGTCAGCGCGAATGTCGGCCAGCAGATCGCCAAGCCGGGAAAGCCCCTTGGGCGCGACAAGGCCGAACTCTGCGGCAAAGCCGCGGATCGAATTGGCGAGCTGCGTGCGCCGGCCGATGAACTGCGCGCGCAACTTCGCCAGCATCTGCGATCCCTGTTGATCGGCGCTCTTGGCAGGAACGAAACGCATGCCCGGCCGGCTCATCGCCTCGCAGATCGCCCCGGCATCGGCCGCATCCGACTTGGAGCGCTTGACATAGGGCTTCACGTATTGCGGCGGCAGCAACACCACTTCGTGGCCCAGCGCGCGCAATTCCCGCGCCCAATGGTGCGCTGCGCCGCAGGCCTCCATGCCAATCTTCAGCGGCGAAAGCCCGGCAAAGAAGGCGAGCACCTGATTGCGTCGCAGCTTCTTGCGCAACACAGGCTGTTCGGCCTCATTCACGCCATGCAGCTGGAAAACGCTCT
This sequence comes from Mesorhizobium sp. M0119, assembly GCF_040322615.1. Taxonomy (NCBI): domain Bacteria; kingdom Pseudomonadati; phylum Pseudomonadota; class Alphaproteobacteria; order Hyphomicrobiales; family Phyllobacteriaceae; genus Mesorhizobium; species Mesorhizobium sp. M0119. Next base: position 1,148 of record NZ_JAMYTU010000101.1, read on the forward strand.
TTGACGTATCCATGCCAATACGAATAAGTTTATCCACGGACGGTCTCCCTTGATTGAGATCTGCAACGACCTCATTCTGGCACATCACGATGCCGTCGGGGGCCGTCCACCCCAACACG
>NZ_JAMYTU010000102.1:0-1177 GCF_040322615.1 Mesorhizobium sp. M0119
ATTACTCTTTGATGGTGACGACGATGCCGGCACCGACGGTGCGGCCGCCTTCACGGATGGCGAAGCGCAGCTTCTCTTCCATGGCGATCGGCACGATCAGCTCGACATCGACGGTGATGTTGTCGCCCGGCATCACCATCTCGGTGCCTTCCGGCAGCGACACGATGCCGGTCACGTCCGTCGTGCGGAAATAGAACTGCGGACGGTAGTTGGTGAAGAACGGCGTGTGGCGGCCGCCCTCGTCCTTGGTCAGGATGTAGGCTTCGGCAACGAACTTCTTGTGCGGCTTGACGGTGCCGGGCTTGGCCAGGACCTGGCCGCGCTCGACGCCTTCACGGTCGACACCGCGCAGCAGCGCGCCGATGTTGTCGCCGGCCTGGCCCTGGTCGAGCAGCTTGCGGAACATCTCGACGCCCGTGCAGGTCGTCTTGGTGGTCGGGCGGATGCCGACGATCTCCAGCTCCTCGCCGACCTTGACGACGCCGCGCTCGACGCGGCCGGTCACCACCGTGCCACGGCCCGAGATCGAGAACACGTCCTCGATCGGCATCAGGAACGGCTTGTCGAGCGGACGAACCGGCGTCGGGATGTAGGCATCGACCGCAGCCATCAATTCGCGGATGGCGTCCTCGCCGATCTTCTTGTCGGAATCTTCAAGTGCGGCAAGCGCCGAACCCTTGACGATCGGAATGTCGTCGCCGGGGAACTCGTTCTTGGTCAAAAGCTCACGCACCTCGAGCTCGACCAGCTCGAGCAGCTCGGCGTCGTCGACCTGGTCGACCTTGTTCAAAAACACCACGATCGAGGGCACGCCGACCTGGCGGGCCAAAAGGATGTGCTCGCGGGTCTGCGGCATCGGGCCGTCGGCGGCCGACACCACCAGGATCGCGCCGTCCATCTGCGCAGCACCGGTGATCATGTTCTTCACATAGTCGGCGTGGCCGGGGCAGTCGACATGGGCATAGTGGCGGTTGGCGGTCTCGTATTCGACATGCGCCGTCGAAATGGTGATGCCGCGCGCCTTCTCTTCGGGCGCCGCGTCGATCTGGTCGTAGCGCTTGTATTCGCCAAAATACTTGGTGATCGCCGCCGTCAGCGACGTCTTGCCATGGTCGACGTGACCAATCGTGCCAATGTTCACATGAGGCTTAGTGCGCTCGAATTTACCTTTTGCCAT
>NZ_JAMYTU010000103.1:0-1175 GCF_040322615.1 Mesorhizobium sp. M0119
CAGCGAGGTGCTGGCGGGACGTTTGGCGTAGTAAGTTTTGCGCTCGCAACCTGCGCAAATTGGGCGTACGTTGGCATATCGTCGGTTGCTAATTCATGACCCGGCGACTGAGAGCGCAAGACTCCCGCAGCGGACTGGGCGCGCTAGAATCCACAACTACTCGTCGCGCCCACGAGACCATCTGCCTCTGCCGAAACCTCTTTTGCTCGGTTCGGGCCAGAATTGCCTTTTTGCAGTTCGGAAGAGCGGAGCGTTCCGATGCAGATCATGCAAACCCGCCGCCGATTCCTGGCCGGCGCTGCAATGACTGGCGCTGCCGGTATCGTCGGTTTTCCCGAGTCACTCCACGCGGAACCGCCGCTGGAAACGACCACGGTTCGTCTTCCGCGGTGGGTTGGTGGTTCCTACTGCTGGGCAGGCGCGTACATCGCTGGAGAACTGATGCGCGCAGATGGCTTCACCGACGTTCGCTACGTAGAAGCCGACAGAAGCGTCGACCAATCGGAATGGATCGCACGCGGTGACACCGATTTCTCTGTGAACTTTCCGCCGAATCAGATCGCGTCGATCGATGCCGGCGTGCCGATCAAGGTGCTGACCGGGTTGCACTCGGGATGCCTCGAACTGATCGCCAAGGAGAGCATCCGCAGCGTCGCGGATCTGCGTGGCAAGAGGGTGGGCGTGGATGGTTTCAATAACTCGCGACATGTGTGGCTGACTCTCATGTCCGCTTATGTCGGGCTCGATCCCGTGAACGATATCCAATGGGTCCTGACTGAAGACGCCACCCCGACGGAGCTCTTCGTCCAAGGAAAGATCGATGCATTCCTCGGCACGCCGCCCCAGCCGCAGGAGCTGCGCGCCAAGAAGATCGGCCACACGATCCTCAACAATGCCGTCGACCGCCCATGGTCACAGTATTTCTGCTGCATGATCTCCGCGACGACGGACTACGTGACCAGGCACCCGGTAGCGACCAAACGGGTCTTGCGATCCATCCTTAAGGCTGCCGACCTCTGCGCGTCGGATCCGCAGTGGGTGGCCCGGCAGATGGTCCATCGCGATTTCGTCCCGTCGTATGATTACGCGCAGCAAACGCTAAGGGATATCCGGTACGACCGCTGGCGAGACTTCGATCCCGAAGACTCCCTGCGGTTCTACACACTGCGCATGCA
>NZ_JAMYTU010000104.1:0-1168 GCF_040322615.1 Mesorhizobium sp. M0119
GCAGGGGAATCGCATATGGCGATTTTGGGGTTGAGTTTAGGCTGAGAAAGGATTCTTTGGAGAGGCAGTTGAGCGAAGGAGCGACTGCCATTTCCTGCCTTGAGAGCTACTTTGGCGCGGTGCCTGATCCACGCGCGCCCAACGCCACGCACCGGCTTGGCGACCTGATCGTGATGATGATCGCGGCAAGCCTGTGCGGTGCCAGCAATGCGACGGAATTTGCCCTGTTCGCGCAGGAGCGCAAGCAGGCGCTGTCGCGGCTGATCGACTATGACGCAGCTCCCAGCCACGATACCTTCTCGCGGCTGCTGCGCCTGCTCGACCCGGAGGCCTTCGGTCGCGCCTTTGCTGCCTTTGCCGCAGCTTTCGCCCGAGCCAGCCGAGAGACGCCCGAGGTGGTGTCGCTTGACGGCAAGGCTTTGCGGCGGGCCTACGAGAAGGGCTTGGCAGCCAGTCCGCCGTTGACGGTGTCGGCCTTCGCCGCCGAGACCCGGCTGTGCCTGGCGGCAGTCTCGCCGAGCGATGGTGAGAACGAAGTCGAGGCCGCGCTCAAAGTCATCGAACTCATTGATCTTACGGGCAGATTGGTCACCGCCGATGCGCTCCATTGCCACACCCGCATGGCTGCGGCCATTACCCAAAGAGGTGGCGATTACCTGCTTGCGCTGAAGGGCAATCGTCGTCATTGGCTGCGCCGTGCCAACCTGCAACTGGCCGATGCCACCCCTTCCATTGCCGAGCGGGTCGAGACCAGCCACGGCCGCAACGAGTGGCGGCAGGCCGAGATCGTGGCGGCGGCCGAGCCGCTGATGCCCGGCCACCGGGCCTTCATCCGCATCACCAGCCGGCGCGATCAGGCCAGACCTTTGATGCGCCTGTTCATGGCCTCCACGCTCATGTCGGCGCAGCGGGCGCTCGACCTCACCAGAGCTCATTGGCAGATCGAGAACGGCCTGCATTGGATGCTCGATGTCCATCTCGACGAGGATCTCAGCCGTGCCCGCAAGGACAATGCTCCCGCCAACACAGCCCTTCTCAATCGCCTCGCCAGAAACATCCTTCAGGCCGCCGATGCTGCCAAAGTTCCCATCAGCCATCGCATCAAGAAATGCGCCTGGAACGACGACTATCTCATCAATGCCATCACTCATATGCGATAGCCCTGCCC
>NZ_JAMYTU010000105.1:0-1168 GCF_040322615.1 Mesorhizobium sp. M0119
GCGACGCGCTTGTCTTATGACATTCATTGCGAAGAGGCGAGAATGAACCGCTGGGAGAGAGTAGCAGCTCTCTCGTCAGCGGCGAGGGATGGATCGTCGACGCGCTGGCCATTTGAGGGCCGAGCTAAAGTTTGATCACCCTCGTCTTTTCCCGAAGGCCTGAACGGATACGCGCAGTTTGAGCTGCGCATGACAAGCAGAGGCACGGCAAAAGATGACAGACATTACCATTGGCGTCGACATCTCGAAAGAGGCGCTGGACGCCTATCGCTTCCCAAGCGGCGAGAGCTGCCGCTTCGACAACACGGCCAAGGGCCACAAGGCGCTGATGCGCTGGATCGGCTCCGGGGTCACCCGGATCGTCTACGAGCCGACCGGAGCTTACCATCGCGGGTTTGAGCGCCGCCTCGCCAAGGCCGGACTGCCACTGGTCAAGGTCAATCCGCGCCAGGCGCGCCGCTTCGCGGAGGCGACCGGCAAGCTGGCCAAGACCGACCGATGCGACGCCGCCATGCTGGCGCGCATGGGGGCAGTGCTGGCTTTGACGGCGCGGCCGCTTGGCAGCGCACTACTCAATGAACTCAAGGACCTGCACCTGGCCCGTGCGGCTCTGATCAAGGATCGCACCGCAGCCAGCAACAGAGCCAAAACCCTGACCCTTGCCTTGCTCAGGCGCCACAACAACGAGCGCCTGAAGCAGATCCAACGTCAGCTCGGCGATATCGATCAGACGATCCTTACGCTCCTCAAAGCCGATCCCGACCTTGCCCAGCGCCTCGACATCCTGACCAGCATACCCGGCGTCTCGGATGCCACCGCATGCGCACTCATCATCGACATGCCGGAACTCGGAACCCTCGAGCCGCCACAGGCCGCAAGCCTCGCCGGCCTCGCTCCGGTCGCCCGTCAATCGGGCACATGGACCGGCCGCGCCTTCATTCGCGGCGGCCGGGCCAATGTTCGCCAGGCTCTCTACATGCCGGCCCTCGTCGCCATGCGCTTCAACCCGGACCTCAAGGCAAAATACCAGGCGCTAAAGGCGGCAGGAAAACCCGCAAAGGTCGCCATCACCGCATTGATGCGAAAGCTCATCATCCTCGCAAACGCTCTCCTCAAGGCGCAGCGAAAATGGGCCCCTAAAACCCCTTGATCAAAACGGATACTTTAG
>NZ_JAMYTU010000106.1:0-1064 GCF_040322615.1 Mesorhizobium sp. M0119
TCAAGTTCACGTTGAATGACCTCGCGCAGCGGTCCGGGCTATCGGTGTCCGCAGTGTCGAAGGTAGAAAATGGTCAGGTTTCGCCAACATACGAGACGATCCTGCGGCTCGCCGTTGGATTGAACGTCGATGTGACAGAATTATTCGGCAGCACCACGGATAAAGCCGGCGCCGCAGGCCGAATGGTCGTGACCAGAAGGGGCGCGGGCATACCGCAGAAGTCGCCTCACTATGAATATGAAATGCTCAGCGCCGACCTCTCGACGAAGGAGTTCACCCCTCTGCTGACGCGAGTGCGTGCACGCTCGATCAAGGAGTTTCCTGAAATTCAGGGGCACATGGGAGAGGAGTTCTTTTTCGTGCTGTCCGGCGAAGTGATGTTGCACACCGAGCACTATGCGCCGGTTCGGCTCTTTCCGGGAGACAGCAGCTACTATGATTCCACCATGGGACATGCGCTCGTTTCGGTGAGCGAGGAAGATGCGCAGATTCTCTGGATTGCCACTCGGGTTCATGGAGTTCTCGCTGCACCCGAGCAGTAAAGCCGGGTCAGGGCACTAAGCACGAAAAACTCTAGGCAAAGCACTTCTTCTGCACAGGGGCTGCGCTGCGAGTTGCGTCCTGACGCAACCCAATTCGCTTCAGAGACGGTCTCACGCAGAAAACGGAAAGACAGATTGACGTGGGTCGATTTTCAAAGGCGAAAGATGAGTAAATCGGCTGGAAAGCGTAGGGTCGCGGTGATCGGCGCGGGTGTGGCAGGCATGATGACGGCCTACGCACTTTCGAAACGAGGCGTCGAAGTGCTCGTGATTGACGCGATGTCGGGCCCGGCCGAAATGTGTAGCCGCGCCAATGCAGGCATCATCGCTGTGGGGCATGCGAGGGCCTGGGCCGGCCCGCAGGCGCTTGGCGCTATGCTCAAAGCGATCGCTGGGCGGGATCCCTCGGTCAAAGTATCACGTCCACTGGATCCGGCGCTGTGGCGCTGGGGCATAGAGTTCCTGGCAAACTGCACGCCACACGCACATCACAGGAACACCGAAACCCTCCAACGTCTGAGC
>NZ_JAMYTU010000107.1:0-1059 GCF_040322615.1 Mesorhizobium sp. M0119
ACTAGAGCATAATCTGACCTGATGGAATCGCGAGGGATTCCCATCGGGGAGAATATCTGATTCATCATGTCGGCTGGGTATGGAGGCCAGCAGGCATGGTTAGAGCCATATCGGAGGATTTGCGTTCGCGAGTGATCGCAGCGGTTGAGAGTGGCCTGTCGCGGCGGGCTGCGGCGGATCGTTTCGGTGTTGCCGCGGCAAGCGCGGTCCGCTGGGTCCGCGAATGGCGAGAGAGCGGCGCGACGCGGGCAAAGCCCCAAGGCGGAGACAAGCGCTCCCAGCGGATCGAAGCCTACCGGGATACGATCCTAGCGGTGATCGAAGGTCAGGACGACATCACACTGGTCGAGTTGGCTGAATTTCTCAGGGCGGAGCATGCGGTCGTGTTCGCGCCGAGCACGATCTGGCGCTTTCTCGACCGTCACTCGATGACCTTCAAAAAAAACAGCGCACGCCAGCGAGCAGGATCGGCCCGACGTGCTCGCGCGGCGACGCGCCTGGTTCAAGGCCCAGCCTGATCTCGATCCCGAACGGTTGGTCTTTATCGACGAGACCGGCGCATCGACGAAGATGGCTCGCCTGCGTGGACGGGCAAAGCGGGGCATGCGGTGCCGATCTCCGATCCCGCACGGGCACTGGAAAACGACTACTTTTACAGGCGCATTGCGCCTGACGGGCATGACTGCGCCGATGGTCCTCGACGGACCGATGACGGGTGAATGGTTCGCCGCTTATGCCGAGCATGTATTGGCGCCTACGCTTCGAGTTGGTGACATCGTCATCCTCGACAACCTGCCCGCTCACAAAGTCGCCGCCGCCCGCCAAGCGATCGAAGCGGCCGGCGCGCGAATGCTCTTCCTACCGCCTTACAGCCCCGACTTTAACCCGATCGAGAATGCCTTCTCCAAGCTGAAGTCGATCCTCAGGAAAGCCGCCGCACGCAACATCCCCGAGCTTTGGGACGCAATCCGCGACGCCTTGCCACGCTTCACCGCCGAGGAGTGCTCAAACTACTTCTGCGCCGCAGGATACGAGCCTGAGTGATCAGATTCTGCTCTA
>NZ_JAMYTU010000108.1:0-1014 GCF_040322615.1 Mesorhizobium sp. M0119
TCGAAGACCGGGATATGCGGCTCGATGCCGCGCTCGTGCACCAACCAGCCCAACATCTCGGCCGAGCCGTACGCGCTGTCGGCGGCCAGGCGTTCTGGATAGAGGCCGAAGCGATCCTGGGCGCGATCGATCATGGTGCGTGCCGCGCCGACTTCCGCCTGGCGTATGGCCCGGCTTGCCTCGACGTCCACGATGACGGCGTGATCCAGGTCGATCAGATAGTTGGTGGCGTAGGCGAAGAAGGCATGCCCCTTCATCGCTCCCGTCCACTGAGCCGCCGGGTCGGACCTCGATATGAACTTCGGCTTCACCTCGCTCGCTGCACCCCACGCGGCATCGTCCAACGTGTCGAGATACTCCTGTACCGAGCGGCGCGTTGCCGCCATCGTCTCCCAGTCGACCTGCTCCGATCCCTCGGCAGAGCGCTGCTTGTTCGCGTCCGCCCTGATGAGGCTGGCATCGACGGCGAAGCCCTCGTTGCCGACGAGACCTTCTTCGATGCAACGGCGCACCGTCGTCTCGAAGAGTTCGCGCAGCAGATCGCTGTCGCGAAAGCGGCCGTGCCGGTTCTTCGAGAAGGTGGAATGATCGGGGACATCACCCTCCAGGCCAAGCCGGCAAAACCAGCGATAGGCGAGATTCAGATGCACTTCCTCGCAAAGCCGGCGCTCGGAACGGATGCCGAAGCAGTAGCCGACGATTAGCATCCGGATCATCAGTTCCGGATCGATCGAGGGCCTACCGATCTCGCTGTAGAACGGCCGCAGATGCGAGCGCAGCCCCGACAGGTCGACGAAGCGGTCGATCGAGCGCAACAGATGGTCAGCAGGGACGTGACGCTCGATGCTGAACTCGTAGAACAGCGCCTCCTGCATCACCGTCGGTTCGCCCATCATCGACTCAATCTCCTTTACCAAGGAGATTGAATCAGATGGGATATTCGGCTTGAGCCCCATCTTCGACGGTGATGGACGGAGGTGCTGCGCTCCGAGCTGATGATAGAACGTGGTCTGC
>NZ_JAMYTU010000109.1:0-1009 GCF_040322615.1 Mesorhizobium sp. M0119
ATCAAGGCGCAATTATTATCGATGCGGTTTGCCTACTTTTAGATGAGGCAACTCGAATTAACGAATATTGGGCGGGAGGTGACGGCCGTCGCGCCTATGGTCGGCTTTTGGCATGAAGCGGCCACTACTCTGCGCACCATCGCTTCCTGGCACAAACCGCTGAGAGAGAACGAAGACGTGATCTTGGTTGGCAGCTCGGCCGACGTCCAACAAGCGAAGGAATTGGGTAAGCTCGGCATCATACTGCTTTTTCTAGGTCCAAACCTATCGAGGACAGTTGGACTTGATCGACGCCCATAAAGCCTTTGGTGTTGGCATCTTGCAGCTCGCTTACAATGTCAGGAACTAGCGATGGATGCGAGAAGCGTACCGACGCTGGTCTCAGTCGGTTTGGCCTGCAAGTCGTAGAACGAATGAACGATGCTCGGATGATAGTCGACTGTGCTCACACTGGTATCCAAACAACGATGGACGCGATCGAGCACTCTAAGGCGCCGGTAATTATTTCTCATGCGAATATGAGCGTCATACGACATATGGACGACAATTGTGGCAGTCATGTACCTTGGCCGCGTAGTAGAGATGGACGGGTCCGAGCGTGTGTTTGGACAACCACGCCATCCTTACACTCAGCTCCTCCTCAACTCGATCCTGTCGGTTCCCCAGGGAAGCGGCGCGCGAGTTCTGAAAGACGATACTGCCGAAACGCGAGGCGATGCGCGAGCATCCTTCATTCATTGCGACATAAGAGCAAACGGAAGTTTATCCGAAGCTGAATAAACTGTGGGTTTCTACGCTAAATTTGAAGACCGGTGACCAATACGATGGAAGCGATGAGATGGCGCATGTAAATTATGTGACACAAACAAAATACCCTCCGATCGGTGTAACCGTTCAAAGATTGCGTAAACAATTCAAGTTCACGTTGAATGACCTCGCGCAGCGGTCCGGGCTATCGGTGTCCGCAGTGTCGAAGGTAGAAAATGGTCAGGTTTCGCCAACATACGAG
>NZ_JAMYTU010000110.1:0-977 GCF_040322615.1 Mesorhizobium sp. M0119
CCTCGTGATGGCGAGGTGCTGGTCGAGATCAAGGCAACCGGCATCTGCCACACCGACGAGTTCACGCTGTCGGGCGCCGACCCGGAAGGCCTGTTTCCGGCGATCCTCGGCCATGAGGGCGCCGGCATCGTCGTCGACGTCGGCAAGGGCGTCACCTCGGTCAGGAAGGGCGACCACGTCATCCCGCTCTATACGCCGGAATGCCGGCAGTGCCCGTCCTGCCTGTCGCGCAAGACCAATCTGTGCACCGCGATCCGCGCCACGCAGGGCCAAGGCTTGATGCCAGACGGCACCTCGCGCTTCTCGATCGGCAAGGACAAGCTGTTCCACTATATGGGCTGCTCGACCTTTTCCAATTTCACCGTGCTGCCCGAGATCGCGGTGGCCAAGGTCAATGCCGACGCCCCGTTCGACAAGATCTGCTACATCGGCTGCGGCGTCACCACCGGCATAGGTGCTGTGATCAACACGGCCAAGGTCGAGCAAGGCGCGACGGCCGTCGTCTTCGGCCTCGGCGGCATCGGCCTCAACGTCATCCAGGGCCTGCGCCTTGCCGGCGCCGACATGATCATCGGCGTCGACCTGAACAACGACAAGAAGGAATGGGGCGAGAAATTCGGCATGACGCATTTCGTCAATCCGAAGGAGATCGACGGCGATGTCGTGGCTCATCTCGTCAACATGACCAAGCGCGGCGCCGACCAGATCGGCGGCGCCGACTACACGTTCGACTGCACCGGCAACACCAAAGTCATGCGGCAGGCGCTTGAATCGTCCCACCGCGGCTGGGGCAAGTCGGTCATCATCGGCGTTGCCGGCGCCGGCCAGGAGATCTCGACGCGGCCGTTCCAGCTGGTCACCGGGCGCACCTGGATGGGCACCGCCTTCGGCGGCGCGCGCGGCCGCACCGACGTGCCGAAGATCGTCGACTGGTACATGGATGGCAAGATCGAGATCGATCCGATGATCACCCACAC
>NZ_JAMYTU010000111.1:0-771 GCF_040322615.1 Mesorhizobium sp. M0119
GTCGACCGCAACCTGCAAACCCCCGCCTGCCATCACGACGGAGCAATCCCGGCGCCTGACGAGGCGCGTGGAAAAGCACCGCAACGGCGACCACAACGTCGCTTCAGGCCGTCAAAAGCTTATCGCCGTGCATCAAGGCGGCTAGAAGCGCGCCGGCAGCCTGGCGGGGGGCTTGGGGTTAGACTGCCGGCGCACGCCACTCATGAAGAGCGGCCCCTTTTTGCGGTTCCGACACCCATAGTCAACCCGGCAGCGTCTGGATGCCCGCTGTGCTCTTTTCAGAGCGGCTCGCGATGCCGGCCATGTCGGCCGATCCTGCCTAGGATGGGGGGCCACTCTCGTCGGCCGAGTTGATGCTCCAGCCAGTATCGCCTTGCCGACCAGCATGGGTTCGCCGTTAGCAATCCATCCTCGCGAGCCAATGCTATCGTGCACGTGTCGCAGCACTCCGGGCGGCTATATCGCCTAAGACAGCATGACGAAGCGTTCCAACTTCCTGTTCGGCGAGCCCGCGTGCAGTTCCTGACTCGGACAGTGGACGAGAATTCTCTTGGCGGTACTGCGCCAGAAGGCATTCGCGTCCAACGGAATCAAGCGACGACTATCAGCCGCAAACGTCACATCACAAGAGCGGTCTTCCACCGATAGTGTTGAAAAAGTCCGGGTTGCAGCAGTCCTGAAGCACTTCTCTATTCGGCATGTTGAGGTCAAGCGCTTTCGAGCTTGCGGCTTCTCCGGCGTTTGACGTCTTTCGCGGGGCCTCGCTTCTCT
>NZ_JAMYTU010000112.1:0-658 GCF_040322615.1 Mesorhizobium sp. M0119
GAACGCCTGGCCGCCGACAGCGCGTACGGCTCGGCCGAGATGTTGGGCTGGTTGGTGCACGAGCGCGGCATCGAGCCGCATATCCCGGTCTTCGACAAGTCGGAGCGTCGCGATGGGACCTTCGAGCGGGCAGAGTTCAGCTATGATCGCGAGCGCGATCTCTACACCTGTCCAGGCGGCAAGGAGCTCAGGCAGTATCGTCGGCGGTTCGCTTCACCCCGCGACGGTGTCGACGACGAGGGCTTCATGCGCTACCGCGCCAGCAAGCTCGACTGCGACGTCTGCGCCCTCAAGCCTCGATGCTGTCCGAACGGTCCAGCCCGCAAGATCCTACGCTCTATCCACGAGGGTGCGCGGGACATGGCCCGCGATATTGCCGCCACCGACGCCTATGTCACCTCGCGTCGCGAGAGGAAGAAGGTCGAGATGCTGTTTGCCCACCTCAAGCGCATCCTGAAGCTGGATCGCTTGCGACTACGAGGACCAAACGGTGCTCGAGACGAGTTCCATCTGGCAGCCACTGCCCAGAACCTCCGGAAACTCGCCAAGCTGATTCCGGTGCCGATGCCGAAACCGGCATGAGGCGGAAGACGTCTGCTCACGACCTAACATCAGTCGATGTCGTGGCCGAGACGCGGCCGACTTTTTCAACGATATC
>NZ_JAMYTU010000113.1:0-657 GCF_040322615.1 Mesorhizobium sp. M0119
AACGGCTTCGTGTCGGCGAGGGTGCGGCATCCCGCAAAATAGGAATATATTCCGCATGCCGTTAAGGCAAATAGACTTCGTCCTGCCCTCAGCGCCTGCTAGCCGCGGGCATTTTGGGGGAAGCATGAATCAAGTTATGTGCGTTTGTAGCCATCAGCGTTTTGTCGGGCTGCGCTACTCGCCCAGCCGACATCAAGCCCACGCTGGTTTCGTCCGCGTATACGCGGGCAAGTCCTGCAGCCAGTTGGAAGCCGAACTTTACCGAACGAGTTCCGACCTCGCGCCGATAATGGCCATACAAGACAGAACCGCCCGCCATGATGTGGACGGCGTGTTTTGGCTTGGCTTGCCGGTTGGCAGCATGATGGACAACACAGACATCAAGGTACGTGAAGCCAAGAGCCGAGCTGAAGGGCAACATGGACGCGATCAACGCAGCCGACGAAAGGGCGGCTGTGTTGCCGGCACTCTGTAAGCCGTTCCAACGTTAAAATTGTCGGCTTGCTTCCCGCCCTCGCGACTGCGGAGTGGTCGTTTCATCGATTGACTCGCGTAATGCACCGGCAGTTAATCTCCCCGCAAGGGCAAAAAGAGGGGCTATGAAACTGGGAGCAAACGATGACTGTCCAAAAAGAAGACTATCGAACCAACAGAGCC
>NZ_JAMYTU010000114.1:0-601 GCF_040322615.1 Mesorhizobium sp. M0119
TTATCCGGCAGAGCTTTCCGGCGGCCAGAAGCAGCGCGTCTGCATCGCCCGCGCGCTCGCGGCCAAGCCGAAGCTCATCATCTGCGACGAGGTCACCTCGGCGCTCGATCCGCTGGTGGCCAACGGCATCCTGAAACTGCTCCTCAATCTCCAGCAGATCGAGCAGGTCGCCTTCCTCTTCATCACCCATGACCTTGCGACGGTGAAATCGATCGCCGACTCCATCGCCGTCATGTATCGCGGCGAGGTGGTGCGGTATGGGGCCAAAAGCCAGGTGCTGACGCCGCCGTTCGATGACTATACCGATCTGCTGCTGTCGTCGGTGCCGGAGATGGAGATCGGCTGGCTGGAGACGGCCATTGCGGGTCGGAAGATGGCGAGTGCGGGGAATTGAGCTCAACGGAGTTCCGGAAATGGCTTACAAGCACTCGCCGGGGGCGCACCCTATCCGAAGTCATCAACCTCGTATCTGGAAGAGAGCATGAACCAAAGTGCCGACTCAATCCATCAAGGCGCAATTATTATCGATGCGGTTTGCCTACTTTTAGATGAGGCAACTCGAATTAACGAATATTGGGCGGGAGGTGACGGCCGTCGCGCC
>NZ_JAMYTU010000115.1:0-581 GCF_040322615.1 Mesorhizobium sp. M0119
CGGCAGAAGGAAGCGATCCTGCCCGAGGATCTGATCGCCATGCTCGAGACCCTCGACCGCGGCACGCTGCGTGGTCTGCGCGACCGCGCCATGCTGCTTTTGGGTTTCGCCGGCGGCCTTCGCCGATCCGAAATCGTCGGCCTCGACGTCGCCAGGGATCAGACCGAGGACGGACGCGGCTGGGTCGAGATTTTTGCCGATAAGGGTCTGCTTGTCACATTGCGCGGCAAAACCGGCTGGCGCGAGGTCGAAATCGGCCGCGGCTCCTCCGATGCCACCTGCCCTGTGGTCGCTCTGCAGACCTGGCTAAGACTGGCGCGCATTGCGCACGGACCGCTGTTCCGGCGCGTTGCTGGTCAAGGCAGAGCCGTCGGTGCCGATCGCTTGAACGACCAGGAGGTCGCACGGCTGGTCAAGCGCACGGCGCTCGCCGCCGGCGTGCGCGGCGATCTGTCGGAGGGCGAACGGGCCAAGAAATTCGCCGGCCACTCACTGCGCGCCGGCCTCGCCTCGTCGGCCGAGGTCGACGAACGCTATGTGCAAAAACAGCTCGGCCATGCCTCCGCGGAGATGACGCGAAA
>NZ_JAMYTU010000116.1:0-573 GCF_040322615.1 Mesorhizobium sp. M0119
GCTTCGATCAGAGCCGCGTAGAGCGCGATCGCATAGTGTCCGATCGACAGCAGGAAGCGGTCGCGTCCCTCCCACAACGTGTCCTCCGGCCGGTAGCGAAGCGCATGGAAATAGGCGACGGCAAGCACGTCGGCGACACCCAGCGCCTGTCCGACATAACCTTGGCCCTGGACTTGGCCCATTCGCACGGCATGTCGGCGGATACGATAGGCTCGTTCGGCCAGGCTGACATTGCTGCCAGCGCGAGGCATCTCAAGATCCGTTATCCTCTCAGCCATGGATCAGCATCCCACCGTTGACGTCGATCACGGCGCCGGTGATGTAGCTGGCCAGATCGGACGCCAAAAAGAGATAGGCGCCAGCGACGTCGCGCGCATCCCCCAGCCGGCTGAGCGGGATTCCCTTGATGATGTCGGCGCGCATGGCTTCGGTCAGTTTGCCGCCGGTGATGTCGGTCTGGATCAGGCCCGGTGTGACACAGTTGACGCGGATGCCTTCGGGACCGAATTCGCGCGCCATGGCCTTGGCAAGCCCCAGAACACCCGCCTTGGCAGCCGAATAGTGCGGGCCACC
>NZ_JAMYTU010000117.1:0-545 GCF_040322615.1 Mesorhizobium sp. M0119
TGGATGTTGCCGTTGGCGACCTCCGTGATATTGCCAGTCAGCGACTGCGTCTGGACGTCAATGCCGTCCTTGCCCGCCGTCAGCGCGGTGACAGCACCCGTGGTGACGCTGATGTTGCCGCCAGCTACCGTGTCGCGCACGAAGATGCCTTCGCCGCCGCTCGAACTGCTCGCGCCCGAGATGTCGACCGTGACCGTGCCCGAACCGTTGTTCTTGATGTTGGCCGCATCGCCGGTGCCGCCGACGAAGCCGCCGGTGCCGGTCACGCTGATGTCGCCGCTGCCGCCGGTCCCGCCGATCAGGCTCAGACCACGCGTCGCGCCGGTCACCGTGTCGGCGACATTGACGGTCACGGCGCCCTTGCCGCTTGCGTTGATGCCCTCGGCCGCGGTGCCGGTGACCGTGCCGTTGGCGGTGATGCCGATCGCGCCGCTGCCGTTGTTCAACGCAAAGATGCCGGTCGTGCCCGAGACGTTGCCCGCGGTCACGTCGACCGCACCCGCACCGGCGGCCGAGGTCTGCTGGGCGACGATGGCGGTATTGCC
>NZ_JAMYTU010000118.1:0-500 GCF_040322615.1 Mesorhizobium sp. M0119
TGGCAGGCCGGCCTCGATCCGCAGCATCTGGTCTTCATCGATGAGACCTGGATCAAGACCAACATGGCTCCGCTGCGCGGTTGGGGGCCGAAGGGCGAGCGGCTGCGCGGCTTGGCCCCGCACGGCCACTGGCGCACGCTGACCTTCCTCGGCGCGCTGCGCTGCGATAGGCTCGCGGCACCTTGCGTCTTCGACGGGCCAATCAACGGCCAATGCTTCCGCGCCTATGTCGAGCAGCAGCTCATCACCGTGCTGAAACCCGGCGACATCGTCGTCATGGATAATCTGGGAAGTCATAAGTCGGCGGCGATCAGGCAGATGATCAAGGCTGCCGGCGCCAGGCTTTGGTACCTGCCACCCTACTCCCCCGACCTCAACCCGATCGAGCAGGCCTTCGCCAAGATCAAGCATTGGATGCGACAAGCTCAGAAGCGTACCGTCGAGGACACTTGGCGCCACATCGGCCACCTCGTTGCGACGATCGAACCCGGCGAATGCAA